>JAEMRF010000628.1 GCA_016463515.1 Solirubrobacteraceae bacterium | reverse complement strand
CCTCGTGGTCGTTGGCGGTGGAAAAGAATCCGCCACGATCGGGATCGACGAAGTCCCGCAGCAGCACGGCGGCGAGTTGGGTGGCGGCCTGCAGCCACCGTTCGTTGGTCGTGGCCTCGTAGAGCGCCACCAGTGCGTCGAGGAGGTGAGCGTGATCCTCCAGGACGCCCGCGGGGATCTGACTGTGGTCGTCCGTGTCGCGGGGGATGAGGCGAAGGAGTCGCCCGCGATGATCTTGGGCGGTCTCCAGGATCAAGGCCGCGCAGCGTTCGGCGGCAGCCAGCTGGTCGCCGCGGCCGAGCCGCTCGCTGCCGGCCACCAGAGCGCTGATCGTGAGCGCATTCCAGCTCACGATCCGTTTGTCGTCACGCGCCGGGCGCGCACGCCCCTCGCGCGCGACCAACAACGCATCGAGGATCCGGTCACGGGCCTGCGGCTCAGGTGCCGCCCCGCGCTCTTCCAGCACGGTGGAGTCGCCCTCGCGGCTGCCGGCGTCGGCCACACCGAACCAGGCCATCGCGGTCGTTGCGTCGTCTGACGTCAACGCGTCGCGAAGCTGCTGGGGAGTCCATGTGTAGAACGCCCCCTCCGTGGAGCCGGAATCGGCAGCCAGAGCGCTTGCGAACCCGCCGTCCTCGCACGACAGGTCGCGAACGATCCAGTCGAGCGTGCGTTCTGCGACGCGCCCGAACGCTGGGTCGCCGGTGACGGACGCTGCTTCGGCGTAGCGGGTGGCCAGCAGCGCGTTGTCGGCAAGCAGCTTCTCGAAGTGCGGCTCTGACCACGCGGGGTCGACGGCGTAGCGGAAGAATCCGCCGCCGACCTGATCGAAGATCCCGCCGGAGGCCATCGACGCCAGCGTGTAACGCACCATCGGCAGCTGGTCGCGTGCCAGCAAGAACGCAAGCGCCGTCGAGGGCGGAAACTTCGGGGCGCCCCCGAAGCCTCCGTGGACGCTGTCGAACCGCTTTGCGATCGCGGTGGTGGCCTGGTCGAGGAACGGTGCGTCCGGCACGGCGACCGCCGGGGCGAGCTGGGCGGCACCGCTGAGCGTTGCGGCCAGGCGGGTCCCCGTCTCTTCGATCTCGTGGCGCTGCTCGGTCCAGGCGGTGCCGAGGGCCTCGATGACCTGCTGCCACCCGGGGAGATGCTCCGTCGGCTGTGGTGGGAAGTAGGTGCCGGCGTAGAACGGGCGGCCATCCGGCGTGGCGAACACGTGCAGCGGCCAACCGGACTGTCCCGTCAGCGCTTGGCAGGCATCCAGGTAGATGGCGTCGAGATCCGGGCGCTCTTCACGGTCGACTTTGATGCACACGAAGTGCTCGTTCATGACCGCCGCCACCTCCGCGTTCTCAAACGACTCGTGGGCCATGGCCTGGCACCAATGGCAGGCCGAGTAGCCGATCGAAATCAGCAGCGGCTTGTCTACGCGGCTGGCTCGCTCGAGGGCGTCCTGCGACCAGGGGACCCAGTCGACCGGGTGCTCGGCGTGCTGCAAGAGGTAGGGAGACGACGAGGTCGCGAGCGCGTTGGCCATCGGATCGCAAGCGTAGATGGCGGCCGTGCTGACGGGCCCAGCGGGCCCTTGCGATGTGGCACCCCGCACACGTCGAGACGCAGCGCGCGCAGGTTGCTACTTTCATGTA
>JAEMRF010000627.1 GCA_016463515.1 Solirubrobacteraceae bacterium | reverse complement strand
GCCGCGACGAGCAGTCCCGGCGCCCAAACGAGAAGCGCGTTGATCACTCGGAGCGGTAGATCTCGTCGATCGTGACCAGCGCGGTGAGCGGCACGCCCGCCTTCGCCTGGATCGCCTCGGCGCCGCCCGCCAAACGGTCCAGCACGGTGAGCACGCCGACGACGGTGCGGCCCTCGGCCTGCAGCGCCTCGAGCGCTTTGACCGTCGACCCTCCGGTCGTCACGACGTCTTCCACCACGAGCAGCCGGTCGCGCTCATCCAGCAGCGGGCCCTCGACGCGACGCGCCAGGCCGTGCTGCTTGGCTTCCTTGCGCACGAAGAACGCCTTGTCGGGCGAGCGCTCGCCGCGCGTGGACGACGACTCGATCGCTGACAGTCCGGCGCACGCGACGGGGTCGGCCCCCATCGTCATGCCGCCGATCGCCGTCGCCCCGACCCGCACGGCTTCGGCGGCAACCAGCTCGCCGAGGGCACCGAACCACGGCTGGCGCAGGATCGCGCGCTTGGCGTCGACGTAGAACTTCGCGGTCTTGCCGCTGGTCAGGACCACGTCGCCGAGGATCAGCGCATGCTCGGCCAGACCGCGCACCAGCTCGTGGCGCGCGATCGTGAGCTCGGGAGTCTGCAGCTCCTCCGGTAGATCCGGGCGGTCGACGTAGGGGACGTTCACGCGTAGACGTCGACGATCGTGCCGTAACGAACCCAGCGGAAGATGCTCATGGCATCCGGCACCGGCACCCGCAGGCAGCCGTGGCTGGCGTTGTAGGTCGGGACCGACTTGTAGCCGTGGATCGCGTAACCGCGGATGAAGTAGGAGGAATGCACCATGCCCTTGGCGTTGGTTCCAAGATCCTTGCGGTAGACCTTGAAGCTGCCCTTGATCGTGGGCGTGGCCGGGGCTCCGGTCGAGGTGGGATAGATGCGCTCGACCTTGCCGCCCTCACCGATCAGCGCAAGCACCTGGAGTGAGATGTCGGCCTCGACGTGGCGGCCGTGGCCCGGGAACCGGACCTTCCAGCCGCCCTCGCCGCGTGCCAGGCGCGCGGCAAGCGCGCCGTCGTAGCTCACCGTGCGCGAGAGACCAAGGCGCTTGCGCACCGCCACGAGCGCGCGCTGCGTGTGGCCGTCGAACGTGCCGGATCCGGTGAGGACGTACTTCCGACGGATCAGCGCGGTCTGCATCATCCGGATGGACCGCTTCGACGAGCCGCGGCTCACGCGAGCGGGCAGCACGTCGAACTCGACGACGTCGCCGACGAGCTTGCCGGCGACCCGCACGCCAACCCGGTAGGTGCCGACCGTATGGGTCTTCACCGGGGTGCTGACCTTCGCCACGCCGCCGACGATCTCGAGCGGAACCGTCCGCCGGTGCGTGACCTTGCCGTCGCGCGCGATCCGAACCTCAGCCTCGGTGGTGCCGTCGGTCGGGGCCGGGAACTCGGCGCGCAGGCCGGCCGAGCCGTTCTTGTTGGCGACGGTCATCGCGTTGCCGCCATTGACCCGCTCCACGCGAACTGGTGATCCGGGCGGCGGGTTGAACGGGGCCGCCTGCGCCGCTGCGGTCGGGCCGAGCAGCAGTGCGGCGGCAAGGAGTGCGCCACGGCGCACGGTGTGAAGGCTTGAGGTCATGCGGGGCGGGTCGGGTG
>JAEMRF010000626.1 GCA_016463515.1 Solirubrobacteraceae bacterium | reverse complement strand
CGCTCGGCGCATCGCCGTCGCTCGCTGCGACCAAGAAGGCCAAGTGTGCGCCGGGGACCTTCCCGGTCGTCACGGGATCTGGCAAGCAGGCCAAACTCGCCAAGAAGAAGGGCAAAGTGCGCTGCAAAGCGGTCGCGCGGCCCAAGATCACGGCGGTTGAACGGCCTGCGGCCTCCAGCCCAGGCGTCGTGGCCAGCACGACCGACCAGCTCACGCAGGCGCTCACCGTGAAGCCGACGGCGCTGGCGATCACCGAACGCAGGATCGGGAAACGGGCCACGGCTGCGCTGATCGACCAAGGGATGAACGCTTGGCGCAAGGCCGCCGGGGCGCAAGTGGCGCGCCGGCTCGAAGGCGGTTTCAAACAGTCGACCACCTTCGGCGATCCAGCCAAGGGCACGGCAGGCTCAGCCCGAATCGAAGCATCGGACGTGACGGCCAACGGCAAGCTCGGCATCCAGGCGAGCGGCGCCGTGGAGTTCACTGCCGACACCAAGGGTCTGAAGGAACTCGGTGCCGACAAGGTGACCGACGCCAAGAACGCAAAGATCAAGATCGAAATCGACTTCTCCGACCTCCCGGACGCGTGTCCCGACGCGTCCGGCAAGGTCAACGGCAAGCTCGTCGGCGAGGCGAAGCTCACGATCACCACCGATGGTGTCTCTCAGACGATCGCCGCCAAGGTCGACGCGAGCTATTCACTCACCGTTGGTCAGGACGCGCGCTGGAAGACGATCGACAACGTCGACGTGCAGACCACCTTCACGTTCGGCGGTTCCAAGCAAGGCTCGGAGACGTGGCGCGGCCGGGAGGTCGGGAGCGGCTTTGGTCAGAAGGGGCTCCTCGACACCGGCGTTGACTTCAGCCAGGCCTACACCGAGGCCACGAGCCACGTGGACTGGACCAAGGGCGGGATCTTCGGGCCGCATTCGCGGGTCAACAACTCCACCGGGCCCACCGCGTGGGACATCCGCTCGATCAGCAACCTGAAGGGATTGCTCTACACGCAGACGGCGACGCACCTGCTGACGCTCGCTGCCGTGGAGTACGTGCGCAAGGTCGTCGCCGACCGCGTGCAGAAGCACTGGTACGACGACGAAGCCTGCCTGAAGCTCGAGAGCAAGTCCGCCGCTTCCAAGCTGCGGGCTGGCCAGACGACCACGGTCACGGCATTGAACGCAAAGGCGGCCAACGGGTCCCCGGTCGCGGTCGACCTCAAGGGCAGCGGAGTGGCCAAGCTCGAGCCGGGCACCGCGTCGATGGCGGCCGGGGGGACCAAGGACTTCACCCTGACGGCCCCGAATGCGACGCCGACTCGCTCGTCATGGACCATCGTCGGAACCGGCGTGGCTGGGAAGAAGACGGTGACCGGCAACCTCGGCGATGAGGCCGCGTACTCGGTCAAGGTCCAGACGGACGAACTCGGGATCTACGCCGGCCACACAGGGACGGCGAAGCTCGACGTGACCGCAGAGGCACGCCCGTTCGGCAGCGGCACACCACAGAAGTGGACCGGCGGACAGCCGCTGATCTGGTCGGCGATCACCCAGACGAGCACGACGCGTGACTGCACGCTGACCGACCCGGTTCAGGGCGGATCGATCGGCGTCACGATCACCGACGCCGGCTCGGACACGATCACGGTGGA
>JAEMRF010000176.1 GCA_016463515.1 Solirubrobacteraceae bacterium | reverse complement strand
TCGCGCCGGGCTGGCGCGTCCCGGTCGCCTCGCTCACGCTGATGGCCTGCGCCGTTCTGGGCTACTCAGGCTTCCCGCTCGACGACGTGTGGCACCGCCTCTTCGGTCAAGACGTGACCCTCTGGGGCCCGACCCACCTGATGATGATCAGTGGCGCCGTGCTGTCGATCATCGCGCTCGCGATCCTTCAGGCCGAGGGCGAGCGAGCGTTCGGCCCGCCGAAGACCTTCATCCAACGTGCCCGTCGCCGCGCGCCGCGGATCATCGTGCCGATGGCGATCCTGATCGCCCTCTCGCTCTACCTCGCCGAGTGGGACTGGGGCGTTCAGCAGTACCTGATGGTGTGGCAGCCGCTCCTGCTGGCCGCCGGCGCCGGGTTCGCGCTCGTGTTCGCGCGCCGCTGGGGCGGCCCCGGAGCAGCGCTCATCGCGGCCACGGCCTACGCGATCGCGCGCCTCTTCATGAATCTCGTCGTCGGGGTGGGCCTCGACCAGTCCATGCCAACGCTGCCGCTGTTCTTCGTCGAAGCGCTCGTCGTCGAAGCCGTGTTCTTCTCTGCTGCGATGCGCCGGCGCACCGTGCTGCCCGTCCTGCTCTCGGGCCTGGGCATCGGAACCCTCGGCTTCGCCGCCCAGTACGCGTGGTCGCAGTCCTTCATGCCCACGCCGTGGTCCACCGAACTGCTCTCGCAGGGCATCCCAGCCGCGATCATCGGCGGCACCGCTGGATCGATGCTCGGGTTGCTGTTTGCGCTGTCGCTCAATGGCAAGCTCGCCGTCGTGCCACAGCGCCGGGCGTTTGGCGTCGGCTCGGCCCTCACGCTGCTGGTGCTTGCCGGGCTTGCCGGCAACCAGGACTACTCCGACGGCGCCGTCGTGACCGCGACCGTGCAGAAGGACCGTCAAACGCGAGCGGCCACCGGCACCGGTCCACAGGATGGCCCGATCCACGACTCCACCCTGACGCTGCGCTTCGAAAACCCGGCCGACGCCGCGGGCGCCCATTACGTGTCGGCCATCGCCTGGCAGGGCGGCGGATTGGTGTCGAGCACCATGCAAGAGATCGAGCCGGGCGTCTTTCGCAGCACGGAGCCGATTCCCGTCGGCGGACCTTGGAAGACCGCGGTGCGCACCCAGCAGGGCCGCCGCATGCTGGCCGTGCCGATCTACCTCCCTGCCGATCCTGGGATTCCGGTCGGGGCGATCATCAACCCCGGCACGCAGACGCTGACGATGAAGAACGAGCTGGTCTACCTGCAGCGCGAACGCAAGACCGACGTGCCGGCCACGCTCTGGACCCCTGCGATCGTGGGCGTGCTCGGCATGATGGCGCTGTTCGCAATTCTGCTCGGATTCTCGGCTGGTCGCGTCGGCCTGCGCACCAAGCGCGAGACCGGCTCCGCCGACCAGCAGCCTGCCGAGGGCGCGCGCCGCAGCACCGCCGGCCCGGCGCCCGCGGCATCGGCGCGCGTGGCCTATGGGCCGAGCGACCGCTGACTGCATCGGGCCGCGCCCACCACATAGGGTCCCGGGCTGCGATGAGCCACGGTCGATCTCTCCGCTCCCCTGCCCGTCTTGCAGCGGCCGCGCTTGCCGCGACCGCGCTGACTGCCGGCCTCGCCGCCTGCGGGGCCGACGACCGCACGATTCCCGACCCCGGACCGGCAACCACGCCGGACGCCTCCGAGCAGAACGCGTACCGCCTCACGGTGCGCTCCAGCCGCGGCGCGACCGACGCGATCCGCGCGTCACTGTGCGGGGAACCGTCGAGTCAGCTCGTCGAGCTGCCCTGCGGCGTGTCGCTGGCGTTCGCACGGGTGTCGGCCCCGCGCCTCTACGTCGGCCGCACGCGCGACCGCATCTTCCTCGAACTCGAGCGGCCGGCGTCGGCGGTCTTCACGTCGCTGGGTGAGGGCGCTGGTGAGCGCGACCTGCAGCGCAACTCCGCGCTCGTGAAGCTCGACGGCTCCGGCCGACAGTTCTCGATCGGCTACGGGCCCAGCACCGCCGACCTGCCGACCGTCGCCACGCCGACGTATCTGTCGGTCCTGGTGCTCTTCGACGGCGACATGCCAGTCCCGACGCCAGCCGCCTCGGGCGTCCCCAAGGACGCGATCGTCAGCGACGCTGCCGCCGAGTACCTCGTGCAGCTCGCCACGCGAGCACAAGCCGACGACAACTAGTCCGCGCCGACGCCTTGGGACGCGTGCGCCACAGCAACGCCGAGTCTGAGGACCAAGCCCAGGCCCATGCCAAGGCCGCTAGGGCTCGTAGCGCTCGACCCGGATTGCGCGACCCCGCGGGCCGGTGAACTCGATGCCGACGCCCGGCGTGTTGGAGCCGTTGGACCACACCAGGTAGGTGCCCTTGGCCGCCGCAGCGGTGCGCGGGTACTCCTGCACCGTGGTCCAGTTCCCGAGCTGCTCCATCACCTGCGCGCGCGTCATGCCTTCGAACTCCACGCAGCGCAGCTGGCGGCGGATCTCGGCGTCACGATCACCAGACGACACCTCCCGGGCCGGCTTGGCCCAGAACTCGGTCATCTCCTGCGGGCTCGGGCACCCGCCGATGTAGCCGGCGCCGCTGAGCAACAGGTACGGGATCAGCAAGATGGCCACGAATGGAGGGATGACCAATGCGCGGATCACCCAGCGGCGGGTGGTGCGCCGTTTGTCGCCGAGGAGCTCGGCCCACTCGTCGCGCTGGGATTTCGAGGGGCGACTGAGACTCATGCTGCGGTGCGACGGGGGCACATACAGGGCAACCGTGCCAGATCGATCGGGCGCATGCTGGGACAGACGCTGCGCCGCGGATCCCGCTGGAACCTAGAGCACGACGAGAACCCTCGTCGAGCCCCAGCGCCCCAAGCGGGGGACATAGCCGGTCATCCGCCGCCGGTGAGGCGCGGGGGTCGCGAACGCGCCCGCACGGCGCTACCCTGCGTGCATGGCCGACTCCTCGACGATCGGCGCCGTACTGAAGGCGTTCCAGATCGCACTGAACGCCCACGACCGCGAGAACCCGACGCACACCGCGCACGGCATCGGCATGGCCCATTTCGACATGGAACGCCTGGGTTTTGAGGAGGGCGAGGAGATCCTCCCCGGCATCACGATGAGCGCCGACGGCGGGACCTCCGGCAACTTCCGGGTGCTGTGCGACGGCCAGCACGACAACGAGGAAGAGGCCGAAGAGGTCGAGGCCGTCGAGGCCGTCAGCCAGGTCGCGGTGCCCGTCACCGTCGGTGGCCGCGAGCCCGGTCGCGAGCAAGAGCGCGAGTGGTGAGGGCCGCCGCGCGCCCAGCCACTCAAGCCTGACCGCCTGGTTGCCGAGAACCGGGACGTGGAAGTCAAGCGTGAACGTGTCGAGCTGCTGACGCAGCACCATCGGATCACTGGCGTCGTCACGCTCGCCCGTGACGGCTACCGCAGCCGTGTCTCGGACCTGCTCAATGCGTCCGACAAGGACTTCGTCGCGCTCGGTCAGGTGCGCGTCGAACCACTCGACCCCAATCAGGAGCCGGAAGAGCATCCGTTCCTGGCCGTGCACCGGCGCCACATCGTCTACGCGGTGTCCCACGGCGAAGTGCCCGAGGGCCAGCGCCGCTAGCGGCGCCCCACTGCGCCGATAGCCGGTAGATTTACCCAGATGCGCCGGGCACCGTTCTCGCTGGTGCCAGGCACCCGCTCCCGCGTGCGGGCCGTCCCGGCGCTGACTGCTGCAGCCGCCACCTTGGCGTTGCTGCCCGGAGCTGCCTCAGCCACACCGCTGACGGCCGACGGTGCCGCCTCGAGCGCCCGGATCGCCACGGCCAAGGCGCGCACGACCACCCTCCCCTCGCAGGTGGCAACGGCGGCTCGCAGGAGCGCCGGCGACACCGGCCGCTGGCTGATCGCGGCCTCTGGTGACCGCACGCGGCTCGCGCAGCTTGCGGCGCGCAACGGCGGCTCGTTCAACGCAACGCTCGGCATCCTCTCGGTGCCGACCGCCACGGCCGACCGCATCGCCGATCAGCTCGGCAGCGCCGTGCTCTGGGCCGAGGCAGATGCGCCCGCCGTTCGCTCGTCCAGCTTCGACCGCCCGGCCAACGTCCAATCGCCCTGGTCTCGCCCGGTGGGCCTTGCGCCGTCGCTCACTCCCGCCCCTGGCACGCTGGCCACGATCGGCATCGTCGACGACGCCGTCGACCGCTCCGTCGCCGAGCTCGCCGCCGCCGACGTGATCAACGGCGTGGGCGCCGTCGAACCGCACGGGACGATGGTCGCCTCGACGGCAGCCGCCCCGTACGACGGCACCGGCGTGGTGGGCGTCGCCCCGGGCGCCCCCGTGCTGTCTTGGGGCACCACGCTGCTGTGCAGCGATGTGGCCTCGGGCGTCATCAACCTGGTCAAGCGCGGGGCGCAGGTCATCAATCTCTCGCTCGGGTTCACCGAGAACTGCGGCGCGCTCCTGGCCGCCGTCGCCTACACCTACGCCAAGGGCGTCACGCTGGTGGTCGCCAGCGGCAATGACGGCGACAACGGCAATCCGCTCTCGTTCCCGGCCTCCTACCCGCACGTGATCACCGCGGGGGCGATCGACGAGTCGCTTTCGGTCGCGTCGTTCTCCAACTTCAACGAATACGTCGACGTCGCCGCACCCGGCGTAGGCGTCCCCGTCGACGTTCCGCTGCGATGGGATGTCGAAGACGGCAGCGCCGACGGGCTCACCACCGTCGACGGCACCAGCTTTGCCTCGCCGTTCGTGGCGGGCGGCGTCTCGTGGATCCTCGGCGCGCGTCCGAACCTGGACCCAAGCCAGGTCGCTGCGGTGCTTCGCGCAAGCGCCCGCGACTTGGGCGCCCCGGGCTGGGATGAGCGCTCTGGGTATGGCTTGCTCCAGATCGCCCCAGCCCTCGCTGCACCAACACCGCAGGCCGACCTGCTCGAGCCCAACGACTATCCGTCCTTCACCGCGGCCAAGGGCACGTTCCGCAAGCGCACGATCTGGTCGGGAGGTCGTGCTGCCACGATCACCGCCACGGGCGACAGCGCCGACGACTACGTCGACGCCTACCGGATCAAGGTCCCGGCCCGATCCAGCGCCAAGATCACGCTCAAGCCCACGGCGGGGCTGGCCAACCTCTTCTCGTTCGATCAGTCCGTGCGGTCCTTCAGCGGCAAGCCGATCGACTCCTCCACGCGCGGCGGTCTGAAGACCGACACCATCTCGCTGCGCAACTCCGGGTCCAAGAGCCGGATCGCGTTCGTCGTGGTGAACACGGTGCCCTCCGGCGGCACCCGCACGCTCTCGAGCTACGCGCTCACCGTCAAGCGCGGCTGAGCACCCCTGCTCGGTCACCCGAGCTCCGGCATCGCCCGGCGCCCTGTGCGCGCGAGCGTGAGCGCGGTCACGCCGACTTGCGCCGCACTGCGAAGTCCACCCCGTCTCCATGCTCAGGCTTGGCGTATTTGCTGCCGATCACTTTGACGTGCGGGATTTCCGCGCCTGCGCCCTGGGCAAAACCGATGGATTTGTCCAATCGACTTTACAAACCAGCGCGTGGTGTCTTACACTGCTGAAACTTCGGCGGGTCTCTCACTCGCCCGTCCCTCTTCCCCGACTCCGGGAGCCCTGCGATGTCAGCCAGCCCAGCCGCCGCGCACCACGACGACGAGCATCATCACCACCACCACGAGGACGACCCCAGCGTCGAGGCGATCGCCCCGGACTGGAAGGACGGCAAGCGGTACGCGTGGCTCCTCGGCCTCGTCGTGCCGACGATCCCGTTCATCGCCTGGGGCCTCGTCGAGGCGACCGGCCTCGGCGTCTTCTGGTGGTTCGGCCCGGCCTTCATCTTTGCCGTGATGCCGCTGCTCGACCAGCTCGGCGGGAACGACACCACCAACCCGCCTGAGAGCGTGATCAAGTGGCTCGAGAACGACCACTTCTACCGCTGGTGCACCTACCTCTTCATCCCGATCCAGCTGGCGGCCACCGTCTTTGCCGCGTGGATGTGGTCGACGGGCAACCTGTCGATCCTGGAATCGATCGGCCTGGCGATCAGCCTGGGCTGCGTGAACGGCATCGCCATCGCCGACGCCCACGAACTCGGCCACAAGCGCGAGGCGCTGGAGAAGTGGCTGGCTCGCGTGGCGCTTGCGCCGACCTTCTACGGCCACTTCATGGTCGAGCACAACAAGGGCCACCACGTTCGCGTGTCGACCCCCGAGGATCCCGCCAGCTCGCGGTTCGGCGAGAGCTTCTACGAGTTCCTGCCGCGCACGGTCGCCGGCAGCCTCAAGTCGGCCTGGCACCTTGAGGCCTCGCGCTTCAAGCGGATGGACAAGTCGCCCTTCACGCTCAAGAACGACATCATCAACGCGTGGGTGCTCAGCATCATCCTGTGGGCCGGTCTGCTGATCGCGTTCGGCCCGTCGATCCTGCCCTACATGATCGTTCAGGCGGTGTTCGGGTTCTCTCTGCTCGAGGTCGTCAACTACATCGAGCACTACGGCCTGCTGCGCCAGAAGAAGGACGACGGCCGCTACGA
>JAEMRF010000175.1 GCA_016463515.1 Solirubrobacteraceae bacterium | reverse complement strand
GGCGTCTGGGGGAACATGTCGACCGGTTGGACGGACTTGAGGATGTAGCCGGCGTCGACGAGCTGGCGGGCGTTGGGAGCGAGGGTCGTGGGGTTGCACGACACGTAGACCACGCGCTTGGGGGCGGCGTCGATGATGCGGCGCACGACCTTCTGCGAGAGGCCGGCGCGCGGCGGGTCGACGATCGCGATGTCGGGCTTGAAGCCCTTCTCCAGCAGCGCGGGGAGAGCAGTGCGCACATCGCCGGCGATGAAGTGGGCCTTCTCGCCGTAGCCCTCGCGGGCGGCGACGAGGTTGGCGTCGTCGATGGCCTCGGGGATCGACTCGATGCCCCACAGCTCACTCACGCTGGAGGCGAGGGTGAGGCCGATGGTGCCGATGCCGCAGTACAGGTCGACGAGCCGCTCGTAGCCTTCCAGCGCCGCCGCGTCGCGCACGAGCGAGTAGAGCGTCTCGGCCATGTTGGTGTTGGTCTGGAAGAACGCCTCGGCCGAGATCTTGTAGGTGATCCCGTGGAGCTCCTCTTCCAGGCGCTCCTTGCCGGCGAGGATGATCGTCTCGCCGCCGTGGGTGATCTCGGACTGCGCGTCGGTCTTGGTGAGCAGCAGGCCGTCGACCTGCGGGCCGATGGCTTCGATCAGCGACTCGTAGTCGAACTGGCCGCCGCCGACCACCAGGCGCGCCTGGATCTGGCCGGTGCGCTTGCCCTCGCGGATCACGAGGTTGCGCAGGATGCCGGTGCGGGCCTTGCGGTCAAACGCCGGGACCTGGTGCTCACGGGCCCAGGCCACGACCAGCCCGCGGACCTCGTTCATGCGCTCTGAGGCGAGGACGAAGTCCTCCACGTCGACCACGCGCCACCACTCACCGGAGGGGTGAAAGCCGCAGGCGATGCCCTGCTTGGCGGGATCGTTGGTGTCGTCTGGGGCGAAGGAGAACTCGACCTTGTTGCGGTAGCGCCACTGCTCGCCGGCGCCCACGATCGGCAGCATCGGCGGCGCGTCGAACTTGCCGATGCGGACCATCGCGTCTTCGACTTGCTGCTGCTTCTCCTTCAGCTGGCGCTCGTAGGTGAGCACCTGCCACGGCGCGCCCGGGTGGTCGCCGCGGGGCTCCACGCGATCGGGCGAGGGCTCGAGCAACTCGATGGTGCGAGCTTCGGCGTAGGAGCGCTTGCGCTTGCCGACCTCGGCCAGCACGCGGTCGCCGGGGATCGCGCCGGTGACGAACACGACGTAGCCGCCGTCCATCCGGGCGACGCCGGCGCCGCCGTGCGCGAAGGACTCGACGGTCAGCTCGATCTGGTCGCCGCGATTCGGGCGGTTCTCAAACGGCGTGGCCGGGCGGTTCTCGGAGAGCTCCGAGCGGATCGGCGCGGGTGCAGGCGACGGCGAGGCTGCGGCCTCGCTCGTGGGTTCGGCAGACATGCGGAGCCCTTACTTGGTGCTTGACGGGCTGGTGCGCCGCGCGAGTTCGCGGACCCACCACATGCCCAGGAATTGGATCGGCAGGCGCGCGAGCAGCGCGATCTTGCCGCCGGGGACCTGCTGATGCCACTTGGCATCCAGGGCCATGTAGATGTTGGCCGGGAAGACCGCGATCAACAGCAGGACCAGGTAGTTCCCGCCGAGCTTGCGCGTGCGGGGGAAGATGTAGAGCAGGCCGCCGATGATCTCGGCGACGCCGCTGAGGTAGACCATCAGCTTGGGCTCGGGCAGCTGCGGCGGCACGGCCGGCTCCCACAGCTTGGGCGTGGCGAGGTGCGAGACGCCCGCGCCGAAGAAGATGCCGAAGATCGTCCAGGGGCCGAAGATCTTCTCGGCGACCGACTTCTTGGGGGTGGCTACCTCGGCGCTCATCCAGGTAGCTTCGCATCGATCGCCCGCAGAACCGTGGCTCGTGCCTTCCCGGCCTGCTCCTGCGCGCGGAGCACGCGGAGGTCGGCGGGGGGCAACGTCGCGGCGAGAGCGATCAATTCTTTGGCGGGACGATCCGCAGCATCAGCCGGCAGCGAGCTCGGCGCGCCCTGCTCGACGAGACGCTCAGCCTCGGCGTGGACCGCGTCCTTCGCAGTCTCCGGGGCCGCGCCGGCCTTCGCCTTGGCTGACTTCGGCGCCCTGGCCTTCGTCTTGGCTTTGGCTTTGGCCTTCGTCTTGACCTTCGCCGGGCTCACGGCACCGGTGGCGTCGGCGACCACGTCGGCCACGCGCGCCGGAATGGAGCGCGCGAGGGCGTCGACCTCGCCGCGCAGCTCCTGCGCTTGGTCGCGGCCGAGGGTCATCAGGCTCGTGGCGAGTTCTTCGGCGTCGCGGCGAGTCATGCGGCCGCGCAGGACGGCATCTTCGAAGACCGACTGCACGCGATCAGACGACAGGACGACGGCGCGCTGGAGTGCGTCGTGGACCTCGCTGAAGGCCTCGCGCAGCTGCTCGTCGCTCGGTGCCTTACGGGGAGTCACGCGCCGTAGTGTGCCGCACTTGCGGGACAAATACCCGTGTTGGTGCGCCGGACTGGGCCAGGCGTGTTGGGTCGCACAGATCGGGGCCGGCCACTTCCCCGTACGCGGGCCTCCCGAGCGGTCAGCTCAGCAGGAACTCCAGGAGCGCTTTCTGGGCGTGGCGGCGGTTCTCCGCCTGATCCCAGATGCGCTGGCGCTCGCCGTAGAGCACCTCGGCGGTGATCTCGTCGCCCGGGTGGGCGGGCAAGCAGTGCAGGGCGATGGCGCCAGCTGCGGCGCGGTCCATCAGGGCGTCGTCGATGCGGTAGGGGCGCAGGGCTGCGGTGCGCTCGTCGGCGGTGTCCTCGTCGCCCATGCTGACCCACACATCGGTGTAGACCGCGTGGGCACCGGCGACGGCCTCAGCCGGGTCGTTGGTGCGCGAGCCGCCGCACTCGGGCTCCAGCTCGTAGCCGACGGGCGAGGCCACGGCGACCTCGACCCCGGCAATCCCGCCGACGACGGCCAGCGACCGCGCGACGTTGTTGCCGTCGCCCACATAGGCAAGCTTCAGTCCGTCCAGGGAACCAAACGCCTCGCGAAGCGTGAGCAGGTCGGCCAGCGCCTGACACGGATGGTGCCCGGCGGTGAGCATGTTCACGACCGGCACGGAGCTGTACCGCGCGAGCTCTTCAATGATCGCGTCGGCGCCCGTGCGGATGCAGATCGCGGCCACGTGGCGCGAGAGCACGAGGGCCGTGTCGCGCGGGGATTCGCCACGCGAGAGCTGCATCTCGTCGCCGCGCAGCACGAGCGGATGGCCACCGAGCTCGTGCACGCCGGCGTCGAAGCTCACGCGGGTGCGGGTCGAGGGCTTCTCGAAGATCAGCGCGACGGACTTGCCCGAGAGCACGGTCGAGCCCCACGGGTCAGCCTTGAGCTCGGCGGCGCGATCGAGAATCGCGTGCACGTCGGCGGTCGAGAGTTCGGCTCCGGTGAGGCAATGGCGGCTGGTCAAGGAGGACAGGCTACAACCCGGACGTGGCCAAGCGTGACCATTTCGTTGCTACGCACCGTTCGCGAGCTACGCTCGGCCCGTGGCGCTCGCGGTCTGCACCTGGAACCTGTTTCACGGCCGTTCACGCCCGGGGACCAACGCCGACCTCGTGACCGACTTCGCGGCTGCCTTGGCCGCGCGGGAATGGGACGTGTGCGGCCTGCAGGAGTCCCCGCCGTGGTGGACCCGCGAGCTGGCGCAGGCACTCGGCGCCAGTGCCCGCAGCGCGCGCACGTCATGGGTTCGCGCCGCCGCTCCCGGCTGGCAGGAGCGCACCCACCGCCAGGACCCGGAGCGACTTGGCGTGAAGGGCGCCGGCGCCAACGTGCTGCTCGTGCGGCCCTCGGCGGGCGAGATCGTCGACGAGCGCCAGTCCACGGTGCGCTGGCTGCCGCAGCGCCGCTCGGTGCACGCCGTGCGGCTGCGCCGGCCCGACGGGTCGCACTGGTGGGTGGCCAACGTCCACACCCACAACAAGCCCGAATCGCAGGCTGCGCGCGACACCATCCGCACCCTGGCCACGGTCGCTGCGTGGGCTGGCGATGAGCCGACGGTCGTCCTCGGGGATCTGAATCTCGCCGCGCCGCAGGGACTCGTGCGGGTCGAAGGATGGGAACACCTGCATGGCCACCGGGTCGACCACATCGTGGCCCGAGGCCTCCGGCCCGCGGGCGGCTCGCTCGCCAGCGCAGGCGCCTATGCCGAGATCGCGTGGCTGCGGCCAGGGGTCGAACTCGCCGACCACCACGTCGTCGGACTGAGCGTCGATGTGGTCGGCACGCACGCCGCGCCTGCGCCGCAAGGAAATTGAGCGTCCTTTCCTGGCCGCTATGGCAACCGCTAAAGGACGCTCACTTGGCCCTGGGCGCCGAATTGAGCGGTTCGGCGCCAACGCTTGAAACGAACGCCGGCGCGGCGGGTCTCACAAAGTTGAGAACAACCCGCGAAACTCGGCCCCACGCCCGTCGCCGAGCGATCTACCCTGGAGCAATCATGAACCTAGGCACCCTGAATGTTCGTCGTCCGCTCGCCATCTTGGCTGCGGTCGGACTGGTCGTCGCGGCCGTGCTCGGATTCGCGCTGTCGTCCAGCGCACCGCAGAACGCCGAGGCCGCCGGCACGGTGACGATCAACATCAAGGACTTCGCGTTCTCCAAGAAGACGGTCACCGTCAAGCGCGGCACGACCATCAAGTGGGTCAACAAGGACACCACGAAGCACAACGCCTACTCCGACAAGTCGGGCGGGCCCAAGGGCAAGCTCCTGGCCAAGAACAAGAGCTACTCCTGGAAGGCCGCCAAGACCGGCACGTTCAACTACTACTGCACGCCCCACCCCCACATGAAGGGCAAGATCGTCGTCAAGTAGGGGCGCTACGGCAGGCGCGGGATGCCGAAGCCGCGCAGCGCCAGTAGGGCGCGCTCGGCGATGGAGCGCTCGCGCGGCAGGACGCCGAGCTGCACGGCGGCTTCGTAGCGGTCGTAGAAGATCCGCACGCGTGCCAGGCGGGTGCCGGTGGGGTTGAGCCCGGCGACGATCACGGCGTGGAGCGTGAGCTCCTTGTCGGTCGACGGGATGCTGCCGATCTCCGCGCGGTGGGTGCCCTGAAGGCGCACGCCCTGGGAGAGCAGCGCGCCGCCGACCATCGGTGGGCCGCTGCGCTCAAAGACGAGATCCGGGAACGCTACGCGCATGCGGGCGGCGTGCTGGGCCACGCGCTCAGGACCACGCAGCGGACCGCGCAGCAGCGGGTCTTCGTAGTGCCCGTCCTGGTCGAGGACGACGCCGAATGCCAGCGCGCTCGGACCCGACCAGGCGACCTCGAAGGCATCCAGCAGCGTGATGATGCGGTCCTCGGTGGCGTTCATCGCTCTCCCACTCTCGCAGAGATCAGCCGGCGCGCCACCGTGAAACGCCGCACGCCGGTGCCAGGCCCGGGCGCCATCAGCTGAGGTCGGCCATGCCTTCGGGCGTCGTGGAGGCCTGCGCCCACGTGCGCACGGGGATCCGGCCGGCCCCGCCGGCCAGCCAGCCAGCTTCCACGCCAGCCT
The DNA here is from genome assembly GCA_016463515.1 of Solirubrobacteraceae bacterium. Taxonomy (GTDB): domain Bacteria; phylum Actinomycetota; class Thermoleophilia; order Solirubrobacterales; family Solirubrobacteraceae; genus JAGIBJ01. The sequence goes on along the minus strand of JAEMRF010000175.1, from coordinate 989 downwards.
TCATCGCGGCCGCCATCCGCACCGGGTCGGCGGCGCGGGAGACGGCCGTCGCGAGCAGCACGGCGTCGCAGCCCAGCTCCATCGCCTGCGCGGCCTGCGAGGCGGTGCCGAGGCCTGCGTCGAGCACGACGGGCACGCCGGCCTGCTCGGCGATCAGGGCGATATTGATCGGGTTGGCGATCCCGCGGCCTGAGCCGATCGGGGAGCCCAGCGGCATCACGGCGGCGCAGCCGGCGTCTTCCAGGCGGCGGCACAGGACCGGGTCGTCGGTGGCGTAGGGCAGGACCGTGAATCCGCGCGCGACGAGCTGTTCGGCGCCGTCGAGCAGCTCGGCGGCGTCCGGCAGGAGGGTGCGGTCGTCGCCGATGACCTCGAGCTTGACCCAGTTGGTCTCCAGCGCCTCACGCGCGAGCTCGGCGGTGCGCACGGCCTCGCGCGCGGTGAAGCAGCCGGCCGTATTGGGCAACACCCGCACACCGGCGCGGTCGAGTGTGTCGATCAGCGAGCCCTGCTGGGTTGGGTCCACGCGCCGCATCGCCACCGTGACCATCGACGTGCCGCTCACGGCGCAGGCGGCGGCAAGCTCATCCATGCGGTCAAAGCCGCCGGTGCCGAGAATCAGGCGGGACTGGAGCAGCTCGCCGGCGATCTCCAGCGGCGGAATCGCTGGGACGAAAGCGGTGGGAGTGGCGGAGCCGGACTGCGTCATCCGGTCAGCCACCCTGGATCGCTTGCACGAGCTCGACCTCGGCGCCCACGGGAATCACGTGGTCGGCCCACTGGCCGCGCGGCACGATCTCACCGTCGACCGCCACGGCCACACCGCGGCCCTCGGCCGGGAGCCCGTGGGCTGCCACCAGCGCGGCGACGCTCAGCGGCGCCGGCAGGTCGTCGCGTGGCGCGCCGTTGACGGTCAGGGCAGCGGAAGACATCCACCACGGAGCCTACGCCGTCGCCGCCAGACCGAGCGCTCAGCGGCGGTCGGCGGG
>JAEMRF010000174.1:2780-6537 GCA_016463515.1 Solirubrobacteraceae bacterium | reverse complement strand
GTCGTCGACGGCACGCACGTGAAGATCTACGCCTGGTACGACAACGAGTGGGGCTACGTGAACCGCATGGTCGAGCTCGCCGGCATCGTCGGCGAGCGCCTCCGAGCAGGCGCTCCGGCGTGACCGACGCCGGAACCACCGCCGCGCCGGCCCGCTCGGGTGACCTGCGCAACTACGCGATCGTCACCGGTGCGTACTGGGCCGACACCGTCGCCGATGGCGCGAGCCGCATGCTCGTGCTGTTCTTCTTCTACGAGCTCGGCTACAGCCCGCTCAAGGTGGCGCTGCTGTTCCTGTTCTACGAGGTCTTCGGAATCATCACGAACCTCGTCGGCGGCTGGGTCGCCGCGCGGCTAGGCCTGCGGGTCACGCTCCTGGCCGGACTCTCAACCCAGATCGTTGCGCTCAGCATGCTGGCCTTCGCGCCCGAGGCCTGGCTGGTCGTCGGCTACGTGATGGCCGCGCAGGCCCTTTCGGGCATCGCGAAGGACCTCACGAAGATGAGCTCCAAGAGCGCGGTCAAGCTCGTTGTGCCCGAAGGCGACTCCGGCGCGCTCTACAAATGGGTCGCGATCCTCACCGGCTCCAAGAACGCGCTCAAGGGCGTCGGCTTCTTCGTCGGAGGCCTCCTCCTCGGCCTCGTCGGCTTTCAGACGGCGCTGCTGCTGCTCGCAGGGATGGTCGCGTCTGCGCTCGTGGCTGTGCTCGTGCTCATGCGCGGAGATCTGGGGCGTACCGATGGCAAGGCGAAGTTTCGCCAGATGTTCTCCAACAACCGCTCCGTCAACGTGCTCGCCGCGGCCCGGATCTTCCTGTTCGCCTCGCGGGACGTGTGGTTCGTCGTGGCGTTGCCCGTCTACCTCCGGACCGTCCTTGGCTGGACGTTCTGGCAGGTCGGCACGTTCCTGGCGGTCTGGGTGATCGGCTACGGCATCGTGCAGGCCTCGGCGCCGCGCGTGGTGCGCAGCCGCGCGGCTGTTGCCGGCGAAACCGGAGGTGGCGGACCGGACGGGCGCACGGCCACGTGGCTGGCCTTCCTGCTCGCAGCGTTCCCAGCGGGTATCGCGATTGGCCTGGCGAGCGGCGCCGATCCGACCGCCGTGCTCGTGGTCGGGCTGATCGTGTTCGGCGTGGTGTTCGCGATGAACAGCGCCGTGCACTCCTACCTGATCCTGGCCTACGCCGAAGGCGACAAGGTCGCGATGAACGTGGGCTTCTATTACATGGCCAATGCCTTCGGGCGGCTGATCGGCACGATCCTCTCGGGCCTGATCTACCAGTGGCAGGGCCTTGAAGCGTGTCTGTGGCTCAGCGCCGCTTTCGTGGTCGCCGCCGGCCTGCTTTCACGCCTGTTGCCAGCTGCACCGCGCGCCCAGCATGGGCCGCCGGCGCCAGCGGCGGCTAGCGTGAGCTGACTGGGATGAGCGCGTCAACCACCGTCGTCGACGACCAGGTCCTCCAGCGCCTTTCGACCCTGGATCGGTTCCTGCCCGTCTGGATCCTGCTGGCGATGGCCGCAGGGCTCGGGCTGGGTTCGGCGATCCCCGCGCTCAACGATGGCCTGGAGTCGCTCAGCGTCGGAACGGTCTCGCTTCCGATCGCCATCGGCCTGCTGCTGATGATGTACCCGGTCCTGGCCAAGGTGCGGTACGGCGAGGTCACGCGCATGCAGGGCACCGGTCGGATGCTCGGTGCCTCGCTGGTGCTCAACTGGCTGATCGGCCCGGCCTTGATGTTTGCGCTTGCGTGGCTGTTCCTCGCGGACCAGCCGGAGTTCCGCACCGGCCTGATCATCGTCGGCCTGGCGCGCTGCATCGCCATGGTCCTGATCTGGAGCGACCTGTCCTGCGCCGACCGCGAGGCCACGGCGCTCATGGTCGCCGTGAACTCGGTCTTCCAGATCGTGGCCTACAGCCTGCTGGGGTGGTTCTACCTCACGGCGCTGCCGGGCTGGCTGGGGCTCGACACGCAAGGCCTGGAGATCAGCATCTGGGAGGTCGCGCGCACCGTGCTGATTTTCCTTGGTATTCCGCTCGTGGCCGGCGCGCTCACGCGCTACGTCGGCGTGAAGCGGCGCGGCGAGCCCTGGTACGAGGAGACCTTCCTCCCGCGCATCGCACCGCTCGCGCTTTACGGGCTGCTGTTCACGATCGTGATGCTGTTCGCGATTCAGGGCGACGCGATCACGAGCCAGCCGCTCGACGTGGTCCGCATCGCGCTGCCGCTGCTCGTGTACTTCGCCGTGATGTTCGCCGCCGGCCTGCTTACTGGGCGCGTGCTGCGCCTCGGCTACCCGCGCACGGCGAGTTTGGCCTTCACCGCCGCGGGCAACAACTTCGAGCTGGCGATCGCCGTCTCGATCGGCGTCTTCGGTGCCGCGTCGGGCCAGGCGCTGGCCGGCGTGGTCGGTCCGTTGATCGAGGTCCCCGTGCTCGTTGGGCTGGTCTACGTCGCCCTGTGGCTGCGCAGGCGGCCTGAGCTCTTCGGTCCGTAGCGCGCGCAAACAGCCCGCTCTCGGCAGGATTCACGCGATCTGAAGCCCGAGTTTCGTCCAGGGTCACATTTGCCACAGCGGTCCGGCTAAGTTAAGGTTTAGTCATGGCTAAACCTTTCCTCGGGCTCGCAGCCACACTCACCGTCTTGCTTTCCGTCTCGCTCGGCGCCTGCGGCGACTCTTCAGAGTCGACCGCCGACAACGGCAAGAAGACGGTCCTGACCACGTTCACGGTCATCGCCGACATGGCCAGCGAAGTCGCTGGCGACCGCGTGAACGTGGCGTCGATCACCAAGCCAGGCTCTGAGATCCACGGCTACGAGCCGACCCCAAGCGATCTCAAGCGTGCCGCCGACGCCGACCTCATCCTCGAGAACGGCCTGGGCCTTGAGCGGTGGTTCGAGCAGTTCATCGACCGCAGCGGTGCGCCGAAGGCCACGCTGACCGACGGCATCGACGCCATCCCGATCGCGGGCGACAGCGAGTACGCGGGCAAGCCCAACCCGCACGCCTGGATGTCGACGAAGAACGCCGAGATCTACGTCGAGAACATCTACAAGGCACTGGCCAAGCTCGATCCGGCCGGGGAGCCGGAGTTCCGAGCCAATGCCGACGCCTACAAGAAGGAACTGCGAGCGGTAGGCGAAGAAGTGCTTGCCGACGTGAAGGACCTTCCCGAGAACCAGCGGGCACTCGTCACCTGCGAGGGCGCCTTCTCCTACGTCGCGCGTGATCTTGGACTCACCGAGAAGTATCTGTGGCCGGTCAACGCCGAACAGGAAGGCACCCCGCAGCAAATCGCTGCCACGGTGCAGTTCGTCCGCGACCGCAAGGTCCCTGGCGTCTTCTGTGAATCGACCGTGAGTCCTGAGGCGATGAAGCAGGTCGCCAAGGAGGCCGGCTCGACGTTCGCCGGCACGCTCTACGTCGACTCGCTCTCCAAGGCCGACGGGCCGGTCCCGACCTACCTAGAACTGCTGCGGCGTGATGCCCAGACCATTGCCGCCGGACTCGGCGCAGGAGGCCAATCATGACCCCGCTCACTGCGGTTCCGCCGGCCACGGCTGTGGCGGTGCAGGGCCTGAACGTGCGCTACGGCGCCACGGTTGCCCTCGACGGCGTCGATCTCGAGATCGAGTCCGGCCTCGTGCACGGACTCATCGGCATGAACGGCTCGGGCAAGTCGACGCTGTTCAAGGCGCTGATGGGGCTCGTGAAGCCCGACTCCGGCACGGTCCGGCTGTTCGGAGAGGATCCGGCGGT
>JAEMRF010000174.1:0-2680 GCA_016463515.1 Solirubrobacteraceae bacterium | reverse complement strand
GAGCTCCTCTTGCTCGATGAGCCGTTCGCTGGCGTCGACAAGCGCAGCGAGGCGACCATCACGGCGCTGCTGCGTGGGCTTGCTGAAGAGGGCCGCACGATTCTCGTCTCCACGCACGACCTCATCGCCGTGCCGGAACTGTGCGACCGCATCGCCCTGATCAATCGCCACATCGTGGCGCAGGGCACCGCCGACGAGACGCTGCGCCCAGAGCCGCTCGCGGCAGCCTTCGGCGGCTTCGTGCCGGCCGAAGCCCTGCGGATGCATGAGGCCAGGGCATGACCGACCTCATCGGCTGGTTCACCGATCCGCTGCAGTTCGCCTTCATGCGAACGGCGCTGCTGGTGGCCGCGGTCAGCGGCGTGACGTGTGCGGTGCTGTCGTGTTGGCTCACGCTGCTCGGTTGGTCGCTGATGGGGGATGCCGTCTCCCATGCGGTTTTGCCGGGGGTCGTGCTGGCTTACGTCCTCGGGGCGCCGTTTGCCATCGGCGCGTTCATCTTTGGCGCCGGATCCGTCGCGCTCATCGGCGGGCTGAACCGCACGAGCAAGGTCAAGGAGGATGCCGCGATCGGCATCGTCTTCACCGGTCTTTTTGCGTTGGGGTTGGTGCTCGCGTCGGTCATTGCGTCGCAGATCGACCTCTTCCACATCCTCTTTGGCAACGTGCTCGGCGTCAGCAACTCCGACGTCTACCAAGTGCTCGGGATCGGCCTCTTCGTGATCGCTGCGCTGCTCTATAAGCGCCGTGACCTCGTCCTGTTTGCGTTTGACCCCACCCACGCCCACGCGATCGGGATCTCGCCGCGCCGCCTGGAAGCGCTGCTTCTCGGAGCGCTCGCGCTTACCGTCATCGTGGCGCTGCAGGCTGTCGGCATCGTGCTGGTGGTAGCCATGCTGATCACCCCGGGTGCCACGGCGTTCCTGCTGACCGAGCGCTTCGACCGCATGCTCGTGATTGCTGCGGCCAGCAGCACGCTGGCGTGTGTCCTTGGGACTTACCTGAGCTTCCATCTGGATACGTCGACCGGCGGCATGATCGTGTGCGTGCTCACCCTGCAGTTCGTCCTGGCCTACCTGTGGGCGGCCCGCGCGAAGCGTGCCCGGCCCGCGCAGGCCCCGGCCGACGCGAGCGTCATCGCCACGGCGTAGAGTCCGAGACCTAGCTGGGCCGGCGGCGTGCCACACCCAGCTGAAAGCGTCGCGGCCTGATCCCCCAATGCAGGTGCGCGAAACGAGGAGAGGCCCGGCTGCAGCCGGGCCTCTTCAGGTTTCGGGGTCAGCCCGTGCGCGCTTTCGCGGCCGCTCGCGGCGTCGGCGTGGGGCCTCGCCCAGCAGTGGCTCCGCGAGCGTCAGCCGGCAGGGACGGCAAGGCCGGTGACGCCGTCGGCCTTTGCTTGCCCCGGTGCGTCGAGTCCGAGCCAGTCGGCCTGCGTCCGTGCAATGGCGAAGGCGTCGATCGCAAGCGGATCAGTCGCCGCAGTCGCGGCGCCCGGTCCGAGCAGCAGGGCTCCGCTCACGACCGGTGGCGGGGCGTTCGGGTCGTCGGGGCTGGCGACGACGCCCTCAGTCGCCGCCGGTTCAAGGCCTGCCACGTTGCCGTCGCCGACCACCAGGACGGCGCTGCGGTCCCCAAGGCCGTCCTCGGCGAGCAGGACGTCGATGGCAGCATCCAAGTCTCGCTCGCGCGCAGCCTCGGCGTCGGGGCTACACGGGCCCGCGCCGCAGGCGCCCACCTCGATCAGGATCCATGCTGGGGGTTCGTCGGCGGCAAGGTCGCCCGCCAACGCGGAGAGGGGAGCAGCTGCTGATTCACATGCCCCTGAGGTGGCCAGGTCCTCGAGGCGGCGGAGCGCGCTCGTCGACGCGAACGCGGCTGCGGCTCCCGTCGGGGTGCCGGTGCCGCAGAGCGCAGAGGCCGCGTCCGCGGCCTCGACGGGCGCATACGCGCGCCAGCGTCGGCCGTCCACAGCGACCGCCGTAGGCAACGAAGACGTGCCGGCCGGGTAGACACACCCTGTGCCGACGACTCGTCCTCCCTCGTCGAGGGTGCCTGGCGTGACGGGGCCGTTGTCGCCGGTCACGCAGGTACTGCGCGTCGCCGAATTCGGGGGCTGGCCGGCAATGAGTTCGAGTCCGGTGGCCAAAGGCGCAGCTGGAGTCGCGGCCAGACCGGTGAAGGTGGTGCCCCGGTCTGCGCGGGCTTTGGCGGCAGATCCAGCGGGCGCCGTGATCCAACGAGCGGGAGCGTCGCCGTGGACGATCACCAGAGCAACCTGGTCGAGTCGATCGGACCCGGACGCGAGCGGGTCGGACCCATCGCCGCTGTCGCCAGCGGCGTCCTCTTCGGTGTCCTCGGCAGAGGTGTCCGCGGTGGTCGCTGCAGGCTCGGCAACGGGGTCCGTGGCGGTGGTCTCCGTCGTTGTTGCTGCCGGCTCCTCGGTCGCGCTGTCGGAGGTTGCCCCGCCTTGCGCCCGAGTTCCAAGGACGGCGATCTGGTCGGCTGGCGGGGCGGTCGCGACGTAGATCGGAGCGGGCGTGGGTCGCGCTTGCGCGTCACGTGATCCCGGTAGCGCGGCACCGATGAGGGTTGCGGCGATCAGCGCGGTGGCCAGAGCACCGGCCTCGAGCCGGGACGGTGACACCGTCCCCCGGGGCACGGGAAAGAGGCTGACGCCGAC
>JAEMRF010000013.1 GCA_016463515.1 Solirubrobacteraceae bacterium | reverse complement strand
GCGAAGGCAAAGCGTGCCGCATCGTCGGTCACGTCGCCCGCGCCGACGCCAGCGAAGACCGGAGGTCCGTCGGCGGAGCCCAGGAGATCCCCATAGTTGATGGCGCCCGGCCGGCTGAGTGGCGCGCCGACCGTGCTGCCGCGGCCTCCACCGATCACGACCGCCCGCACGGGGTTGGGTTGGCTTGGCGCCGCCATGCGTTCGGCAGTCTGGAAGGCCTGGCGGAGGTTCTCGGTAGGCCCCACGCGCTGATCGTCGCGGCCGGCGCATTCATCCAGGCAGGCCGGATGGCCGCCGATCAAGATGCGGATGCGACCGGGATCGGCGCCATTCTGGGCACGAGTTCCGCTGCTCTCTGAAGCGGGCTTCGGGACGGGGCCTGCATCAGAACCCTCGACGGCGCGGCGACCGACCCGCGCCGGGACCGCGGTCGGTGGCGCCGACCCACTTGCGACCTGGATCGCCGTGGCGTCGGGGGTGATTCGCAAGATCTGGTTGCGCGGATAGGTGAGTTGTTCGTCGAACTGCGTCCACGATGTCGTGGCACCGATCGCCCAGCCGGTGCCGTCTGCGCGCGTGATGATCGCCTGAATCGGCGCTTCTGGGGCCGGCAGGTCCCGACCGACGCCAAGGTCGACGGCATTGCGCTCGCGGTCGACCCAGCCATCGGGAGTGAGCTGGACCAGACGGCCGTCGACGGCCAAGTTGGGGAGCTCAGGCACCTCGCCAGAGCTCGGGCCCCAGCGCGTGATGCGCTCACCGACCCGCGGGCGCGCCTCGTCGGCGATCGACGCATAGACCATGAGAGAGCTGATGCCCTGGGACGGGTCACCGCTTGGGCGCGAAAGCGACACGGCCACGACATCGCCCTCGGCCGGCGATGGCAAGCGGCGCCACGGTTCGCCCGGAGCGTTGCGCACGTAGCGGGCATCGACGACGACGGCACCGTCGGGCAAGCCTGCGACCGTGCGCACGTCCTTGGGGCGGCCGTCCTGCGTAAGGAGCGCGGCGAGTCCACTTTCGGGCACGAGCGTCCCGTTTGCCTCGACGAGGAGACCCTCGCTGGAGGCGACGTAGGCCGTCTTGCCCGCGTAGCCCACTGAGCGCAGGTCGGCGTCGGCCAGCGGGGAAGCCAGCTTCACGGGGGTGACCTCTTCCAGGTCGAGGCGGAGGGCAGCCCCATCGCGTCCGACGGCCCATCCGGCGAGGCGCTCGGCCGGTTCGTCGGGGCCAATGGTCGCGAACTCGACATCCAAGAGGTCCATGCCGCGTGCCTCTGGCACCGACTCGATGTCGCCTGGTCCGCTGCTTTGAACATCTCGCGAGTTCGCGAACGGCGGGAGTTTGGCGGGCGGCGGTTGGGTGCCAAGAAGCAGGCCCCCTGTGCCGGCGACCGCGACCAGATCGGGAAGCGGCCAGGCGAGGGCGCGCGGCCGCGTGAGCCGGGTCTCCTCCTGCTCGAAGAGTCGGTAGAGCTCGTCGTTGCCCCAGATGGAGCTCTGGCCGCTGTTGAACACCCGCCGTACCTGGCCCGTCGCAAGCACGAGCGCGCCGGCCTCCGCCTCTGGGACGGCGAGTGGGGACGGAGCGATGTCGACCGCGGTGTCGTAGCTCGGTGAGGTCGAAATCAGCTGGCCGGCGCTGGAGGCCCGCGACGGCATCACATGGCCGACGAGCCGTTGGCCGCCGATCCAGCCCAGCCGGTCGCTGGTGAAGGCTGCAGCGTCGGTGCCGCCGCTGGCCGTGGCGTTTTCGCCGAGGCCGCTGCGGATCGTGAAGCGCTCACCGTCGAGCCGCAGGTAGCCGCCCGAGCCACTGCGGTCGCGTTCGGCGGGGGTCTCGGCGTCGGTCGTGAGGACCGGACTGGTCAACACGCGCGCGCCGTACGCGCTGGTGGTGGCAGGGGTGGATGGCGCTACGCCTCCGGGGACGGTGCCCGGCGCAGCGAAGCCCTGCGACCGGTAGCCGCGGCTGGTCGGGAAGCTGCCGGGCAGCTCGCCGGAGCACAGGTCGCCTGGGAGCGCGTTGGTTGCTTTGCCGGACCCTCGTGCCACACACCACACGCCGGTCGAGCGGGCAGCGCCCACCGGCTGCGGGACCGGTGTGGTGTCGGCGGGCGTGCTGCTCGTTGGCGACGGACCAGTCGGGTCGGGACTCGTCGGCGCGCCGGTCCCGACGGGATCGGGCGCGGTACCTGGGGTGGTCGGCGCAGGCGCCGAGCCGGGCGGCGCCAGGTGGACCGTTGCGGCGACCCGGCCACCGTCGCTTCGCTCGACGATCACGTCGACCCACCAATGCCCCGGGGCGACGGTCAGCGGGTCACCGGGGCGCAGCGTCGGAGTCACGCCAACGATCCCGCCGGGCAATGGCCCGCGAAGCAGCGGAGCCTGGAGCGGCACCTCGCGCCAGGTGCGGCGGGTGGCGGTGCGGTGGTAGAGCGTGACGCGGTCTACGGCTGCGGCGTCGGAGCTGGCGACCAGCGCAACGCCCTCGCCCTGCGGCGTCGCGGCCATCGCCACCGGCGTGCTCGCCAGCGTGATCGCGGCCCCAGTGGCATCTTCGAAGGGCTCCTCGGCCCAGGCTGTGCCGTCCCACGCGAGGACGCCGTCGCCGCCGGGCGGCATCAGCAAGAGGGCCGTGCCCCGGGTGCGCGTGGGCGACGTTGGCCCGGTGGGCGTCGTGTCGCTGCCCGTCGGTGGCGGCGTGTCGTCGCCTGGAGCAGGCTCAGGATCCACGGCTGCGAGCGAGGGGATGGCGTCGTCGGCGGCCGGGTCATACAGCCGCGTGGCGGGCGCCAGCAGCTCGGTGGGCGGACTTGGGAGAAGCTGGAAGCGTCCGTCGCGGCGGCGTGCAAGCACCTGCGGGGCGGCTTCAGACGGTGCGCCCGTCGTGACGAGGAGTGCAGCAGCGCCGCCAGGCGTCGACTCGCCCGCATGGATCTGGCCGGCGCGACCCGCTGGGCGCCACTCGCCGAGCTTGAGGGCTTCGCCGGCGACGTCCAGTGGCGGGTCGGCACGGCGCCAAGCCGTCGGCGCGACCGGCGTCTTCGCCGTGCCCTCGAGCAGCAACGTGTCGCCGGGCGTCGTTGGCGGTGGTGCCGCAGGAGCCCGTCCTTCACGGATCGCAACGACGGTCTCGTCGTCGTCGACGATGGCCGGCGTGGTCTGGGGCGTGGTCTCGGGCGGACGGCGCACCCACGGTGACTCGGGGCTGCTCGCAGGCACCGCCGATGGCGCGCGGGTTTGGCCAATGGCCCACGTCACGATGCCTTCGCCTTGGCGCGCGGCACCGAACGGCTTGATCTCGCGGGCGGTCCCGACTTCCTCGGCGACGGTGCGCGTCGGTGTGGTCGACGGCGTCGTTGCGATCGGGGCGTCCTGCGCGAACGACGCCGCGGTCGCTGCCGGCAGGACGATGGCGAGCGCCACCATCAGCACCCGCACGCGGCGGGCGTCGTGTGGGCGGGTGGTCACCCGCGGCTGCCGCTCGGCTGGGCCCCGGGGGTAGGCAGGTCGTGCAGAAGCGTGGCCATTTGGACCTCGTCGAGGCTCTCGCGCTCGAGCAATTCGCGGGTCACGCGCTGCAGCACGTGCCAGTGCTCGCGGAGCGTGTCGGCAGCGCGTTGCTCGGCCAGATCGACGAGCGCGCGGGTCTGCGCGTCGATCGTGTCGAGCGTGGCTTGGGAGACGGACCCGAGTTCCTGGAGCGACGCTCCGAGGAACACTTCGCTGCTGCGCTCGCCGATCGTGATCGACCCCAGCTCCGACATGCCGAACGACGTGACCATCGAGCGCGCGAGGTTGGTCGCCGCGTGCAGATCGTCGTGAACGGCAGTGGAGAGTTCGCCGAACGCCAGGCGCTCGCCGGCGGCGCCCGCCAGCGTGGTGGCGAGCTGGCGCTCCAGGTCGGATTGGCGCAACACCACGCGTTCGCGGTCGCCGTGGAGGACCGACGCCACGCCGAGCTGTCGGCCGCGAGCCACGATCGACAGGCGGCGGGTGCCGTCGCCGCCGAGCGCGCGGGCCACCACGGCGTGGGAGGCCTCGTGCGTGGCGATCGAGTGCAGCTCGTCGGCGCTCAGTCGATGGGTGGTGGAACGGGGACCGCCGATCACGCGCTCGATGGCTTCGTCCAGGTCGGGCATCGTGATCTCGTGCCGCTGGGCGCGGGCCGCAAGCAGCGCTGCCTCATTGACCACGTTCTCCAGCTCCGCGCCGGTGAACCCGGGGCAGCGCGAGGCGATCACGTCGGGGCTCACGTCGGCGGCGACGGGCCGTCCGACGAGGTAGAGGCCAAGGATCTGGGCGCGGCCCGAGCGGTCCGGGGCGTCGACGGTGATCTGTCGATCAAAGCGGCCGGGGCGCAGCAGCGCCGGGTCGAGCACGTCGGGGCGGTTCGTGGCGGCGAGCACCACGATGCCGGAGCCCGCGTCGAACCCGTCGATCTCCACGAGCAGCTGGTTGAGGGTCTGCTCGCGTTCGTCGTTGCCCTGGCCTACGCCAGCTCCGCGCTTGCGGCCGACGGCGTCGAGCTCGTCGATGAACACGATCGAGGGGGCAGCCGCGCGGGCCTGTGCGAACAGGTCGCGGATGCGGGCCGCGCCCACGCCGACGAGGGACTCGACGAACTCTGCACCCGACACGGAGAAGAAGTTCGCGCCAGCCTCACCTGCCGTGGCCCGTGCGAGCAGCGTCTTGCCGGTGCCAGGGGGGCCGACGAGCAGCGCGCCACGCGGGGCGCGGGCGCCAAGCGAGGCATATCGCTCGGGGGTCTGCAGCAGGTCGCAGAGTTCAAGCAGCTCCTCCACGGCGGTCGGCGTGCCGGCCACATCGGCGAAGGTGGTGCGCCGCTGGCCGGCGCCAGGGCGGTTCTGGCCGCGCCACTTGGAGAAGCGACTGACTTCATCGCTGGCCTGCGCCAACCGCGCAAACAGCGTGAACAGCGTGACGAGGAAGAGGATCGGCAGCAGGACCTGCACCACGATCCGGCGGGCTTGCTTGCCGCTCTGAGGGTCGATGCGCAGGGGAACGCCGGACTCGCGGAACGCCGCGACGACCTGCTCGGAGGCGCCGCCGTTGGCCGAAAGCCCGGCGTAGAGCTGTTCACCGGTGGCTGTGGTGATGACGAGCTGGTGGTCGAAGTCGAGCACGGTGGCCTCGCGCACGCGCTTGGACTCGACCAGGGTCAGGGCGTCGGTGAGCGACGTCTCCCGGCCGGGGCTCCCTGCGGTCGTCGACCCGAGAAACACCACGAAGACCACGGCCAGGATCGCGACCGTGGCGATCAGAAACGCCAGGATCGGGTCGACGTTGCGTGGTGCGCGGACGCGCGGACGTGGAATTCGGGGCATCGCTGCTTTGGTCGAGTAGGTGACGAACTGCTCGTGCTGGTGGGTAGGCAGCGACGCGGGGGAGCCGAGCAGACTACGCGACGAACCGGTTTTCCGCGAGGGTCAGTTGAAACTGACGTGTTGGAAGCGGTGAATCGGGAAGTGGGAAGCGCCGTTTGCGCCCGTGGGAGCTGGAGGAGCCGGGTATGACGGTCAGTTCGGTGGGATGATCGGCACGTGAGTGATTTCGCGCTGATGGGCGTCCTGAACGTGACGCCTGACTCGTTCAGTGACGGTGGCCAGTGGTTCGACGGTGAAGCGGCCGTCCGCCATGGCCTTCGGCTGGCCCATGAGGGCGCGTCGATGATTGACGTGGGCGGCGAGTCCACGCGCCCTGGCGCCGAGCCGGTGGGGGAGGCCGAGGAGCTGCGACGCACCGAGCCGGTCATCCGTGAATTGCGTCGCCAGCTGCCCGACGTGACGCTCTCGATCGACACGACCAAGGCCAGCGTTGCGCAGGCCGCGATCGAGGCCGGCGCGACGTACGTCAACGACGTGACGGCGCTGCGTGGTGATCCGGCCATGCCTGCGCTGGTCGCAAGTCACCCGGCTGTGCGGGTCTGCCTGATGCACATGCGCGGGGAGCCGCGCACGATGCAGGACGCTCCCCGCTACGACGATGTGGTCGGCGAGGTCGCCGAGTTCCTCCGCGAGCGCTTGATCGCCGCAGAGGTGGCTGGAATCTCCCCGGACCGCATCGACCTTGATCCCGGGATCGGCTTCGGTAAGCGGATCGAGCACAACCTCCAGCTGCTGCACCACTTGGACCGCATCGTCGCGCTCGGCCAACCCGTGCTCCTGGGCACGTCGCGCAAGTCGATGCTCGGGCGCATCACCGGCCGTGAGGACCCCGCCGACCGAGTCCACGCCTCGGTCTCGACCGCCGTTCTGGCGTACCGCGACGGCGTGCGCGCCTTCCGCGTCCACGACGTCGCCGCCCATCGAGACGCCCTGCTGGTCGCCGAGGCCATCGCCGCAGCCCGCTGAGGGTCGGCGCCGTCCGCGCTGAGGGCGCGGCGAGTTGGCGCCGCCAACCAGTCCAGACGCCCGCTTCCCCCGCGCCCTCCGCGACGGGCCGTTTCCGAGGCCCCTGCTACGTTCCTGCGATGTCTGACGAAGACGACGAACTCGACGCTGACGATCTCGACGACTACGACGAGGACGGCGGCGCAACCACCGTCACGATCGAGGTCAGCGGGCTGTCGATCTACACGCACCACGGGGTCACCGAGGCCGAGCGCGAGATCGGGCAGCGGTTGCTGCTCGACATCCGGCTGGAAGTTGGCGACACCGACGCCACCGTGACCGACCGCGTCGAAGACACCGTCGACTACGGCTCGATCTGCGAGTTCGCGGCGCTCGTCGCCCAGCAGCGCAGCTACCGGACCCTCGAGCGGCTCGCCGCAGAGATCGCCGATCGGATCCTGATTCGCTTCCCCGTCGAGGCGATCAGCGTGAAGGCTGCCAAGCCCGAGCCGCCGATCGCGCTGACGGTCGAAGAGGTGTCGGTCGAGGTGTGGCGTGAGCGGACCCGTCGCCACGACGAGGTCGACGACGACTGATGGCTGACCGCCCGGTCGACCGCCCCGCGGAGCCAACCCCAGCCGCCTCGGCCGACCATCCAGCGCTGGCAGACCAGACGGCCTTCCAGCGAACCACGGCGGTCACGGCGCTCGGCGGCGGGCGGTATGCCTGCGCATTCGACCACGGTTGGTCGACTGCTGCCGGCATCAACGGCGGCATCTTGATGGCCACGATGGTCCGCGCTCTGCAGGCGGAGATCGCGGCCGATCGCCATCCGCGATCGCTGCAGGTGCAGTTCATGCGCCCGCCGGCGGCGGGCCCGGCCGAGATCCAGATCGAGCTGATCCGCCAGGGCGCGCGCGCCACCAACGCGCGCGTCCGGGTGACGCAGGGCGACAAGCTGATGGTCGAGGGCCTCGCGACGAGCTTCAGCAACGACCTCGACGTCATCGCCGAGTGGGCGCCGCACCCGCCGCAGGTCCCCGAGCCGGGCGAGATGCCGCCGCGGCTCGTCGACCCGCGCATGCCACCCGTAGGCGACCATCTGGCCTACCGACCCGCCATCGGCCCGTTCCCCTTCACGGGGGAGGCGCTTGTGCCTGGCGAGCCGGCCCGCACCGGCGGATGGCTGGAACTGCGCGAGTCCAGCCCCGTCGACCTCGCACTCGTCGCGTTCTACATCGACGCGTGGTGGCCGGCCGCCCTGGGCCCGATCACCGAGATGTCGATGAATCCGACCGTCGAACTCTCGCTGCACTTCCGTACCGCGCTGCCGCCAGAGGGGCTCCCGCACCAGCCGCTGCTCCTCGACGTGCGCACCGATGCCTCGCTCCAAGGCCTGGCCGACGAGCATGCGCGTTTGTTCACAGCCGACGGGACCCTGCTCGCCGACGCCGTCCAGCTCGCGATCACCCGCCGCGCGCCACAACAACCCTGACGCGCCGAGCGTCCGCAGCCACGACCCGGCCCGGCGACTGCGCCTCGTCTGAGCTCACATCGTGGCCAGGCCGTACCCCCTTCACTAGTGTCACGGGCCAAATGCAGACCAAGCTGATCGTTCCCTTCGAGCACGGCCTGACCTGGGTGCAGGACGAATGGATGCAGCGGGCCTCCCACGCGCTCCTGGTGGACGGCAAGGTCTGGCTGATCGATCCGGTCGACGAGCCCGAGGCGATCGAACAGGCCCGCCAGCTCGGCGAGATCGCCGGAGTGATCCAGCTGCTGGACCGCCACCCCCGCGCGTGTCGCAAGCTTGCCGAGCACTACGACGTGCCGCTGCACCGCCTCCCAGATGATCTCCCCGGTACTCCGCTGCAGGTGGTCTCGGTGCTGCGCGCCAAGCGCTGGCAGGAGCGGGCCATCTGGTGGCCAGACACCGGCACCCTCGTCGTCGCCGAACTGCTGGGTACCAATGACTACTTCGCCCTCAGCGGCCGCGGACCGGTCGGCGTGCACCCGTTCATGCGAGGTCTGGTCAACCGCAAGGTGGGCGATCACCTGCCCGTCCAGCATCTGCTGGTCGGTCATGGCGCGCCCGTTCACGAAGGCGCAGCCGAAGCGGTCGCGGCTGCCTACCAGCACCGCGTCCGCGACCTGCTGCTCATGCCCAAGGGCCTGCGCGCCTTCGTGCCCACCCGATGAGCGCCCGCGGGTTCCTGGGTCTGGGCAGCAACGTCGGAGATCGACGCGCCGAGCTGCAAGCCGCCGTCGACCTGTTGCCTGCTCATGGCGTGACGGTGGTGCGGTGCTCATCGACCTACGACACCGACCCCGTCGGCGACGTCCTCGATCAGCCGTCGTTCCTGAATGCCTGCGTCGAGATCCAGACCGACCTGGATCCGATCGGTCTGCTCGACGCGTGCAAGGCCGTCGAACGTGAACGCGGCCGCGCCCACGAATCTTCGCCGGACTACGTGCGCCACGGTCCGCGCGCGATCGACGTCGACGTGCTGCTCCTCGGCGACGAGCCCTTCGAGCACCCGCGACTCACGCTGCCGCACTCGCAGGTCACCTCGAGGCGTTTCGTCCTCGTCCCGCTGCTGGAACTCGACTTCGACCTCGCCACGCCGGACGGCGCCTCACTGGCCGACGCCCTTGCGCAGTTGCCACTGGATGAGGGCGTGCGCCGCGAAGGCGTCCCCCTACGCGCTACGGTCTGACTCAAGGTCGCGCCCGCGGGCGCCGAGCAGTTGATCAGATGCGCCGCGCACCCCGTTTCTCGCAAGTCCGCATCCACGATGCCCTGCCCTCGGCACAGCGCCTGTGGCGGGCATCCCTGCTGGCCGGCGCCGGTCTCGCGTTGCTCCTGCCACCCGCAGGCGCGGCACAGGTTGGCCGGACGTCCGACGCGCCAAGCGCCAACCCAGCTGCGCGCGCCGCTGAGCAGTCTGCCGAGCCCGCGATTTCGACGCGGCAGCGCGCCTTTGCCAGCCGCCGACCTGCCGCTGGCCCTCAAGGCCGAGTCGTCGGCGGCACGCCGAC
Source organism: Solirubrobacteraceae bacterium (assembly GCA_016463515.1). Classification (GTDB taxonomy): domain Bacteria; phylum Actinomycetota; class Thermoleophilia; order Solirubrobacterales; family Solirubrobacteraceae; genus JAGIBJ01. The sequence continues at coordinate 17,061 of JAEMRF010000013.1, read as the reverse complement.
CTCGATCAGAGCCGTGCCGTGGCAAGTCAGCGTGTGGTCGCGCGGGGGCGCAGAGGGCGGCTTTGACTGCGGTGGCGCGATCCTCGACGCGCTCACCATCGTGACCGCCGCGCACTGCGTGGAAGGCGTTCCGATTGGAGACGACCCGTGGGACGGCGGCTTGGGCGTCACGGCCGGCATCTCGGATCTCGCGGCAGGGCTGCCGACCGATGATCCCCAGGACCAGGTCGTCGTCGACGCGCGGGTGCATCCGCAATGGAACCCGTCGAAGGTCCGGACGGCCGGGGATCTCGCCGTCCTTGAGCTCGAGTCACCGCTGGTGTTGGACGGCGTGACCGCCAAAGCGATCGCGCTCCCGCCAGACGTCCCGCTTGGCGACCAGCCGGTGCTGGTTGGCACTCCGACGCTGGTGAGTGGCTACGGCCGACAGTCCTTCTCCGCCGCACCCAGCGGCGGTCTGTTTTCGCTCGAGAACATGGTCGACTTGCCGAGCGTCTGCCCAGCAGACGACAACGCCGCCGCCCTCTGCGCACGCACGCCGGTCGGCGCGGCCTGCTCAGGCGACAGCGGTGGACCACTCGTCACGCGCACGAGCCCGCCGATCCTCGTTGGGATCGTGAGCAATGGTCCCGCAGACTGCCCGCCGGGTGAGGGCGAGAGCTACGTGAACCTCTCGGCGCCCGAGAACCGGCGGTTCCTGGCGGGCTCCGCCACGCCGCCGATCGCGCCGCGTCTGCTGACCCAAGCGGCCTTCGTCACAGCCGGAGGCGTGTCGATGGTGGGCCAGCCGGTGGTGTGTACGGCGCTCTTTGATCGTGGCTCCACCACGTGGACGATCAAGAACGACGGCGGACAGCTCCTCGCCACGGGGACCGGCGGGGCGTCGTTCACCTACCTGCCGGCCGACGGCGACGTCGGGCGCCTGCTGACCTGCGAGGTCACCGCCTCAAACGCGGGCGGTGTGTCGTATTCCGGGCCCGCGTCGACGGCCGGCCCGGTGATGCGTCCCCGACCTAGCCAGGCACGGCCGCCCAGTGCGACGCCCTTCCGGCTCAGCGAAGCGATCGTCGCTGCCACCGCCGCGCGCAGCGTGAAGCGCGGCAAGCTCGTCAACGTGACCGTCTCGCTCTCGAACCTCTTCGGAGCGGCAGAGTCGGCCACCGTCTGCGTGAAGCACGGCACGGCCAAACCCAAGTGCTTGGCACCCTCGCTCAAGGGGTCGCAGGGCACCGCGCTCACCTTCCGCTTCCGGGTGTCCAAGCGGGCACGCGTGAAGTCGCTGCAGAAGTTCGCCGTCTCGGCGGTGATCGCGGGCCGTAACCCCAACAGCGGGCTCGTCGAACAGGTCAACCGGGCCACGTCGGTCCGGGCGCGCGTTACCCGCTGACGGCCAGCGCGATGAGCTCGGGCGAGAGGGCGCCCGCAGGCACGCGCCCGGGGGACGGCGGCAACCAACGGGCGATCTCGCGGGCGTACTCGTGGGCGTCGATCAACGGCCGCAGGTCGTCGATCGAGCGCAGCAGCTGCAGGCTTGCGCCGATCTGCAGGTCGGCGCCGGTGGGGAGGGCGGTGCCGAAGGCGCCGGCGGCGTGGAACTCCTCGAGCTTGTCGAACATGGCCGGGAGGGTCGCGGCGTGTTCGCGCACGCGCTCGGGCGTGATCCCGTTCAGGCGGCGCTCCCCGGCGACCACGAGCGGCGCCATGAGGCCGACGATCGGCCCGGGCAGACCAGGCAGTTTGCTGCCGGCCTGAAACGACGCCAGTGCGCGCGGCTTGCCGGCCACGGCCGTCCACAGCAGGCGCCGCGCGGCCATCTGGAGGACCTCGTCGCCCCAGCGCTCGGCCTCTTCGATGGCCTGAATGTGTTCGCGCGGGTAGAGCGGCGGATCGGGCTGGATCGCCTCCAAGCGCTGCATGATCGTGCGCGACCCACGCACCACTTCACCGCCCTCGAGCACGAGCACCGGAATCTGCCGGTAGCCGAACTTCAGCTTCATGATCGGTGGATGAAACGGCGGCAGGTACTCGACGATTCGCACGTCGATGCCCTTGAGCTCCAGCGCCCGCAGCACGGCGGCGCAGGGGTGGGAGCCGTTGATCACGTGGAGCGTGTGGCGCATGCCCGCCACCGTAACAGGGTTGCCCTCGTAACTGACTGCCAGTCAGTTACGAGGCGTTCGCGATCGTGCACGATGGGGTGGTGGACCGGGTTTCGCGTCTCAGCGCACGCACGTTGGCGGTGCTCGTCGCTGTGGGCTGCTTCGTGGCTGTCCTCGTGCTCCGTCTGTGGCTGAAGTGGGTGGGCCCGCTTCCGGGTGACCGCTGGGCCGAGCACCACCTGGAGGGTGTTGCGCTGGAGCAGCCGTGGACCGACCTGGGCGCGTTCTTCTCCGTGATCGGTGGGCCCGCCGTGGCCTCGCTCACTGCGCTCGTGGCGTTGTGGTTTGCGTGGCGTGCCGGTGGCTGGCTCGCGGCGGCGTTCGTGGCGCTCGCGTGCGCTGGGGTCGTCGCCAACGTGCTGCTCAAGGTGCTCTCTGGGCCAACGCCGCTGATGATCCTCAAATACGGCGATCCCCAGCCTGGCCTGAACTATCCGAGCGGCCACACGGTCTACGCAGTGGTGATGTTCGGGTCGCTGGCGTGGCTCGCGTGGGCCCGTGGTCGGCGCGACCTTGCGGTCGTGCTCGTCGTGCTCATCGCGGCGATGGGGCCGGCCCGCGTGCTCACCGACGCCCACTTCGTGAGCGACGTGGTCGCGGGCTACCTGGTCGGTTTCGGCTGGCTGCTGTGCGCTGCGCTGGTAACTGGTGCGGGCGGCGTGTCCCCCCGCATTGCAATTCACCAACGGATCGTCCGATCGAGCGCATAGTGTGACGGCGTGCACATGGGACGCATCACCGGGGTGGCCACCGCTTTCGCCGTCGCCGCCGTCAGCTGGGCGAGCTTCGCCTTGCTCGCCACGCATCTGATCTAAGTCAGTCGCAGCTCGGAGGCCGGCCGCCTGAGTCATACTCAGGCGGTGCTTCTGGTCGTCGACGTCGGCAATACTCAGACCCACTTCGGGACCTACCGCGGCGACGAGCTCGTCGAGCACTGGCGGATGGCCACGGTCCGGCAGGCCACGGCCGACCAGCTCGGCGCCTCGCTGCGGTCACTGCTGCGCCTGCGCGGCGTGGAACTCTCGGAGCTGAAGGGCTCGATCGTGTCTTCCACGGTGCCGGAGCTGGCACCGGAGTGGGTGGAGGTCGGGTCGCGCTACCTCAGCCACGAGACCGTCGTGGTGGGCCCCGGCGTGAAGACCGGCATGTCGATCCGCCTCGACAACCCCCGCGAGCTCGGCGCCGACCGCCTCGTCAACGCCGTCGCGGCGTATGACCGCGTCAAGTCGGCGTGTGTGGTCGTCGACTTCGGCACCGCCATCACGTACGACGTGGTTTCCGCGGACGGTGAGCATCTCGGCGGCCTGATCCAGCCCGGTGTGGAGATCTCGCTGGAAGCGCTCTCGGAGCGCGGCGCCAAGCTCCCGAAGATCGACCTGCTGCCGCCGCGCTCAGTGATCGGCAAGTCGACGGTCGAGGCCATCCGTGCCGGCGTGCTCTACGGGTACTCGTCGGCCGTGGACGGGATCGTGGGCCGGATCCGCGAGGAGTTCGGCGCTGAGGTGCACACCATCGCCACCGGCGGTTTGGCCGGCGTGGTCGTGCCGTTCTGCGACTCGATCGACGAGATCGATCCGGACCTCACGCTCCGCGGCCTCTATCTCATCTGGCATAAGCAGGACCATTGATCGATCTTCACTGCCACCTCCTGCCCGGGATCGACGACGGCCCGGCCGACGACGCTGCCGCGATCGAGCAGGCGCGCGTGCATGTGGCAGCGGGGATCGAGAAAGTCGTCTGCACGCCGCATGTGAGTCACGGCCACCGCAACACGGGTGAGGGCATCGTGGCCGCCACGCAGGCGTTCCGGGAGACCCTTGCCGCGGCGGGCGTGCCGCTGCGTATCCAGGCAGGCGCCGAAGTCTCGCTCTCGCGGGCCATCGAGCTCGACGACGACGAGCTGCTCCAGCTCCATCTCGGCGCCAGTGAGTGGCTGCTGCTGGAGCCACCGCTGGGCACCGACGTGCCACGGTTGCCGCAGATGGTGGGCGGGATCCAGTCCCGCGGGCACCGTGTGCTCATCGCCCATCCCGAGCGCTGCTCGGCGTTCCATCACGACGACAAGCTGCTGGGCGAGCTCGTCCGCGCGGGTGCGGCGGCCCAGGTCACGGCGGCCTCGCTGACCGGTCAGTTCGGCCGCACGGTGCAGAAGGTTGCCCTCGCGATGGTCGAAGCCGACCTGGTCCACGTGATCGCCAGCGACGCCCACGACGTGGTGCGCCGCGTCCCGGGCCTCGCGGCGCCGCTCGCCGAGGCGGGCCTTGAGGGCCTCACGGAGTGGGCCTGCCATGCCGTACCGGCCGCGATGCTCGCCGGCGAGGAGCTCCCACCGCGGCCGGCCGGCTCAGGCCGCCCCGCCAAACGGCGCGGGATGTTCCGCCGCGGCTAGGCGCGCGGCGCCAGCGGGCCGCGCTGAGGGCGCAGGGATCGACGGCAGCCAGCCAACGCGCCGGAGCCCGCACCGCCCTCGGTGCAGAGCGCGCCTAAGCCCCGAGGCACCCGCTCATCCGCCGGCGCCAAACGACCAAGGCGCCGAATTGCGCCTCAGCGCAGCTTCTTGGCGACCGTGAACTTGGCGGTCGCGCCGCGCGTGTCGACGTTGCCGGCAGCGTCGATCGCTCGGACCGACAGGGTGTGGCGCCCGGTCTTCTTGACCTTGGCGCGGTGGTTGGCGCTGCACGCCTCCCAGCGGCCCGCGTTCAGGCGGCACTGGAAGGTGACCTGCTCGTTGGAGATCGTGAAGCGCGCGGTCGGCTTCTTGTTCTTCACGGTCTTGGAGCCCTTCTTCTTGGTCGGGGCGACCGGCAGCGCTTTGCCCTGCACGCCCAGCTGGACGGCCACGGCGCGCTTGGTGGAGCGCTTGGGTGGCTTCTTGGTGAAGACCGTGGTCGGCGGCGTGAGGTCGACGGTCCAGCTTGCGGTAGCGGGCGTCTCGCTCACGACTCCGCTGGAGGTCATCGCGCGGATCCGAAGCGTGAAGGCGCCTTCGCGGTCTCGCGGAGCCAGGTACGGGGTGGCGCACGGCGTCCACTCGCTGCCGTTCAGCGAGCACTGGGCGCTGCCCGAGTTGCCCACATTGGTCACGAAGTCCACGCGGGCGGCACCGGCCGAGGCGCCGATGAGGGTCGGGGCACGCGTCACCGTCACCGTCGGCGGAGCGTCGGAGGCACCGCTGGTGCCCGGGCCCGGCGAGTTGCGCGGGTCGACGGTTGCGGCCTTGTCGGCACCGCCGCTCAGGCCGCAGCCCGAAGCGCGGCCACCGGGAAGCTCGCGGCCACCGGCGAACTCGCGGAACGCATCGAGCACCGGCTTGGCGCCACCGTCAGCCTTGTAGAGCCCGGTGTGCATGCCCCAGTACTCAGGCTCGCCGAGCGCCGCGGGCTTGATGTCCTTGTAGCCGAACCAGATCGCGCGCTCAAGGCTCCACCGGTCGCGGCAGGCGACCATCGTGTCGTAGGCGCTGCGCAGGTAGCTCGCCTGCGTGGCCGGATCGACCGCGAAGGGGTGCGAGGGGCCACCAGAGCCCCAGCCGAGCTCGGTGATCCAGATCGGGCGGTTGTCGCCAGCGGCCTGCATGATGCGGCGCGTGGTGTCGAGGATTCGCATCACGCCGGCGGGATCAGCGGCGTAGCCGTGGATGGCGACCACATCGGCGCTCGAGCGAAACGCGGGGTCGCGCTCCAGGCCGGTCAGGAAGTTCGTGAGCGTCGCACCCGTCGAGTCCGCGGGGAACTCGGCAAGGCCAGAGGTCACCACGCGTGCGGCGGGATCGACCGACTTGATCGTCGCCGACGTCTCAGAGAGCATCTGCTGGTAGCCGGCCGTGGTCGGGTTGGGCCAGTCTGCTCCGACGTTGACCTCGTTCCACACCTGCCAGCTCACCTGCACCGGCTTGAGCGAGGGCTTGGAGGCCCAGAAGGTGCCGCCAGCGCCGTAGCGGCGAACGGCCTCGTTGATGTAGTTCTGGAACTGCGCGCGAGCCTGATCGGTCTGCGGGGCAGTGCGCGTGGCGCCGCACGCCCAGACGGTGCAGCCGTTGAGCGCGAGCAGCAGGTCGTAGCCGCCGGTGGATGCCTCGCTCATGAGCTTGTCGACGCCGCCCCAGGTGCGCTTGCCCTGCACGTGCTCGACCCAGTCCCACGCGAGGCCGGCGCGCACGGTGCGCACGCCGTCGGCGCTGAGCTGCTGGGAGTCGCTCGTGCTTGGCCAAGACCAATCACTGATGCCGATGAATTCGGCAGGGGCTGCTGCCGCGGACGCGGAGCTAGCGAAGATTCCGGGGGTGACCGAGGTCGCGAGTGCAGCAAGCACGGCTACGGTGATCGTCCTGATCGACCGGAAGCCGTTGAAGGTTCTCTTGCCGCCCCGCACATCCGTGCGCAGGGGGAGTGGCATTGTGGTCTAGAACTCGGCCGCTGGCATGGAATGCGCATGTCAGACCAGCCGACTGGCCACGTGTCCTAGCTCCCGAGCGAACGGATCGTCCGATTCGCAAATCCGGCTCAGGTGGGCACGGACTTCTGCCGATGAGGGCGCCCCGAACCACCGCCAGACGTTAATGAACCGAAAAGATGGGCCGATCGGCCGTTGACAGGTCACACGACTGTGACCAGAGTCTCGGACTTCCTCGGGATCTCAGCGTCAGGACCCTCCGACGCGGTGCGTAAGACCCGACGACCCCATGCATCCTGATCGCCGCCTTCTCTCGCGCCCTCAACCCCGTCGCACAGCCGGGATGAGGCTCGTTCTCCTCCTCACCACGGCCCTCGCTTGCTTGGCCGGGTTCGTTCCGCAAGGCGCCCTCGCGGCATCCTCGGCGGAGTACATCGGCGTCAACGCGCAGCCGCTGATGAAGGACGCGACCATCGACACCACTCGCTGGGACACGTATTACGCCCAGCTCGAGGCCGGTCGCATGGGCATCTCGCGGCTCCAGGTCAGCTGGCACACCACCGAGCTCACGGCGCCCGTCAACGGCGTCCACACCTACAACTGGAACTTCGGCGGGTCCACCTCGCGGGACTCCGTGGACTACGCGATCGCGTCGTTTGCCAAGCGCGGCATCCGTGCAGCACCGCTCTTCGCGGGGGTGCCGTCGTGGGCGTCGAAGAACACCTACCGGATGACGTCCGCCAACTATCCGGACTTCGCCAAGTTCATCGCGGCCTTCGCCACCCGGTACGGCCCAGGCGGCGCCTTCTGGGCCGAGCGGCCCGAGCTGCCCTACCTGCCGCCCTACGACTACGAGATCTGGACCGAGGCCAACTCGACCAACTTCTGGACGGGTACCCCCAACCCGCCCGAGTACGCGGCCGCGATGAAGGTCATCCAGCCGGCGCTGAAGGCTGCCCAGCCGAAGTCCGTGCTGCTGGCCAGCTTGGGCTGGGAGAACATCAACACCTACCTGGACGCCTTCTTCGCCGCCGGCGGCGGCGACGCGATCGACGGCATCGGGTTTCACCCGTACGCCCCGCATGCACCGGCGATCATGAGCCTCGTCACGGGCCTGCGCTCCAAATTGCGCGCCCTTGGCAAGCCGGGTTTCCCGATCATGATCACCGAGACGGGCCAGCCGGTGGTCTACACCGGCAACGGCGCGGCATCCGCCGGGATCGGGCGCGTCACCGACGCCGCGCGCGCAGCCACCCAGAGCTTCGCCGCGGATGCGCTCGCCCGCAGCAACTGCCAGGTCGAGCAGTTCCTGGCCTACGGCATCACCGGCTCTGAGACCAACAAGGAACCGATCTCCGAGGGCTTCATGGGCGTGCTGCGCCACGCTGACGGCGTGCCGTTCCTCACCGGTGCCGCACTCCAGCGCGCCTCCCTGCGTTGGGCCGAACAGGTCGCCGCTGGCAATCCCGCCAAAGACACGCTCAAGCTCTGCGGGGGCAACACCGAAGACTCCAAACTGCTGCCCCTCGGGCTCGTCCTCACCAAGTCCGGCGCCACCTGTGTGGTCGGCCGGGTGACCTACGACGGCAACCCGATCGAGGGTGCTCGCCTGGAGTTCCAGGCCACGGGCCGCGCCACCTACTCGCAAGAGATCAACGCCTACGGCCGCGCAGAGGTCTGCCTGACGGACGGTCCACCGACCGAGACGTTCGACGTGATCGCCAAGATCCCGAACGCTGGTCGCTCGGCCGTCTACCGCTGCGATCTGCCCGTGACGGGCTGCAAAGAGGTCATGCCGCCGCCGATCCCGCCGGGATCCCAGCCCACCCTCAACGATACGGGCAACGGCGACGACCCCACGACCACCCCGGGTGAGGTGCTGTGCGACTGCGGTGGCAACGCGCGTCAGGTGCCTACCGAGATCAAGGCATGCAGCTGGACGGCCGCGCTCACGGTGAGCCGTCCCACCCGGCTGAAGGCTGGCACCAAGTCCGCGATCGTCGCTCGTGGTCGCCTCGCGTGTGCCGGTCAACCGTCGAAGCAGAAGTTCCGCTTCGTGGTGGCCGTGCGCAAGAAGGTCAAGAAGGGCAAGAAGGCCAAGGACACCAAGATCCGCGTGGTCACCCTGCAGAGCAACCGCACCGTGAAGTTCACGGTCACGGCGAAGGTCAAGAAGGGCGATGAGCTCGTCCTGCTCCACAGCGTCGCCAAGAAGCCCAAGACGATCCTTCCGCGGCTGCGCGCCACGGCGGTCCTGAAAGCCCCCGGGCCCTACAAGAAGCCCAAGGCCAAGAAGAAGTAGGGCGCGGGCGCGAGCCCCTGCGCCCTACTTGGGTTGGGTGAGCCGGACGATGGCGAGCCGCTCGCTGGCGTAGACGAGCTGGCCGGCGGGCCTGACCTCCACGTCGCTCGGCGGGCAGGCGGGGTCGACGAGCGCATACCGCACGCCGAGCTCGCGGATCAACGCTCGGCCCTCGTCGGTGTCGGCCATCATGGCCCGGCCCTTCCGTGCGAGCGGCACTTCGGCTTTGGGTCCGATGTCTTGGTCGGCGAGCGCTGGGTAGGTCGGCCGATGCAGCAGCCAGCCCGACAGAAAGCTCCAGCACCGGTCGGTGGTGACCGGCTCGTTGGGCCCCATCGACGCCGCGAGGGCGTCGAGGCCGCGGAGGGAGGCGGGGTTGGCGAAGGCGTAGTACTGCTGCACCTGGTCGGCCTGCCGCGCCGAAGGCACGTAGAGCAACGCCGCGAGGCCGACGCCTGCAGCGGCTGCCACGGCGATCGGCGTGCGCGTGGCAAGCGTGCCCCGGTCGCGGGCCACGAGTGCGGCTACGAGCGCCGCGGCGCCCGCCCCGGCCAGTGGTGCCAACCCGAATGGCAGATAGAAGACCATGCGCGCGTAGTAGAGCGGCAGATGGATGATCCACACGTAGGCGAGCGCGAAACTCACCACGGTCAGGGCCAGCGCCGGCCAGACGGCGCGGGGCAGTCTGCGGCGTGCCAGCAGCCACACGGCCGAGAGCCCAGCGGTCACGAGCAGGATCGTTCCCAGGTCGCGCGAAGCGAGCTCCAGGTCGAGCTTCGTCGACAGGTAGCTCTTGTAGTCCAGGGTGCCGCCGGCGGTGGCCGAGCGCGCCTGGATGTCGAGCAACACGAGCAACCCCAGCAGGGCCGTCAGTCCGCCCAGTCGCAGCGCGGACTTCACGACCGCGCCCCGCGCGACCCCACCGGGGGCGACCCAGCGCACGCCGATGATCACCAGCACCACGGCAAGCCCGATCACGCTCGTGAGGCGGTGCGAGGCGGCAAGGGCCACCAGCACCAATGCCAGGCCGACCTCGCCGCGCCGGTCCAGTCCGCCGGAGAGCCACGCGCCCAGCTGGCCAAGCACGAGCGGCAGGAGGACCAGCGCACCCACGTTGGCCAGCCCGTGCCAGCCCAGGATGTTCTGGCTGGCGGGGATGAAGGCGATGAGCGCGGCCGCGGTGATCGCGCCGACGGCGCCCAGCGACGCCCGCAGCGAGCCGTAGACCGCGAGCACGCTCCCGAGCGACAGCACCATGATCGTGCGGGCCAGTTCGCCGGTCGGCGAGCCGCTGAGGATCAGCGCGCTGCCTTGCAGGCTTGGCACACCCGGGTCCTCACGGAACGGCACGCCCTGGCCGCCGAGCCAGACGGGGTTGTCGATCAGCAGGCGGTGGTGCTGGCGGATCTCGTCGGCGTAGAGCAGGTACTTGGCCCAGTCGTTGCCGGGCAGCGGCAGTTCGCCGAGCACCCGCCAGGCCAGCGCGGCTGCGCCGATGAGCACCGCCGACAGCGCGAGCGCTTCGACGACGCCCGCGAGTCGCTGGCGGGGCGTACGCGAGCCGGGCGGCGCGACGGTGGGGGTGATGTCGGTCGAATTCACGAACAGTCCGGCGATGAGCAGCGCCACGATCACGACTCGGATCGACACGCCCGTCAGTGGAATGCCGAGGCGCGCGATCGAGATGAGCGCCACGCTGGAGGCGGCCATCCCGAGCGCGGGGACGAGCGCCCATCGAGCCATCGGCGTCCGGCGAACCTCCATTGGCAGCAGCCCGACCAGGGCGACACCGGGTGCCAGCAGCGCCGCGCCGGCGAGCGCCAGCGTCCCCGCGCCAGCGAGGGCCAGCGCAGCCTCGGCCAAAACGGCTGCAAGGGCCACGAACCACGACGTCCGGGGGCGCTGAAGCCCCAAAAAATGACGAGTGGAGACGTTGTCTTTGGCTACCATCCGGCACTGATGATGCCGATTTTGCGCGTTGCAACGGCCGCGCTGGTCGGAATTGCTGTGGCACCCGGAGCCGCTCGAGCTGCCGACGACCCGATCGCGGGTTCGGCGGCCGTCGGTCGCGAAGGTGTCGGGACCAGTTCCGACGGCCTGTATGCGCTCTTTCCGGACGCCTCAACCGAGGGCGCCGAGCCCAGCGAACTCTTCGGCGAACTCTCCGAGGAACAGACTCGCGCGCTCAAGAGCGGCGTATTTGTTGCCACCTTGTTGCGCCCGGCACCCGGCGACCCGGGAACGGCAAGCGCCTCGGCGCGCGCCACCGATGGCCAGGCCAGCGCCCGTGCAGGCGTGCAGCAGACGAGCCGCTGGCTGCCGCTGGCCGTCGCGTTCTGCGTCACGCTGCTGCTGGCGGTGGGCCTGCTCTCAGCTCCACTTGCGCGCACCGCCGAGGCCAAACTCCCGGTCAACTTCGCGGGAGTCACTGCGGAAGACGTCTACATCGGGTCCGACAGCTACCAGGCCACGCAGCTGGCCCGGCAGCGTCAGGTCGGCTTCACCACCATCCGCCAGGTCTTCCGCTGGAACGAGCTGGAGCCAGCGCCGGGCATCTTCGACTTCTCGGCCACCGACCGGTTCGTGTTGGCGGCGGCCCGCGCCGGCATCCGCGTGATGCCGCTGCTCTTCGGGGAACCAGCGTGGGCCACGAGCCGCCCGGCCGGTAGCACCCTGCGGGCCACGTTCCCCCCACGCAACAACGCGACCTTTGCCAACTTCGCTCGCACCGTGGCCGCGCGCTACGGGCCCGGTGGCGCGCTCTGGAGCCTGCACCCGACGGTTGCGCCGCAGCCGTTTGACGCCTACCAACTGTGGAACGAACCGAATCTGCCGCTGTATTGGGGTGGCAAGGTCAACTCGGCGGCCTACGCGCGCTTCATGATCGCTGGCTCCGCCGCCATCCGTGCCGTGCAACCCAAGGCCGTCATCGTGAGCGGCGGCCTGCCGGATTCGCGGCTCGGTCTCGCGCCCGCCAAGTTCCTGCGGGGGTACCTGAAGGCGGGCGGTGGCCCAGCCACGAGCGCCGTCGGCGTGCATCCCTATGCGCTGAAGGTGGCGACCGTCGTCAAGCTCACCCGCAGGATGCGCACGACGCTCGACCGCACGAAGTCCGGCCGCAAGGTGCGGCTGTGGGTGACCGAACTCGGGTGGGCTGCAGGCGGCCCGCCGACCAGGGGCCGCACCGTGAGCCGCAAGGAGCAGGCCAAGCTGGTCTCGGAGTCGTTCAAGGCGCTGGCGCGCAGCCGCAAGTCGCTCAAGCTCAGCGGCGTCGTGTACTTCGCCTGGCGTGACCTGCCGCCCTACCCCGGCCGCACCGACTTCTGGGGGCTGCGCACGGGCCTGCTGACCCAGGCGGGGACCGACAAACCGGCCGTGAAGGCCCTCACCAACACGATCAAGAGGTTGCGTTGATTCGCCGCGCCATGACATCCGCCGTGGCCGCCCTCGCGCTTGGCCTGGCTGCCTGTGGCGGAGGGGTCGAGCAGAAGGCCGCCGCTGCCGACCTGCCGCAAGACTTCTTCGGCGTGGTCGCGCCGGAGCTGCTTCCGGCGGAGCAGAGCGAGCTGCGCCAGGCCCTGGATGCGCAGTCAAAGGCGGGCGTTGACCTGATCCGTCAGCCGTTTCGGTGGAACGAGATCGAGCCCAAGAAGGGCGCCTACAACTTCGAGCTCTACGACCGTCTCGTGGGCCGCGCGGCCGACGCCGGGATCACGATCTTGCCGATCGTGTTCGGTGTTCCCAAACGGGAAGCATCCAAGAAGAAGAAGGGCGTGCGGGTGACGGCCACCACCACGATGCCGCCCAAGAGCAACGCTCGCTTCGCCAAGTACGCAGCCAAGCTCGTCCAGCGCTACGGAACGACCGGCACGTTCTGGGCCGAGAACCCCACGGTCACCAAGCGCCCGATCACGGAGTGGCAGATCTGGAACGAACCGAATCTGCCTCCGTACTGGGGCGGCAAGCCCGATGCCAAGGCCTACGCCAAGCTCCTCACGGTCACGGCAGCGGCCGTTCGCAAGGCCGACCCGTCGGCCCGAGTGCTCACAGGCGGCATGCCGGAGAGCAAGATCGGCGTGCCACTCAAGACCTTCGTGCGGCAGCTTGCCAAGGCGGCTGGGCCAGGCAGCTACGACGTCCTTGCGGTCCATCCCTACGCCAAGACCGCTGCGGGCGTGATCGCTGGCGCTGAAGCGGCCCAGAAGGCCGCCACGATCAACGGCAAGAAGCCGGCGATCTGGATCACTGAATGCGGCTGGGCCACTGGCAGGCTCGGGAGCGACTTCACCGTCAGCGAGAAGAAGCAGGCCGAGCTCATCGCCGAACTCGTGCGCCTCTCGGCCGCCAAAGCCGACGCGCTGAACCTGCAGGGCGTCGTGTACTACGCCTGGCGCGACGTTCCGCCGTACCCGGGCGGGAAGGACTTCTGGGGCCTGCACACCGGCATGGTCAGGAAGAACAACACCGTCAAGCCGTCGCTGACGGCCTACGCTTCAGCGGTCAAGACGGCCCGCGGCGCCGAGTCCTAGGCAAGCCGCCGGGGCAGGGCGCGGCGAGCGCCCGCTCAGGCGGATGGCTTCTTGAAGATCGTCACGCTGAACGCGCCGTGGCGCGGATCGATGCGTGCGGCCTTGGATGCCAGCCGAGGCGGCAGTGGGTAGTAGCCGGCAGTCGAGGCGTGGACGGCCGGGAGCCCGTGGAACTCGGCGAGCTCGACGAGCGAGCGCAGGGTGAAGATCCGCAGATGGGTACGCCCCAGGTCTTCGTGGGCGAAGCCGTCCTGCGGGTTGATCGGGTTGCCGACGATGACCTCGTCGCTCACGTGCATCGGCATCGGCTGATACCCGAGGGCGAGCGAGAAGACGTTGTGCCAGGAACCGAGGTTGTTGGTCGAGATGCAGACCAGCCCCCCGGGTTTCAGGACGCGGCGGATCTCGGTCATGAAGAGGTCGGTGCGGCGCACGTGCTCGATCACCTGGTTGGCGAGTACCAGCGTGAACGTGTCGTCTTCGTACGGCAGGCCGTCGTCGACGTCTCCCAAGGTGACGGCGATGCCCCGCGCTTCGGCTTCGGCGACGTGGTCGGGGATGAGCTCGACCCCACGCACGTCGGTCGCGCCGACGCGTTGCGCCACGCGCTGGGTGAACTCGCCCTTGTGGGGGCCGATGTCGAGCATCGGGCCGTCTGGCACGTTCGAGAGTGCGGCGAGAATGGCCAGACGATTGGCCTCTTCGGTGGCGACGAAGATGCGTTCGAGAGCGGAGCTCATGGTTCTACGTTCTACGGGCTGAGCGGGCGGACGTGCCAGTCGCGCGTGCGCATGCGCACAGGGGACCGAGGGGGAAGTGACCGAAGCACCACAGCGCGGCACAATGACAGCGAAAGCGAGTCCCCGCACCTTCCGCGTGTGAAAATTTGTGCCTTGTCCCCGGTCAGGCGCGCAAAAGCTCAGCGCACCGAGTATCGGAGTGGGCACGACGTGGAGTCCGCTGCGAGGCGACCGCTCTGCGTCGGGTAGCTGGCCCAGAGCTCCCACTGCCCCTTTCCTGGCGGGCGCAGCGTGGTGCTGAACTGGCCGGACTTGCTCGTCGTGACCCGGGCTGCCGTGCGCAGCGCCTGACCTGGGCGGGCCCACTGCAGGTTCACCCGCTTGCCGGCGGTGGCGGGCTGGAGCCGCCCGCGCACCCGCACGGCCGTGCGCGCCGCGATCTTTCGTGCCGCGCCGCGGTCTTCGCCGTAGGTGCCAGCGGGGGTGGCGTCGAGCAACAGGTGCGCGCCGATCTTCCGCTTGCCGGTAGCCACCGCCGGGATCTGCTGGGTGGCCGTGAGCACGGGCGCCGGCCCGATCGCGGTCGGCCCGCCGAACAGCGGCGAGGTGGGGTCGTACTCGCCGACCAACGCCGAGGCGAACGCGAACTGCAGGCGCAGATCGGTGTCGACCCACGGTGCACGGCGCCCGACGGCGTAGCGCACGGCCAAGGTGGTGCTGGCCCCCGCGGGAAGGTGCACGTCGACGGTGGCGGCGCCGGTGGCGTAGCCGTGGAACGCGCGGTCACGGGTGGAGCAGAGCTCGCCGAACGTGGGCTCGGTCACGACTTTGCCGATCGTGCCGGGGCCGCTCAGCGCGAACTGCAGCGGGCCGTCGACGGAGGCGCCTTCGTCGGCGCGCCCGAGCGTGGCAAATCGCCCTGGCGTGAGCCGCACGCTGAATCGCTCGTCGGCAGCGCCGGCGTGGAGATCGAGGTAGTAGATGACGCTCGTCGTGCTCGCGTCGACGCGGGCTGGCGTCGTGGGTGGCACGGTGCTCACGTTGGTGCCGCTGAGGGTGACGGCCTGGGCACCGGCCGGAGCTGCAGCGAGCGCGAGGCAGGCGAGCGCGGCCACGGAAGCAGCGTGGATGGCGGTGGGACGGTGCATTGCTCTGGAATACGTGCCAGCGGGCGCTTGCCTGACGCCGCCCCCTCCGTGGCCCCGCCGCGCCTTGTGAGGGGCCCGGCAAGTTGGCATGATGCCGCCATGTACCCGGGAAATCGTGCTGCTTTTGGTCGGCGAGGGGCGCGCCACCGCTCGACCACGTCTTCCGCGTTTGGTCGCCTGGTCGTGGCCGCGCCCATCGCACTGGGGCTTGCTGCGCTCGCGGTCGCCGCTCCGAGTGCCGCCGCGAAGACGCTCATCGGTACGCCCGCGGCCGACGTGCTCGTCGGCACGAGCGCCACGGGCGACACGCTCTTTGGAGGCGGCGGCGCCGACACGCTCACCGGTGGACCTGGCCCAGACATCATCTACGGCGTTCGCTCGAGCAACACCATCGATGCGGGCGAAGGCAACAACTACGTCGAGGGTGGCACCGGCGACGACACCATCAAGGCCGGCAACGGCAACAACACGGTGTTCGGCTCCACCGGCCACGACACGATCACCCTGGGCGACGGCAACAACTACGTCGATCCGGGCGGCGCCCCGGATGTGGTGGTGCTCGGCAACGGCAACAACGTGATCAACGCCGGCGGCGGCGGGATGCGCCTCACGGCCGGCAGCGGCAACAACACCGTCTACTACCACTCGGGTCCCGACGAGATCGTGCTCGGCGGCGGCGTGAACCAGGTCTACGTGGCCAAGGTCGGCCAGCTCGCGAAGATCGACTGTGGCGGCAACCCGGATTCGGTGCTCTTCGTGAACCGCGCCGAGGATCCGACGCTCAACGCGATCAACTTCGTCATCGCCGAGGGCAAGATCTCGCGCTGCCCCAAGGTCATGCTCTTCGACGCGATCCCGGCGGCGTCGACACAGATCGCCAGTAAGACGGAGCCGTTCTCGCTCACCGGCACCGACGGTCCCGACCGCCTCTTTGGCGGCCACGGAGGCGGCGTGATCGACGGCAAGGGTGGCAACAACATCCTCTGGGCCGACCGTGAGCCCGACACCGGCGGCGAGTTCGCCAAGTCCAAGACCACGAAGATCCGCGCGACCGACGGCAACAACGAGATCTTCGGTGGCCGCGGCACGAACGACATCTTCGTCGGCAACGGCGCGAACTTCATCCGCGGCGGCGCCTTCAACAACTCGATTTCGGTCGGTTCGGGCACCAACGTGATCCGTCTGCGTGGCAAGGGCAAGAACACGGTGATCCTGCGTGGCGGTACCGCGTACGTGGAGGCGTTCGTGACCGGTGCCGTCAAGCCGCGCGTGCGTTGCCAGGACGGCGCCAAGGCGATCATCGTCTACGGCCTGCGCAAGCCCATCACCGACTGCGGCACGGTCGTTGCCGCTCGCACCGCTCGCGGGAAGCGCCTGCAGATCCTGGGTCTGGAGATCGTCGGTCACTCCGATCCGATCGTCGCCAACCAGTTCGCCCCGGGCGACAACGGCATCGGCGTGCCGCGGCCACCGATCAGCGCCGGCTGACGCCGTCCCGGGCCGTTCTCGGTCGGCCCGGTACCGTCCGGCCGGTGAA
Organism: Solirubrobacteraceae bacterium; assembly: GCA_016463515.1. GTDB lineage: Bacteria > Actinomycetota > Thermoleophilia > Solirubrobacterales > Solirubrobacteraceae > JAGIBJ01. The sequence goes on along the minus strand of JAEMRF010000013.1, from coordinate 254 downwards.
GGCGCGTGGCTGACGAGCACCGGCGGGTCCATGCGGCCGCGGTTACTGGGATCGGTCAGCTGCTCGGCCTGCTCGGCTCGACGCTGATCGGCGTCCTCGTGGCCGGCACCTTGCCGCCGTCGGCGCGGGTCGACGCGTTCTTTGCCGCCAATCAGGTCTATGCCCTCGGGCTCTACTTGGGGCAGGCCGTACGCAACACCGCGCCGGCCCTGCTCGTGCGAGCAGGCCTCGCGCCACCGCGGCTGCGCTTCGCC
>JAEMRF010000173.1:4613-6585 GCA_016463515.1 Solirubrobacteraceae bacterium | reverse complement strand
AGGACGACCTTGCCGCTGCCACGGTCGCAGTCGGTCCCGATGATCGTGACCTCGCGTCGCACGCAGACGTCTTGCACCGTGCTCAGCAGTTCGCCCAGCGCCGTGGCCGTCGAATCCGGTCCGTGGGCGGCGAGGAACTCATCCAGCCCGCGGTACTGCAGGAAGGCGACGGCTGCCTGACGGTGCTCGCCCTCGGCGCCGTGCAGGAGGTAGGGCGCAAGCGACGGCTGCAGCCCAGGGCGCTCGGGCTCCGCCAGCGGCCGCTGCAGTGCAGTCTCCGAGGCCGGGGGCGCGCCCAGCAGCGGCCGACCCCCGGCGCCAGCCGGCGACCCAAGTACCCCGACAGGCAGCGCCGCCGCCGTCGACGGCGCCACGAGGATCTCTCCGGCGTGGGCGGCTGCCTCCATGGTGAGCGCAGACGTCGTCGTTGGCCCACCGACGACCAGTTCGTCGAACACGGAGCCCGCCAGAAACGCGTGGATCGGTCCTGAAGCCACGCCGCAAGACGCGCGAAGTGCGACCGTCCCGATCGACGTCTTCAGTCGCCGTGTCCCGCGCATGACCTGCTGCATGGCCCAGGCGGCGGCGCAGGCACGCGCCTCGTGATCGTCGCCCAGGAAGCCCAGCAGGACGGCGTCGCCGCCGAACTTCAGCGTGTCGCCGCCGAAGCGATCGGCGGCGCCCAGCAGCTGCCCGAACACCGCGCCGAGCACGTCGGTCAGCTCCTCGGCTCCGATCTTGCCGCGCGAGGCCAGCCGCTCGGTGAGCGGGGTGAAGCCCGAGATGTCGAAGAACACCAGGCTGCCTGGATCATCACGCCAGCGTCGATCCGGGGCCTCGACCAGCCAGGTGTGGTGCAGCGCAGCCAGGTAGGCCGGGAGCGTCATCAGCTGAGCGCCGCGACCTGCCTCGTGAGGCGCAGCACGATCTCGTTGGAGGACTCCAGCAGCCCGCGCAGCAGCCCGGCCTGTAGCGCCACGTCGGTCTCCCCGAAGCCCTCGAAGGCCTCGAGCGGCAGCGCGAGCAGCAGGCCGTCCTGTTCGGCCACGATGTCGGCCGAGCGGCGGGAGCTGCCGTGCAGCGCCATCTCACCGAAGATCGCTCCGGGCAGCAGGGTGGAGAGCCGCGTGCCTTGGGTCAGGACCGACACTTCACCGGCCATCAGGAGGTAGAGCTCGGCCGCCGGCTCACCGGTGCGCACGAGCAGGTCGCCCGCCGCGAACGGCCGCAGGGTGGAGACGGCGTCGAGGGTGGCGCGCTGGGCGTCGGTCAGGGTGGCCGTCAGCGGGTGGGTCTCGAGCGTGACGGCGTCGCGCTGGGCGGTGGCGTCGAGGCCGAGCAGCTCCCATTCGGCCCATTCCAGCGCAGCGTCGACGGTGTCGAACGCGAGGATGCTCTCGAAGTCCGGCGCCTTGTGGCGCGTCGCGAGCACGAGCGTCTTGCCCCGCTCCGACAGCGTCGCCGCCAGCGCCAGGAATCGACGGCGCGCGGCGGGATCCAGTGCCGAGGTGCGCGTGAGGTCGAGCACGGCGACGTCGAGCTCCTCGCTGTTGGTGACGACGTCACGAATCACGCGCTCGATCGCACCGAACACCAGGTCGCCCTGCAGCTCGTAGATCGCGCAGCGGCTGCCGATCTCGACCAGCCGAGCCCGCTCGTCGGCCGGGCGCCGGCGGGTCGACGTGACCATCGTGAGGTCGAAGCGGGCGCGCACGCTGGAGCGCGTGGCCCGAGCCACTTCGAGCGAGTGCAGCCCCAGGTCAGCGGAGATTCGCCGGCACGCCGAGACGCCGCGCACGCTGTTGCCCACGGCGTCGAGCCGCGGCGAGAACACGCACACGCCGAGCTGGCCTGGCAGGACGGCCATCACGCCGCCCGCCACACCGCTCTTGGCCGGCAGACCGACGCCCACGAGCCAGTCGCCCGCGCCGTCGTACATGCCGCAGGTGGTCATGACCGACAGCACGCGCCG
>JAEMRF010000173.1:0-4513 GCA_016463515.1 Solirubrobacteraceae bacterium | reverse complement strand
AGCTCTCGGCCTGCGCACGCCGAGTACATCTCGAGGATGCGGGCGTCGCGATCGCCGTGCACGAGCGAGGTGGCGATGATCGCCCCCGCGTTGATCATCGGATTGCGGGGGCGGCCGGTGCCCGCCTCCAGGCTGATCGAGTTGAACGCGTCGCCGGTGGGCTCAACGCCGATGTGCTGGTCGACCACGTCGACGCCGCGATCGGTGAGCGCCAGCGCATAGGTGAACGGCTTGCTCATCGACTGGATCGAGAACGTCACGTCGTGATCGCCGGCGGCGTAGACGGCCCCGTCGACGGTTGCCAGCCCGAGCCCGAGTTTGTCGGGGTCCGCGTTGGCCAGCTCCGGGATGTAGTCGGCGACGGCGCCGGAGACGTCGGGCTCGAGCTCACGCAGCAGCGTGTCGAGGTACGTCTGAACCGGTGAGGCCGGAAGGCCCGTCGCTTGCGTCATCTGGGAAGGATCCTCGTCGTGGTCGTGATGCGGTCCGGGGCGCGGCGGCGCGTGCCCGTCTTGGCCTTGGCGATCTTGATCGCGCGGGCCCTGGCTTGGCGGCGCACCGCGGACGTGCTCGCGGCGGCGCGCGTGGCGCACCTCGGCTTGTCCTTCAGGTTCGCGATCGTGACGGTGCAGCAGGGCAGCGTGATCGTCACGCTCACCAGCACCCGCGATTTCACGACGACCTTCTTCTTGCCGATCGTCACGGTCACCTCGATGGTCCGCCACTCCCACGAGATCGACACCTTGGGGGTGCAGACCGGTGGCGGGTTGCCGCCACCGCCGCCACCCCCGGTCGATCCGCCCGTGGTGATCGGCGCGGATCCGGCGCCGGTGGTGGTGCGGCCAGCGCGGTCGGTCACCACGGCCGTCACGTTCCAGGTGCCCGTTTCGGTCGGAGCGACCGCGCTCCAGGTGCAGCTGCGGCGATCCGCAGCGGTGCAGCTGACGGCCGCTTCGACCGTGCGCGTGATCGCCGGGTTCGTCGTCGACGTGTAGGTCACGAACACGCTGCGCACGCCAGCGAGCGTGTCGGCGGCGGTGCCGGCCACGCTGGTGGGCGAGGCAAGCGGCGTCGGCGTGGTCGTCAGCGCGCCCGCGGCCGAGGTAGCGCCGACGGTCACCGTCGGCGCGCCGAAGTCGACCGACAGCGGACCGATCGAGCCCGTGCCCGTGTTCTCGGCGCGGTCGGTCGCGGGGGTCGAGGCGACGACCACGCCGTCGGTCTCCGTGGAGATCGTCGTCGGTGCGGGGCAGGTGTCGACGCCGGAGACGCCATCGGTGCAGGCCCAGGTGATGGTGACCGGGCCCGCGAGGAAGCCCTCGGGCGACGGATTGACCGATGTCGATCCGGCGACGGCCGGCGCCGTGGTGTCGATGCGCACGAGGGTGCCCCCTTCGGTCCCATCACTGCCGGTGAAGCGCACCGTGTGGGTGCCGTCGCCGGTGATGGTGAATGGTCCGGTGTAGGGCTGGGGCGCGGCGCCGTCGACGCTGACCTGGAAGCTCACGCCCTGGCGCGAGCCGGGATCGAGCGTGATGGTGACCGGGCCCTTGGCGTAGCCGCTGGCCGGCGGCGCCGGGCTTGCTTCCAGCTCGGGGGCGCGCTCTCGGCTCGCGGGCTTGGCCGGGAACTCGGTGCCCTTGTTCGTCGAGACGCCCACGTTGCCGGCGCGGTCGACGAGCTGCACGGAGTAGCTCAGGTCGGTCTCGTAGGACTCGATCGGAGCGGTGGCCTCCCACCGGTCGGTCCCCGGAACCAGCGTGAGCTCGACCTTGCTCCAGTCGCTCGAGAACGTGTACGGGCGGTAGAGCACGAGCGCGCGCACGGCATCGGTCGAGGGCGTGCGAACCGTGAACTTCACGGTCGGCGAGCCGCCTTCGGGCGTAGCGGTGAACGCTTCGGTCGAGGTGATCTGGGGCGGGTCGTAGTCGGTGGAATCCGACCGCAAGACCTGGCCCTGAATCCGGCGGTACAGCGTCTGAATGCGCCAATCCTGGATGTACTGGCCGGGCACGACCACCAGCTGGTCGCGCAGGCCACCCGAGGTCGCGCCACGGGTGGTGCGCAGCAGCCAGCTCGGGAAGACGGTCCCGTCGTGTTCGCCCTCGGGCACGGTCGGCTCGTTGGCCGACAGGTCGATCGTCGGCTGGGAGTACACGCCGCTGATGCCGAACTCGTAGTCGCTGGAGAGATCCTCCACCACGGCGCCGTGCACCGGCAGGCCGTCGGTCGCCGTCACGTCGAGGGTGGTGCGCGGCTGGATGGGCTTGTTGTGCGTGGCCTGCGGCGCTTCGGTTCCGACCGACCACCATGCACGGCCGGTGCCGTCGCTGAGGTCGTGCCGCACGAAGCTCGGCTCGACGGAGAAGCTGCTGCTGCGCACCTGCGTGCCCGCGGGCGGGGACTGCGGCAGCACGGCCGGTCCCTCGCCGCCGCTGGCGCCGATCGTGAAGAACGGCAGGCCGTAGAAGGTCAGGCCCATCGACGACTTCTGGTCGTAGACGCCCGGCGTGGCCAGCTCGGCGGCGTAGCGCTGCTTGGCGAGCATCAGCGCCTGGCCGGCCGTCACCTCGCGAGAGGCGATGCCGTCGGCGAGCAGTCCGAGGAGGCGCTCGGTGTAGGCGACGGTCTCGGTGTCGCCGTAGCCGTAGGTGGTGTTGGCGATGTAGACCGCGCGGGTGGTGACCTGCTGGACCCAGTCCTGGAGGCGGTCGGCGTCGGCGCCGCTGGCGCCCGGGTGGTCGGCGTCCTCGAGGTTCAGGCCCGCGTGGCAGCCCGCGGTGAACAGCAGCGAGCCGGCCTCCGGTCGCACATCCTTGGCCTTCAGCAGGTCGGGGACCAGGCCGTTGAACGCCGCGGCCGGGAGCGCGCGGTAGTGGTCGTAGTGCGCATTGACCGAGGTGATGCCGGGCGCGGGGCGGTTCAGGGCCTGCGCCGCATCGGCCGCGGTCCACGTCTCGTCGATCCGGGAGCTGCTCTGGCTCTCAGGCAGCCGCGTGAGCTGCGCGAGGATCTCCTGGGCGCCGTCGGTGAGGAAGTCGTAGCCGCTCACGTGCGTGGTGCCGGTGGCCAGGCTGCCGCTGGAAGCGGTGTATTGATCGAGCTGAGCGACGATTTCGGCCGGCTTCTCGACCAGGCGCCCGAGGGCGACGTCAGGCACGAAGGTCGCGCCGCCGAGGCTGGCTTCGGGGTCGAAGTCGCCATAGGCGTCGTCGGTCAGCAGGAACCCGTCGCGCAGGCTGCGCGAGGCGGCGGAGTCGCGGCCGCCGAACACGGCGGCGTCGGCCTCTTCGCGCTCGTTGGCGGTGCCGACGAGGTCGGGCACGCGCACCTGCGGGATCACGGCGTCGCCACCGACGACCACGATGCTCTTCAGGTCGTCGAGGTTCTGCGTCACGTTGCCAAGGACCGCGCGGATCGCGCCAGCCACGCCGTTGGCGGCGGTGACCGAGCACGGATCTGCGTCCCACGCCGCATAGGCGGAACCGGTCGGGTTCGCCGTGTCGCTCTCGACGGGCACCACGGCCCCAGCGACCTCGGGCCGCGCTGCGAGCGCGTCGAGCTTGGCGCGCAGCGCGGCGATGTCGGCCGTCGGGTACAGCTGCGCCAAGCGCTGCTCGTTGATCAGGAAGACCGTCTTGGTGGAGGCGGCCAGCGGCAGACTCGGGAACGCGCCCTTGGGTGCCGACGGAAGGTTGCGCGGCGCCCGGCACTGGGGCGCGGCCTTGGGGGTCTGCACCTCGGCGCGCAGCACGTAGGGGTCATCGCTGCGGGCGCTGTCGTAGCCCGTCACGCGCACGGTGAACTTCTTGCCCACGTCGTCCGGGGTGACCGTGAACGTGGCCGACTCGGTGCCCATGCCGCGGTTGATCGAAGAGGACCGCAGCGGCGACTGCACCAGCTCGGACGAGCGCAGCGGCAGGTCCTGCAGCGCGGACGGCGTGGCGCTGCCGGTCGGCAGGACGCCGTCGTCGGCGATGGTCGACGAGCGAAGCGGCGAGGACCGCAGCGGTGAGGAGCGCAGCGGCGAGCTGCGCAGCGGCGCCGAGGGAATGCCGACGGCCGGCCCGGTGATCGCCAGGTCGTAGTCGGCAGGCAGGTGCGACAGCACGACCGTGACGGTCGAGCCGACGGGCGGCGCGTCGATCACGTAGGCGTCGGCGTCGTCGGCGGTGCTGATGTAGCCGGTGCGCAGGCTGCCGGTACCCAGCGGCGCCGCGGTCGCGGCGGTCTCGCCCGGATCGTCGCGGTCATCCACGCGCGCGCCGGCGCCTTGGGCGGCGTAGGGCACGCCGTCGGCGCGGGCCACGACGCCGAGCAGCGGCGTGCCGAGCTTGGCCGGCGGTTCGATGTCGAGCGTCACGATCACGGTGTCGCGCAGCCCGGTCGCGCAGCCGCGGTCCTGGAAGGCGGGCGCGAGATCGAAGTCGAGCGTCTGCGCGTTCGGCCCAGCAGCGGTCGGGAGCGTGTCGGTGGTGCCGCCAACGGTGATGGTGGCGCTGCCCGGCACGAA
>JAEMRF010000625.1 GCA_016463515.1 Solirubrobacteraceae bacterium | reverse complement strand
TGTCGGATTCATGGGACTCGGCGCCAGTGAGTACACGCTGATCGACAAGGTCGGTGCCGTGCGCGGACTCATGGACGGGTTCTCCGTCATCTATCCGACGTGGCAGACGATCGACTTTCGCAGGACGGTGACGCGCCTGGAGGTTCCGGTCTACATGTTCACCGGTGACCACGAACTGGCTGCGCGACGCGATTTGGCCGACGCGTGGTTCCGCGCGCTGGAGGCCCCGCGCAAGCACCGCTACTCCTACCCCAACGCCGGCCACGCCACGGCGTTCGAGCATGCCGATGACTTGCGCCGGGTCTTGCGGGACATCGCGATCCCTGAGTCGGGCTGGCAGGCCAGCTCACGGGCGTCGGAGCGTCGGTGACGCGGGGTAGGCGTTCGGCGCCGCCGGCAGGCAGCAGTCCCGAAGTCAGCCTGCGTGCCGCAACGGCCCGACGACGTCGAGGATCGCGTCGGCGACCTGCCGCTTGCTGCCGCGCGGGACTGGCGTCTCGGAGGAAGCAGTGATCACGACGACCTCGTTCTCCGCGGAGTCAAATCCGATGGCCGCGTCGGAGACGTCGTTGACGACGATCGCGTCGAGCTGTTTGCGCACGAGTTTGTCGCGCCCGTAGTCGAGTGCGCCGGCGCCGTGCTCGGCCGCAAAGCCCACCACGACCTGACCGTTCTTGCGCGCTGCGGCGAGGCCCGCGAGGACGTCAGGCGTCTTCTCGAGCTCGAGGGTCCGCGTCTCCTCGCCGGGCTGCTTCTTCATCTTCCCGGACGACACCTGCGCCGGGCGGAAGTCGGCGACCGCAGCGGCCGCGATGAGCACGTCGGCATAGGCAAAGGCCTCACCGCACGCGGCCTCGAGCCCAGCGGCAGTTTCGACGTCGATCCGCGCCACGCCTGCCGGCGTTGGCAGCGCGACGTTGGCAGCGACCACCGTCACGTAGGCCCCGCGCGCGGCCGCAGCCTCGGCGAGGGCGAAGCCCATCCGGCCCGAGGAGCGGTTGCCGAGGAACCGCACGGCGTCGAGCGGCTCACGGGTGCCGCCAGCGGAGATCAGGACGCGACGGCCTTCGAGGTCTTGCCTGCGTCCTTGCGCGGCGGCGAGTTGGTCCTCGACCAGTGCGAGCAGATCGGACGGCTCAGCAAGGCGACCGGTCCCTGCCTCCCCTTTGGACGCCAAACGACCGGAGCCGGGGTCGGCGATGCGCACGCCCCACTCCCGAAGCAGCGCCACGTTGGCCTTGGTCGCGGGGTGCTCCCACATCCGGTGGTTCATCGCGGGCGCCACCACGATGCGATCGGCGACGAGTGCGGCAGCTGAGAGCAGGTCATCGGCGTGCCCGCCTGCGATCCGCGCGATCGCGCTGGCGGAGGCCGGGGCGATCAGGAACACGTCGGCGCGTTCTGCGAGCGCCAGATGACCGATCGGTCGGTGCGCCCCGCTTGCGCCGTCGCCAGGGTAGGCGCCCGACCACGGGTCGTCGTCGAACACGCCGCTGAGGACGGGAGCGCCCGTCAGGGCGGCGAAGCTGTCGGATCCGACGAACCGCGAACCACCCTCCGTGAGGATCACGCGGACGCCGTGACCGGCGGCCGTTGCGAGGCGCACGAACTCCAGCGCCTTGTAGGCGGCGATGCTGCCGGAGACGCCGAGAAGGATCCGAGCCATG
>JAEMRF010000624.1 GCA_016463515.1 Solirubrobacteraceae bacterium | reverse complement strand
ACGATCTGCTCGGCGCCTACGACGGTGGAGAGCCGGTGCGCGATCGCGATCACTGCCCGCTCTCGGGCTGCCAGTTCGACGGTCTCGCGCAGGGCTGCCTCATTTGCGGCATCGAGCTGCGACGTGGCCTCGTCGAGCAGCAACACGTCTGGCTTGCGCAGCAGTGCTCGCGCGATCGCAATGCGCTGGCGCTCCCCACCGGACAGCGTCGATCCCCCCGAGCCCACCAGGGTTTCCAGGCCGTCTGGCAGCTCGGCGACGAGGTCGTCGAGGCGAGCCGCGGTGAGTGCCTGCCCGATGGCCTCGTCGGTCGCATCGGGAGCGGCGAGCACGAGGTTGTCGCGCAGCGTTCCCCGCAAGACTGGGGCGTCCTGCTCGACGTAGCCCAGTCGCCCGCGGACCACCGATCGCGGGACCGCCCCCAGTGGCGTGCCGCGCAGCCGGATGGTGCCGGCGCCCGGGTCGTAGAAGCGCTCCAGCAGCGCAAACAGCGTCGTCTTGCCAGCGCCCGATGGCCCGACGATGGCCGTCAGGCCGCGTGCCGGAACCGAGAATGTGACGCCGCTGAGGATGGGCGGACCGTCGTCGGTGTAGGCAAAGTGCACGTCGTCGACCTCGATGATCGGCTGCGCGGCGCTGCGAGGGGCGGTGGCGGGCGGCTCGGCGCTGTCGGCGTCGTCGGTCTCGATGGGTAGGGCCAGCGCCTCCTCGATCCGTGCGACCGCGGCGAGGCCACCTTGGAGCGCCGTGGCTCCCGACGCGATCTCCGCCACGGGGCCGATCAGAAAGAACAGGTAGAGCAGGAACGCAATCAGGTCGGGGGTGCTCAGGTGGCCGCCGGCCACAAGGGCGCCGCCGGTGCCCAGCACTGCGAGAAACGCCACGTTGATGGTCAGGCCGGTCGCGCTGTTGACGATCGCGCTGTAGCGGGCAACGCGCAGACCGCGGGTGTAGGCGTCGTCGAGCATTGCGCCAGCGACGAGCAGCTCACGCTCCTCGGCGCCGCTTGCGCGGACGGTGCGCAGCCCACCGAGCAGCCGCGAGAGCGTCCCTCCTAGCGATCCGATCGCCTCCTGCTGGGCGAGGTTCGCCCGCATGATTCGTGGGAGCACCGTGGCTGTTGCTCCTCCGATCAGCACGAGGACACCGACGGTGACGCCGAGCAACGCGGGCGACACGACGGCCATGAACGCCAGCGTGCCGACGAGCGTGACCGATCCTGTGGCGAGGTTGATGAACGCGGCCGAAGCGACGGAGCCCAGGAGCGTGGTGTCGGAAGTCACGCGTGTGACGAGGTCGCCGGAGTCCAGACGATCGAACACCGGCATCCGGACCCTGATCACGTGCGCGGTGAGTCGACGCCGGGCGCCGAAGACGACCCGTTCGGAGGTGCGGTCAAGCAGGTAGTACTGGGCCACGCCCGCAAGGGCACCGACGACCACGAGCAGACCGAGCCACAGCAGCGGCTCGCCGGTGGATTCGTCGGCCCCGACCCGCTCGAGCACCGACCGCGCTGCGAGCGGCTGCACGAGCCCCGCGGCGGCAGCCACCAAACCGAGGACCAACGCCGCGGCAAGCGACCGACGGTGAGGCCGCAGGTACGGAAGCAGCTGTTTCAACGAGCCCTGGGAGTCGTCTTCCATGACCGCACTATGGCGAGCAAACCCTC
>JAEMRF010000623.1 GCA_016463515.1 Solirubrobacteraceae bacterium | reverse complement strand
CGTGGAGTTCCCGCGCGTAGACAATCTCCTCAGCGGCAGTGCCCTTGCCATCGGGGCCGGGCGTCTCCAGCACGCAGGGAAGGTGCTGGAACCGAGGCTCCTGCAGGAACGCTTTGATGCCGATCTCGCCGATCTCGCCTTCGCCGAGGTTGGCGTGGCGGTCGCGGTTGGAGCCCAGTGGGTACTGGGAATCGTTGAGGTGCAAACTGCCGAGTCGATCCAGGCCCAGTTCCTTCTCGAACTCGTCGACGACCGCGGTGACCGCCTCAGGCGAGCGCACGTCGTAGCCGGAGGCCAGCAGATGGCAGGAATCCAGGCAGACGCCCAGGCGCGGCGAGCCGCCTGCGGCGTCGATCAGCTCGGCCAGCTCGGCGAAGGTGCGCCCGAGCGTGCCACCCGCGCCGGCGGTGATCTCCAGGTGCAGCGGGCAGGACTCCGACGCCGCCAGGCACTCGGCGATGACGGCGCCAGCACGCTCAATCGCGGGTGGGACGGGCCCTTTGAGCGCCGAGCCCGGATGCAGCACCACGCCCGCCGACCCGATGGCGTCGCCGACCTGCAGCGACGTGGAGAGCGACGCGAGCGACTTCTGCCGGATTTCGGGGTCCTCCGAGCCGGGGTTCAGCAGGTAGATCGCGTGGATCAGCACGGCGCCGATGTCGCTGTCGGCCTGCGCCTGGTGGAACTTCGCCAGCGCCGCGTCGTCGTAGGAGTTCGGCTTCCAGGCGCGCGGGCTCTGGTTGAAGATCTGGATGGCCGTGCAGCCGCGCTCAACGCCCCGCTCGATCGCCTTGTGTGGACCGCCGGCGGGGGAGACGTGACAACCGATGAGCATGCGCGCGAGGCTAGCTGAGCGCCGCGCGGAGCGGTCGCTCGCAGCGCCCGGTGCGGGCTAGACGATCGACACGCCCAGGCTGGCGCCGATGGCGTATGTCACTCCGGCAGCGCCGAGGCCGATCACCAGTTGCCGCACAGCCGAGAACACTGGCGAGCGGCCGGTGATCTGCGTGATGAGACCGCCGATCACCAGCAGCGCCAAGCCAGAGAGCACCAGGCTCGTGATCACGGCGGTCGAGCCCTCTAGGAAGGCGAACGGGAGGATCGGCGGCACGGCGCCCACCACGAACAGCGCAAACGACGACACCGCCGCCACCAGGGCCGAGCCACCCAGATCGTCTGGGTCAAAGCCGAACTCCTCCCGGGCCATCACGTCAAGGGCGGTGTCGGGGTCCTTCATGATCGCGGTGGCGACCTCGACCGCGATCTCGTGGCGCACGCCACGGCGCTCGTAGAGGCGGATCAGCTCCTGCAGCTCGCGCTCTGGGTTGTCGCGAATCTCGATCCGCTCCTCCTCGAGCTGTCGGGAGTAGAGCTCGCGGCTGCTGGTCACCGAGATCCACTCGCCCATGGCCATCGAGCAGGCGCCCGCGAGCACGCCTGCGAGGCCGGTCACGAGGATCGCCGAAGAGTCAAAGGCGGCGCCCGCGACGCCCATCACGAGGCTCAGGATCGAGACGAGTCCGTCGTTGGCGCCGAGCACGCCGGCCCGCAGCGCGTTTCCGGAGCCCATGCCGGCGTGATGTTCGGAGTCAAACGGCTCCGGTGTTGCCGCAGTGGGCGTCTCGGCGGGGCTCGACGGTTTGGCGGTCACGCCTGGAGCGTCGCAGATG
>JAEMRF010000622.1 GCA_016463515.1 Solirubrobacteraceae bacterium | reverse complement strand
GCTGCGTGCTTCACATCAGGTCGCGCATGCGATTGAACGCATCCAGGCCGGCGACTTTGTAGGCCTCGGCGAGGGTCGGGTAGTTGAAGACCGCCGAGAGGAGGAAGTCCAGGGCGTTTTCGCGGCCCATCAGCGCCTGGCCGATGTGGACCAGGTCGGTGGCTTGCTGGCCGATGATGTGCACGCCCAGCAGGGACTTGTCTTCTGGCGACACGAGGATCTTCAGGAGGCCGTCCTCCTCGTTCATCATCAGCGCCTTGGCGAGCTCGCTCCAGCGGGCGATGCCGACCACGTAGGGCACAGCGGCTGCGGTGAGTTCCTCTTCGGTGCGGCCGACGTAGGAGATCTCGGGGATCGCGTAGATCCCGACCGGCACGAGTTCAGGGAGCTGCATCACCGGCTCGTTGAAGGCATGCAGGGCGGCGAGCCGCCCCTGCTCCATGCTGGTGGCGGCGAGCCCCGGCGGGCCGGCCACGTCGCCGACGGCGAAGATGTGGCGTTTGGCGGTGCGGTAGGTGGCGTCGACGTCGATCCGTCCGCGAGCGTCGGCCGAGAGCCCCGCGTTCTCCAGGCCCAGGCCCTCGGTTGCGCCCTGGCGGCCGGTGGCATAGAGCAGCGTGTGCGAGGAGATCTGCTTGCCGGAGGCCAGGTGGGTGATGGCGCGCCCCTCGACGCGATCGACGCCGACCACCTCTTCGTTGAAGCGGAAGGTCACGTTGCGCTTGCCCAGCAGGAACCGCAGCGCAATGGCGATCTCACGGTCCAAATACGGCATGAGTTTGGGGCGGGCGTCGACGAGCGTGACGCGCGTGCCCATCGCCGCGAACATCGAGGTGTATTCCACGCCGATCACCCCGGCACCCACGACCGTCATCGTGCGAGGCACATGCGTCTCCAGGCGCAGGATGCCGTCGGAGTCGATGATGCGCCGCTCGTCGAAGGCCACGTCCTTGGGACGAGACGGTTTGGTGCCGACGGCGATGACAATGTTGGCGGCCGTGACGGTGGTGTCGGCGGCGCCGCCGACCAGGTCACGCACGAGAACGGTGTGCTCGTCGACGAACGACGCGTCGCCCATCAGCAGCCCGACGTGGTTGCGGCGCAGCTGGTCCCGCACCACCGCCGTCTCCTGCGCGATGACGCGGGCGGTGCGGTCACGCAAGAACTCAGCCGACGCCACCTCGTGGCGCTCGGGGTGCAGCGGGTCGGGCAAATCGATGCCGCGGCTGGCGATGTCTTCGATGATCGCTTGGCGCAGCGTCTTGCTGGGCACCGTGCCGGTATGCAGCGACACGCCGCCCACGCGCTCACGGCGTTCGACCATCCCCACGCGCTTGCCGAGTTTGGCCGCCTGGATTGCGGCGCGCTGTCCGCCGGGTCCGGAGCCGATGACGAGGAGATCCAGGTCCATCAAGGTGCCCCGGTATCTACCAGCGCCAGCGCCTGAGCGCCAGTGACCGGTGGAGAAGGTGTGAACGGGCGCCGCGTGTGTGGCCCGCGCAGGCTCAGCTCTCGCGTACGCCGCGCCAGACGGTGCCGCGCAGGATCTGCAGCAGGCCCAGCCCGCCGAAGAGGAGGGCTCCGGCCAGCAGCGCCCATTTCACGGGCCCCGCCGACGCAACCTCGTGGACCATCAGCGGCGCGCTGATGGTCTTGCCCTGCGCATCCTC
>JAEMRF010000621.1 GCA_016463515.1 Solirubrobacteraceae bacterium | reverse complement strand
CGCCGGGACCGGCTCGGGGTCTTCGCGGCTGCGTTCGCTGAGGCAGGCTACGGGTGTCTGGTGTTCGACCACCGTGGGTTCGGGGAGAGCGACGGCCCGATGGACGTGTTCTCGCCGGGGCGCCAGCAGGAGGACTGGCGAGCGGCTCTCGCGTTTGCGCGCACGGTGGAGGGGGCGGACCCTTCGCGTATCGCGACGTTCGGGTCGTCGATGGGAGGTGGCAACGCGCTGCAGGCGGCCGCGCAGGACGGCAGCGTTGCCGCAGTGATCAGCCAGGTGCCGTTTCTCGACCTGATCCGACAGGCGCATCGCTCGCAGCTGGGTGTACGGGCGGGGCTGCTCCTGGCGGCGGTACGGGGGCGACACGTCCCCGCGGTGGGGCAGCCCGACGAGGTTGCGTTGATCAACGCCCCCGGCAGCGAGGCTGGGTGGCGGCACGTGGTCGCGATCGGCGAGCAGTCGGTGTGGCGCAACCAGGTGTCCTCGCGCTGGCTGCTCGGGCCGCCATTTCGGCCCGGTCGCTACGCGGCCAAGCTGCACTGTCCATGGCTCGTTTGCGTGGGTGAGGCTGATCGCGTCGCGCGCCCCGGGCCGGCGATCCGCGCTGCGCGACGAGCCCCGCTGGGAGAGCTGAGGACCTACCCCGGCGTCGACCATTTCGACATCTACGAGGGCCCAGTTCATGACGCGTTGGTCGCTGACCAGCTCGACTTCCTCTCGCGGCATCTGCGCGGCGGCGAGAGCGGAGAGGGCCGGCGAACGTAGGGTTCGGTGCCGGGCACACCTGCCGGATGCCCGGAGTTGTGTGGGAACGCTCCCGTCTGAGGTGGCTCCTGGGTGGGGCAGGGCCAGGTGATTCGCGCTCAGAGCGGGATTTTGCGCCCGTCGATCCGTCGGGCAGGGCAGGGCTGCGCCGCGGGTCGGCGAAGGCCGCAAGGGTGATGACTGTTAGTCTTGCCGAGCCACGCGGCGAAAGCCCAGCGTCGGCAAAAGCCCCTCGTATGGAGAAGTTCGTCATCCAAGGCGGCGTGCCGCTCGGCGGCACGGTCCGCGCTGCTGGCAACAAGAACGGCGCACTGCCGATTCTGGCCGCTTCACTGCTCACTGCAGAGGATGTCGTGATCGGCAACGTGCCCAGGATCAGCGACTGCCAGTCGCTCCTGGACCTGCTTGCCGACCTTGGCGTACGGGTGGCCTGGACGGGCGACAACGAGGTGACGCTCAACGCCGCTGGGGTTGACGGCGATCACGTGACGCTCGACCAGGACCTCGCGGAGGCAATTCGCGCGTCGTTCTTGCTCGCCGGACCGCTCTTGGCGCGCTTCGGACGCGCGGTCATGCCGCCGCCCGGCGGCGATGTGATCGGCCGACGCCGACTCGATCCGCACCTCGACGCCTTCGAGGCACTCGGCGCAAGTTACGAGCACGGTCGTCAGATCGAGCTCACCGCGACCCACGGTCGCCTGCGGGCCGGAGAGGTCTTCATGGACGAGCCGTCCGTGATGGCTACCGAGAACGCCTTGCTCGCAGCGGCGCTCACCCCGGGCATCACCACGATCGGGAACGCTGCCTGCGAGCCGCACGTCCAAGACCTTGCGCGGATGCTCGTCAAGATGGGCGCGGAGATCCAGGGCATCGGTTCCAACGTGCTCGTCGTGCACGGCAAAGATGA
>JAEMRF010000620.1 GCA_016463515.1 Solirubrobacteraceae bacterium | reverse complement strand
TCGGCGCGCAAACTCGAAAACGTCGCCAGATGGCGCTCGGTGAGGAAGTCGCGTGCTTCGGGCGTGAGGTGATCTGGACCGGCAGGCATCGCTGGAGATCATCGCGGGTCGGCGTCATGACTCGTGCCGGGCCGCTGGCAACGCCCGCGACCAGCCCAGCAACCCGGCGCGGCTCCCCGCCACCAACCTGCCGGTCGACCATCCAGACCTGCCGCGAATGGTCGACTACCTAGCTGTGCCGTGCCCCACACGGCGACCCAGTTACGCAAGTGTAAGTTCGTTCTATGGCCGTGCTCTCTCAGTCCTCCCTGATCGGCACCGTGGCGCCCTCGCCCGCGGGCCCTGCGGCCAACGGCCTGCGCGACCTGCGCACGGTGCCGACCGTCGACCGGTCGCTCCTGACCCAGGTGCTGCGGTTCACGTTTCGGCACAAGGACTTCGTGTTTGCGTCGGCGCGCGAGTACGGCGACGTGTTCCACATGAAGGGCACCGTGACCGGCGGGCCGATCATCACGTCGCACCCCGACCATGTGAAGTCGATCTTCACCGCGCCGCCGGAGCTGGTGCCCACCCTCACGACCGAGTCGCCGCTGGCACCGATCGTCGGCCCCCACGCCGTGCTCACCACCAACGGCGGCCGGCACCTGGCCCAACGCAAGATGCTGCTCCCGCCCTTTCACGGCAAGTCGGTGGCCAACTACCAAGCCGTCATCGAGGCTGCGACGGCCCGCGAGCTGGACGGCTGGAAGACCGGCGAGGTGCTCAACATGAGCCTCGCGATGCAGGCGCTCACGCTCGAAGTGATCCTGGCCGGCGTGTTTGGCGTGGGCCGCGAACCGACCCGCAAGGAGAAGATCCTCAAGCGGGCGATCACCGCCATCCTGGAGGCGTCGACCACGAAGGTCGCGCAGCTCGGCGAGCTGATCCAGGTCGGGCGGACCGAGGCGTTCGGCGGCCTGGCGCTCGTGCTCAAGGCCTTCGACAAGACGGTGTACGACGTGATCACCGAGCGCCGCGCGACCCTGGCCGTCGACGGGGCCGACTCCCGCGACGACGTGCTGTCGCTGCTGCTCGCCGCCACCGACGAAGACGGCAACCCGCTGACCGACCACGAGCTGCGCGACCAACTCGTCTCCCTCTTGCTGGCCGGCCACGAGACCACCGCCAACACGATCGCGTGGGCCTTCGAACGGCTGACGCGCTCGCCGCAGGCCTACAACGACCTGCGCGACGCGGCCCGCAGCGGCAACGCCGAGCAGTCAGCCGCCATGACCGAGCGCGTGATCAACGAAGCGATGCGCTCGCGGCCCGTGATCCCGATCGTCGGCCGGCGCCCGCGCGTGGACTGGCAGCTCGGCGACTACGGCGTGCCCGCTGGCACCGGCGTGGCGATGAGCATCCTGCTCGTGCACCACCGCGAAGACCTCTACCCGCGAGCTGCCGAGTTCCTGCCCTCGCGGTGGGAAGGCCACAAGCCCGGCACCTACACGTGGATTCCCTTCGGCGGCGGCACGCGCCGCTGCCTTGGCGCCGCCCTGGCGATGGCCGAGCTGCGCCACGTGATCCCCGAGATCGCCCGCCGCTTCGACCTCGCACCCGATCGCGCGCAGGCCGAAGCACCGCTGCACCGCAACGTGACCATGATCCCGGCCCGCGGCGGCCTGGTGCAGGTC
>JAEMRF010000619.1 GCA_016463515.1 Solirubrobacteraceae bacterium | reverse complement strand
GTGGGGTCGATGTGGGCGATCGTCTCGAACACCCGCGCGTAGCCGGTTTGCGAGAGGCCCTGGCCGCCGTACTCCTCGGGCACGTAGAGGCCGAGGGCACCGATCTCGCCCAGGCGCGCGATGTCGTCCTCTGAGACCCAGCGCGCGTCCTCCGTGCCCAGCTCGTCGTAGTCCTCTGCAAAGGCCTTCAGATCGCGGTTGATCCGCTTGATCTTTTCCGCTTCGGCCGTGCTCGGATAGGGGTAGGGCAGCACGAGGTTCTCGTGGATCTCGCCGAGAAAGAGCGACTTCGCGAACGATGATGTGCTGTGGGCGGTGTCCTGCCGTGTGGCGGCGGCGGTCGTCTGGCTCACGGTGGGCTCCAAGGGCTCGCAGAAGGCTTGCGGCCCAGGCTACGAACGCCCGCGGCTGGGGTGTTATGGCCCTGTGTCCAGAGCGGGTCGACGCATGCCACACCGGATTGCAGGAGGCAGGTCGCCGGTGGCGTAGGGTGCACGCGTGAGCTTCGCCGACGAGCGCCGTGCCTATCTGCGAGGGACCTTGCCCGACGAACTGGCGTCGGTCGACCCGCTGCACACGCTCACGGAGTGGATCACCGAGGCCAAGGCCGACGGCCACATCGAAGCCACGGCGATGGCGCTGGCAACGGTCGACCCCAGCGGCGCCCCGGCCGTACGGCAGGTGCTCTGCAAGGGCGTGACGGCTGGCGGTGTGCAGTTCTTCACCAACACCGAGAGCCGCAAGGGCCGGGCGCTCGCCGCCGAGCCACGGGCGGCCGCGTCGTTCTGGTGGCCGTCGCTGGAGCGCACCGTGCGGCTGGTCGGTACCACGCACCTGTTGCCCCGCGAGGAGGTCGACGCGTACTTCGCCAGCCGGCCGCGCGGCAGCCGCCTCGGCGCGTGGGCGTCGAACCAGAGCCAGCCGATCGGGGCGCGCGCTGAGCTGGAAGACCGCGTGCGCGAGCTCGAGGAGCGGTTCCCGGATCCCGAGCCGCACACGGCGCCGCAGGAGTGGGGTGGCTACGAGCTCGTCGCGACCGAGATCGAGCTGTGGCAGGGCCGCGACGACCGCATCCACGATCGCCTGCGATTTGATCGCGCGACGCCTGGCGGCGCCTGGGTCGCCCAACGCCTGCAGCCATGAGCGCTGCGCTGCGTCGTCTTGATCCGGGGCCGCTGGTGCGCAGCGCCCCGATCGCGCTCCCGCAGCTGCTGGCGCTCCTGGCGCTCGTCACCCTCAGCGCCGCCGAGGGTGGGTTCCCGCTGGAGCACTGGGCGCCAGCCGGGGTGCTCGTGGCGCTTCTGCTGATCGTCGCGCTCTTCGCGTTGCCCGTGCGAGGCCCGCGCCCGAGCGGAAGCCGCGCTGCCAACGGACTCCTCGTGGCCTTTGCGCTGTGGACGGCCGCGTCGCTGCTGTGGGCCGATGACCAAGGCGCCGCCGCCGTCGCCACCACCCGCACGGCGCTCCTGGCGGGCACCTTCGTGCTCTTCTCTCGCTGGCACCACAGTCCACGCAGCGCCCATACGGTGCTGACGATCCTGACTGCGGGCCTTGGGCTGTTGGTTTGGGCGGCGGTGTACCACCTGGCCGCCGCCGACGACCTGGACCCCTGGTTCCTCTTCGACCGCCTCCTGGAGCCCGTCGGCTACGTGAACGCCGGCGCGACCTTCTGGGG
>JAEMRF010000012.1 GCA_016463515.1 Solirubrobacteraceae bacterium | reverse complement strand
CGGCGTCGCGGGCGGCCTCCAGGGCATCGCGCTCGCTCTTGGTCCAGTACTCGCCATGGCCGAGGATCACGACCGACTTGCTCTTGGCCGGCAGGGCCTGAGCCGGGTCGAAGTGCAGGCCCATGTCGTCGGTGTAGGCCAGGTCGTAGCCCTGCTGCTCCATCCACCAGATGGCTGGGAACTCGGTGCGTAGGACCCAGTTGTAGTCGCCGATCCAGTTGTTGAACGGGCGATCGAAGCTCACCTTGGCCGCGCGCTCGGTGCCCGTCGCAGGCACGATCGAGCCGCTGTTCTGGTACCGCGAGTTGTAGGTGTAGGTGGAGCGTCCGCCCCAGTAGTTGTAGGCCTGCCAGGTGTTGGTCGGGAGGACCACGAGGGCATCGCGCGGGCGATCGTCGTCGCGCACGATGAACACGATGTGCGACTCGCCGCTGCGCTCCACGGCCGGCACGCCCGGCGGGAAGTCGAGCCACTTGCCCTTGAGCTTGGCCAGATACACGCCGCTGGCCGGCGCTGCGCTACCAGGGATCGTGAGCGTGGTCTTGTTGTTCTTGCGGCCGTAGAGGCCGGTCTCGGGATCGAGCGGAGCGATTGGCGGCTCCTCGCCACCTTCCCACTCGTTGGCCGGTTCGCCAGCGGCGTTGAAGCGCTGCCACGTGGAGACCGGCTTTGGGGTCTTCCAGACCAGCCGCGAACCCTTGCCGCCGTAGTACCCGAGGCGATACAGCTCGACCTCGACGGCCTCGCTGGGCTCCTCGCCCGCCGGCGGAACCCACTTGTTGGGGCCTGAGATCACGAGTTCGATCGGCTCGCCGATATTGACCGACGTGCGCCGCGCGTAGCCCTCGATCACCGATGAGATGTTCTGCACGCGGTACGCGCTGGAGTGCGTCGACGCGGGCGTGAACACGTTCTCGCGGACGATCGCGTTGGCCGAGGCCTCGTCGGCTGCCAGAGCCGACTGCGCCCCGAACGCGAGCGCGGGCAGGCCGCCGGCGACGGCCGTACCAGCGACGGTCGCGCCACCTCGCTTGAGGAAGGTGCGGCGAGACTGCGGGCTGTTCGGGGTGCTCATGTCTCCCCGGTCGTCGGAGACCCCGCCGGATTCCAGAGCAAAGCTGGACGAGCGTTCGGCGGTGTGCGTGGCCCAGCCCTGGGCCGCCTGCGGTGGCTAGCGCTTCTTCTTGGCGGCGCGCGAGATGGTCAGCCGGATGAGATCGGTCCGCACGAGCTTGCCGTTCTCGGTCACGCTCACCCGCCCGATCGGCTTGAGCTTGCCTTTGCGCAGCAGGCTCGCGCGCGCCGCGGCCGAGAGCTTGAGGGTGACCGTGCCGGACGTGGTGGTGCGCATCGTGAACGACCCGCGGGCGATGCGCTTGCGGTCGACGGTGAGCTCGATCGTGCCGGTGATGGTGCGCGGGAGCTGGGTCGCCGCGGTCACCTGCGCCTTGAGTCGACCCGTCGAGCTGGGCTTGGAGCTCAGCAGTCGCAGCTTCAGCGCTGGGATCGGCGGCGTCGAGGTTGGCGGCGTCGAGGTCGGCGGCGTTGGCCCAGGGGTGGGCGTCGGCGTGGGTGTCGGCGTCGGAGGGGGCGGGATGGGAGCGGCGCCGTTGTCCGGAGGCGAGGGGTTGGGCTCAGGTTCAGGCTGAGGTTGAGGCTCGGGTTCGGGTTCCGGCTCTGGTTCGGGTTCCGGCGCGGGCGGCGGGTCGAACAGCAAACCCTCCGGCGTGATCGGCACGATGCCGCCGTCGGCGAGCAGATTGGTGGTGGCCTGCTCGATGCGGATGTCGGTCGTGTCGACCGGAGCGCTTGCGTAGGTGTCGGTGTTGCGGTGCAGGTAGTGGGGGCCAAGGCCCCACGACCAGTGGATCGTTCCCGACGAGAACACCACTGCGCCGCTAGGCGCCACGTAGCTCACGGCCTGGGTCACGGCGCTGCCGCCGTCGGGCGGTGCTGCCGCGGCGCCGCGGGCTGAGTAGCGACGCCCGGCGTCCATCACGTACGCCGTCTGGGCGCCCGGTGGCGGATCCACGCGCGGGTCGGTCTCGCTGAGGCGCCGTACGCCGCCGGTGCCGTCCTTCGTGGCGGGCGGGGTGCCCGCGTAGGCCGAGCCGGGCGGCGGGATCGCGTCCCACTCCCAGCCCACGAGGTGACGACCGATCGTGGTGGCAGCAGTTGCCCCCGCGACTGAGGTGTGACGCCAGGCGGTGTGGCCGGCAAATTCGCCTGCGTTGTTGGTCGCCGGGACGGTCAGGCCGCGGTTGCGCGCGTCGTCGTCGCCGATGTACTGCACGCCCAGGAGCGAGGCTTCTGGGCGGTTCGGTCCGACGTACTCCGCTGGCGTTGCGCCGGTGGTGCCAGGAGTGTCGATGCCTGGGCCCTTGCCCGGGTCTCGCCAGGTGGTCGTGGGGGAGACGGGGTCATCCTCGGTGGCCACCAGCAGGTCGTTGCCACCGCCACCCTCGACGGTCTTGTAGACCACCATCACGCGCGCCTCCTCGACCGTAGTGGCCGGGGCGCCGTCAGCGGTCTCGTGACGCACCCGCCAGTAGGCGGTGTTCGCGCCGAAGTTGTAGAGGCTCGTGCCGGCGTCGCGGGCGGCCTCCAGGCCGTCGCGCAGGCCCTGGGTCCAGTACTCGCCGTGGCCCAGGATCACGACGCCCTTGCTGTGCTGCGGCAGCGCCTGCGAGGGGTCGATGCCCAGGGCGACGTCCTCGGTGTAGGCCACGTCGTAGCCGTGGCGCTCAAGCCACCAGATGGCCGGGAACTCGGTGCGAAGGACCCAGTTGTAGTCGCCGACCCAGTTGTTGTAGGGGCGGTCGAAGCTCACCTTGGCCGCACGCTCGGTGCCGGTGGCCGGCACGATGCTGCCGCTCATGCCGTAGCGCGAGTTGTAGGTGTAGGTGGAGCGGCCGCCCCAGTAGTTGTAGGCCTGCCAGGTGTTCGTGGGGAGCAGCACGAGCACGTCGCGCTTGCGGGCGTCGTCGCGCACGACGAACGTGGCCTGTGAGTCACCGGAGCGCTGGACTGCCGGCAGGCCGGGCGGGAACTCCAGCCACCGGCCGCGGAGCTTGGCGATGTAGACGCCCGAGACCGTGAGTGCGGACTCGGGCACGGTCACGATCGTGCGCCAGTCCGCGCAGCCCAGCAGTCCCGTATGCGGGTCGACCGGGCGGTTTGGCGGGTAGGTGCCGTCGTTGTCGGGCTGGCCGAACTCGTCGACCTTCTGAAACGTGGAGACGGGGCCGCTGGTGCTCCACACCAGGCGACCGCCGAGCCCGTCGTAGTAGCCCAGGCGGTAGACGTCGACTTCGACCGTCTCGTACGGCGCCTCACCGGGCGGCGGCAGATAGAGGTTGGGCCCCGAGATGACGAGTTCGACCGAGGATCCAAGGTCGACCGAGGTCTGCCGGGCGTAGCCGCCCATGACCGAGCTGGTGCCCGAGACCTGAAAGCCGGAGCCGAACGTGTCGGGGTTGGTGCAGCGGTTCTCGTGCACGATCGGGTTGGGATGCGGGCAGAACGGCGCCTCGGTTTCACCGGCGGCGGCGCCGAGCGACGGGAACCACAGCGGGGCGGCGGCGCCAGCTGCGCCGGCCATGCCAGCGTCGCGCAGGAAGTGGCGGCGGGTGCGAGGTTGGCGGAGCAAGATGCGTGGAGCGGGCCGCGAAGCATCCGCGGTCGAAAATCGTCCCGCTCGGTACCGTACTCGGCACGCTGGCTGGAACCTCCAGTTCTTGGACGGTCGCTTGCGGTCATTGGCACGCGTCCGCTCGCAACGGTGGGCGCGGCGCGTCGGCCGCTGCGCGTGACAATCTGCCCGCGTGCCCTCCCGTCCGACACGCACCGCCCTGCCTTGGCTGCTGCTTGGCGCGTTCACGGCCGTGCTGGTGGCGATGTCGTGGCGACGCTGGGGCAACCCTGCCAGCGACCCCGGCCTGGACCTGATCGTGGCCGCGGGCTGGCTCGACGGCATCCAGCCGTACTCCGATGTGCGCTACTTCTACGGTCCGCTCGGGATCGGCGGCCTTGCGGCCAGCTTCGCCGTCCTGGGGACCTCGCTGGAGGCGGCGTTTGCCTTCGGCTTCTTGCAGACGGCCGTGATCGCCGAGCTGTGGCGCCGACTCGCAGGCCGCTGGCTGCCGACGCCCGTGGTGGTGGCTGGGCTGGCGGCCGTCCTCGCGATCGGGTTCAGCGGGTCACTCTTCAACTTCCAGCTGCCCCACACGGCCGGAGCGACGACGGGCCTGATGGCGGTGCTGGCGATCCTGCTGGCGATCAGTCACGGCCGCTACGGCTGGGCCGGCGTGGCGTTTGGCCTCGCGGCGCTCACGCGACCGGAGTTCTTTGCATTCGGCGTGGCGGCCCTTGGCGGCGCCGCGCTCGGTCTGCTGCGCACCGAGGGTTGGCGGGCGGCGCTGCGGGCGCTGGTGTGGACGGTCCCCGGGCTGGTCATCGTCGGAGGAGGCGTGCTTGCCTATTTCGCGTCGAGTGCGGGCGCGGAGCGACTGTTCACCGAGAACCTCTTCCCGGTCGATTTCGTCCGCACCGTCGGCGGACGCTTCGAAGAGGCCTGGCACCCGTACGACTTGCCGAGCCTCGGCGCCCTGCTGCTCCGCGGGGCCATCGTGTTCGGGGGCGGGTTCGCGCTCGTGCGGTCGATCGAGGCGGCTGGTTACGCGGGTGTTTTGCCGGCCGGCAGCGACGGGTCGGGCGTCACGCCGGTGGTGCCGCGCGGGCGCGCGGCGCGGATCGTGGCCTCGCCATGGGTGCTGTGCGGGGTCACCATCGCCGCCGCAGCGGTCGCGGCGACCGTGCTCGGAGTCCTCGGCGGCGATGCCACGGGCCCGGTCAAGGACGTTGCCTCGGACGTGACGCGTCTGCTGCTGCCCATGACCGTCTTGCCCGCGGTGGCGTTCACGGTGCTGCTGGTGGCTGCGGTGGCATGGCTGCGCCGCGACGGCGCGCCGCTCGGCGGTCCGTCGTGGGCCGCTGACCTGGCGCTGATCGCCGTCTCCGCGGCGTGCTCGCTACGGGCCTACGCAATGTTCTCCACCGACGTCTACGCCACGTACTTCGCCCCGCCGGTCGTGCTCTTGGCCGCGATCGTGCTCTTCCGCGCGGCGCAGCGCACGCGCGGCCGGCAGGTCGTCACCACGGCGGGCGTTCTTGCGCTGTCGGCGGTCGTCCTGGCGGCCCACGCCTACATCGGCCGCTACTCCGACTTCACCTTCCCGGTCCGCACGCCGCACGGCACGTTCAAGGCCGACGCGACCGCCGGCCCGAACATCCAGCGGGTCGTTGACCTCCTCGCGCCCAAGGTCAAGCCCGGCGAGCCGATGCTCGTGCTGCCGCAGGAGCCGGGCTTTCAGTTCTTCCTGGGCACGCGGCCGGCGCTCTACGACACGACCTTCCTGCCGGGGACGCTGCCGGACCGCGAGGCCGATCAGGCAGCGGCGGCGGCGTTCCTCAAGGCAAGCCCGCGCTACGTCATCGTCGCGTCGCGGCGCTTCGACGCCTGGGGCTTCGAAGGCAACGGGATCGACGTGAACACCGCCCTCACCACCGCGCTCAACGTCGGTTGGTGTGTGCGGGCGAGGTTCGGTGACACCGAGAACCCACCGGCCTCGGACGTCCCGCCGAACGCCTTCACGGTCTACGAGTACTGGGGTGGCTCACCGCTGATTGCCTCGCCGTCGCAGCTCGGCTACGACGCGGCCGGCCGGCCGGTCGCTGCTCCAGCTCCCAAGGACTGCGCCGGCCCGTAAACGCGAGACGGCGCGCCTCCCCCGAGACGCGCCGTCCGCTGTGCGCTGCCTGGAGGTCGCGTCATGAGCGACCCCGAGCGGGTCTGCAGCGCGCGGTGGGGTGGCCCGCGGCGTTGTTGCGGGCCGACGTGGGTTAGGCGCGTGCCGCCGCCGCGCGCACGGCCTGCAGGCGCGCTGCCTTGGCCTTGGCGATCGAGGCTTTGCGGGCGCCGATCTTCGCCTTCTTGAGCGCGGATTTGTGGGCCTTCGTGCCCTTCTTGAGGTGCGTCGGAATGCAGACCTTGGCCGAGCCCTTGCCCGTCACGAGGCGGTTCTTCTTGGCATCCCAGCGAAGCGTCGGGTAGGTGACGCGCACGATCGTGCAGTTCTTGTCAGCGGCTGGCGTGGTCGTGCCGGTCGAGCCGGTGCCCGTCTGTGGCGTGGTGGTGCCCTTGGGCGGCTTGACCGAGCCTGGCGTCGGGGTGCCCGGGGCAGGCGTCGTCGTACCGGGCGTGGTGCTGCCAGCGGGAGCACCTTCGCCGCGGAGCACGACTCCGCGCTTGGCGGAGACGCTCACCTGCGTCACGGTGCGGCCGTCGACGGTGACCATCGGCTTGCTCAGCGTGACGGTGCGGGTCGGAGCGCCTGGCTCGTTGACGAGGACGGTGCCCCCGGTGAAGTCGCGGCGGATCACGCCCTGCCAGTCGTAGCGGCCGGTGGTCGCGGTGCCGAGGTCGGCGTCCCAGCCCTGCCACCAGGCGTCCGGGCTCTGCGACATGTCGCCGACGCCGTCAGCGCCGTTGTTGAGGAGGAGGTAGTTGGCGAGGCTGTACTCGCGGTCAGCGTCGGTGCTCTCCCACGAGTCGATGATGAGGCCCTTGCCCTGCGCGTGGACCTGATCGGCGAACGCGTGGACGGCCTTCAGGCTCCACTCGCCGGTGCCGCCCGTGAGGCCGCCGTCGGTTACCCCGCGCTCGAGGTTGATGTAGTCCGCGGAGGCGATCTGGCGCTGCACGTCGGGGTTCTTCTCGCGGCCTGCGCCCTGGCCGGCGTACCAGATGCTGTTGTGCAGCAGTTCGTGGTTCGGGATCTCGCGGCGGATCTGCTCAGTGAAGCTCGCCATGGCCTTGCGCCAGTCGTCGGCGCTCATCGCGCGGCCGAGTGCGGGGCTCACGGGAGCCACTTCGGTTCCGTTGCCGTTGCCCACGCGGCGCTCCAGGTTCACGTCGTCGATCCACGCGCCCTTGTAGCCCTTGGCGAGCGTGCCCTTGAGCTTGGCGATCCAGTCGGCGCGGAACGCGGGGTTGGTGATGTCGGCGGCGTATTGCGGGCACGTGCCGTTGCTGCAGCCCCACGGGATGAAGAGCTTGTTGCCGGCGGCATCGCGCAGGATCCACTCGGGGTGCTCGGTGGCGAGCTTGCTGCTGGGGTAGATCGCGTAGAGGTCGCTGTAGACCCAGCCCTGGCCGTACCAACCGGTCATGCCGTCGAAGAACGGAGCGAAGACCTCGGTGCGCCAGAACTTGTCGTTCAGCCACGCACGCTTGGCCGGGTTGTTGCCGGTGACGTGCTTGTCGTCGGCGGGGGTCATGCGCTTGACGAACCGGACCTCACCGGTACGGCCGGTCGCGTCGGTCGCAGCAGCGGCAGGGGCGGCCCCCACTCCAAATGCTGCGGCGGTCGCGAGAATCGCGACGGCGAGCGTGCGTCGTACCACGTGAATCCTTTCGGCGGCTGGGCTACCTTCATCCGTGAAGGCCCCGTTGCTTTGCGTCCCCGCCTCACGACGGGTTTGCCTTTGTCGAGGGACACTGCGATCAGCCGGGCGGCTGAGGGCGGTGTTTCGTTGGTGTTCCAGTCATCGGCCAGCGCCGCGATCCCTACGGGGGTCATACCGGTGTATTGGACGCCTGTCTTACGAAACGGGCCTTCGATGGCGCGCTGGCGGGGGCAAAACTCCCCGTCGGGGGACTGCCTGGCGCGTCGGCATGATCCGACGGTGATGGTCGACGTTCTGGTGCCACCAGAGCGGTCCTTCGACGTTCGTGCCCCAAGGTGCTGGGTGAACGTCGAAATCATGTTGCTCCCACGACGGTACTTCGACGTTCACCGCGCTGACCGGTCCGCCCGGCCAGGGTCCCGGGGGCGCGTGCCATAGGATTGCGCTCGCTTTGTCCAGCTCCCCCGTGCAAGGAATTCCCGGTGGCTGATCGCTTCCAGTCGGGCGGCGGCGCCGAAGCCGTCGACACCCGCCGCTATCTGGCGGCCGTCCGCCGCGATCTGCCCCTGATCGGCGCCTTGGCGATCGGGCTCGCGATCTTCGCCGTCGCGGTCTCCATGGTCCTCCCCAAGACCTACTCGGCCACGGCCACGGTCGGGTTCGACCTCGCGCAGGCCAGCGCCGGTGACTCCGCTGCGCAGGAGCGCAACATCAACACGCAGAAGGCGCTGGTTACCCAGACCCTCGTGCTCGATGCCGCGCGACAGGCCCTCGACAAGGAGGGCATCGCGGTCGACCAGGACACCCTGCGCAACGTGACGACGACGGAGGCGGTCTTCGGGGCGAACCTGCTGGATATCTCCTCCACCTCCGACGAGCCCCGGCTCTCCGCCGCGTATGCCAACGCGATCGCCGACGCCTACGTTGCCAGCACCGCTGGCAACCAGGGCAGCTCGCTGAAGTCGCAGATCGCGTCGCTGGAGCGCTCGATCGACGAGGCCCCGTCCGACGAGGTCAAGGACTCCCTGCGCACCCGCCAGGACGAGCTCTACGCCCAGCTTGCGACGCAGATCAACCGCGTCACCCTCGCGCGCGCGGCCGTGGTGCCCGGTGGCCCCGATTCACCCAAGCCGGTGCGCAACGGCGTGCTCGCGCTCTTCGTTGGTCTGTTCCTTGGCGTGCTCGTGGCGCTGCTGCGTGACCAGCTGCGGCCGCGGTTCACCAACCAGCGTGACCTCGCGCAGTTCCTGGAGCTGCCAGTCGTTGCGACCGTGCCCGAACTCGGGCGCCGCCTCGGCGTGCGCACCGCGCCGGCCACGATGCGGGTTGAGCAAGAGGCCTACCAGTCCCTCTCGGCTGCGCTGCGCCTCGCGCTTCCGCCCGGCAAGCCGCACGTCCTGATGCTCACCAGTTCGATGCACGCCGAGGGCAAGACGACCGTCGCCACGCGCGTCGCCCGGCTTCTGGCTTCCAGTGGCCACAAGACCCTGCTGATCTCCGGCGACCTTCGGTGGCCGCGCCTTGACGCGCTGCTGCATGTCGAAGGGCGGCAAGGCTTCAGTGACCTGCTGGCCGCCGAGCAGGCCGGCACGGCCACGCCGGACCGCATTGCCGCCTCGATCGTCGAGGGCAGCGGACGCGACCGCACCTCTGGCGGCGCCGACGTGCTGCCCTCCGGAACGATGGCCTCCGACGCCGCGCGTCTGCTCTCCAGTGGCAGCCTCGAGCCGTTGATGGACAAGATCCGCGCGCTGGGCTACGCCTACGTGATCGTCGACGCCACGCCGCTGCTGGGTCTCGCCGACGCCAAGCTCATCGCCCGCGCCTGCGACCGCGTCCTGGTGATCTCCCGCTTGGAGCGCATCGCCGTTCCGTCCGCCATGGACCTGCGCGACGAGCTGTCGCGCATTGGGGTGCCCCTCCTGGGCCTCGTCGTGATCGGCGGCGTCTCCGAAGCTTCGCCGTACTACTCCGGCGTCAAGTTCGTGCCGCCGTCGGCGGGCAGCCAGCCCCAAGGGTCGCCGAGGGTGCAGAACCGCGACTAGCGAACCGCCCGGGGTGGCGGCGGCTTTGTGGGGACACCCTTTCGGTCGCTCGCTGGCGCTCGCTCCCTGCGGTCGCCACGGTCCCCCCAAAGCCGCCGCCACCCCGCGCTAGCTGCTGGCGGGGTTCTGCTTGGAGGCGTCTTCTGGGCGGTGTTTGGGCAGTTGGCGGGACCCGGCGACTTCGTCTCCAGAACCCGCTTAGCAAGCTGTTTTCAGAGACGGAGTCGAGCATCGGGCCCGCCGCCGACCAACCTTTCGGTTGCAACGCCCAAGAACGGCCTTCAAACCCAAACGCCCGCCCGACGAACCCGCACGCCTCTCCAACGCCACAGCCCGCGAGCCCTCAAGACCATCCGCCCTCGCCGAAGACCGCGCGCAAACTCCGACACGCCCGTTCATCCACCGCCGTCCACCCGCCAGGGCAGCGAGTCCGCTGGCGCCCTCGCCGACGACCGCCCTCAAACCCAGAGCGCCCGAGAATCCACCGCCGCCGACTCGCGCCAACCGGGACAGCGCCAGCGACGTGGACTCGCCCGTGCCGCGTCCCCGCCGCGGTGCGTCCTGCCCCCGCCGCTAGACCCGTCCGACGGGAATGACCGGCGGCGGCGGTGCGTCGTAGCGGTCGCTGGGTTCGTTGAAGGCTCTGCGGTCGTTGTCGCGGGCGCGGCTCGTCTGACCGATCATCGCGGCGGCCCAAATGAGCCCGAGGACAACCCACAGGTGGCGCCAGTGCAGGGTGTCGACGACCACCGAGTTGAAGAGCAACCCGCACCACGAGCCCAAGAGGGCCGCGGACCCTATCCCGGCGGCAGTTCGGCCTGCGAGGGCGTTGCCGATCGCGAGGCCGAGCGTGAGGAGGCACATCGTGATCCACAGCGCGAGGGCGAAGGGGCCTTGCTCTGCGAGGACGCGGACGTAGGTGGAATGGCTTTCGACGGGGTGGTGGTACTGGAACTGGCCGGGCCCCACTCCGAACGGGTAGTGGCTGGCGATCTCGACCCCGGCACGCTGGGCACCAAAGCGCTCGCTGTCGTACTGCTGCAGTTGGGCGCGCTGACCGATGAAATCGGCCTGGCCAGAGAACACGATCACGGCCAAGACCGCCATCGCGACGATCCCCATCCCGCCAAGGACGATCGCCATCCGGCCCATATGGCGTCGGCGTAGGAGCAGGATCGTGAACATCACGGCGGTCGACAGGAGCATGTTTGCCCAGGCCGCGCGGGAGAACGAGAAGATGAGCCCGACCATCAGGATTCCGAGCAGCACGAAGCCGGTGAACATCCGGATCCGCAGCAGTCTGGGGGAGATCATCTCCTCGAGGAGGATCACCGCGATGGGAATGAGGAAGGGCCCGTAGACGTTCGGATCCTTGAAGAGTGCACTCGCGCGGGTCGCGTCGTAGGCGACGAGTTGTTCCCGGAGCGGGAAGCTGGGGAGTTGCAGGGCCAGTGTGCCGAGGATCGCCGAGATGACCGCGATCCAGAGCCAGGCGATCACGATGCCGCGGCCGCGACGCTCACTATCGGCATAGCCGGCAAGCCACACGGCGAAGACAGCCAGATACAGGGTGATTGCTGCAAAACGCACCGCGCCGCCGATGCTCTCGGCGGCCGCAAAGCTGAGCACGTTGAGCGCGACCAGTCCGCCGAGCACGACCGCGATCGGGGCGGGGACGCGGTCCAGTCGCAAGCGGCCGGTCACGATGGCAATGGCGATGATCACCGCGAAGATGCCGTCCGGTGGAGCGGGCTCGATCTTCACCACGCCCGAGAGCAGGAACCCGAGGAAGACGGCCGCCTCGTAACGGCCAACGGCCAGCGCGACGAGGCCGATCAATCCGAGCCCGCCGACGAGTGCCAGCGGAAGCGACGGCGCAACCCCGTCGAAGAAGACCACTGCGAGGCCCGCGACCATCAGCGCGACGATCGCCAGGAGGCCGATCTTCAGCAGGGAGGGACGCGCCGGGACGACGGTCTCGGGGCCCGGCGCGGGGGTGAGGTCTGGGCTCAGGAGGGGCGTCGTCATCGGGAGCCCGGCAGGAGCGAGCGCATGAGCTCCCAAGCCGGTCCACGACGACGGTACTCCAGCCCGCCGACGACGAGCGCGTAGGCGGAGAGGCCGGCCACTACGGCAAAGAACAGCTCATCGCGCAGCGGGTAGACCACGGCGACCATCACGGCGCCCCCGACCACGCCGAGCGATGCGAGCCCGCGCAGGATCGATGGCCCGGCCGCACGGATCGCGAGCCGGAGCGAGAGCCCAGCGAGCACGATCTCGGTGGCCAGGGCGGCAAGGGCGGCGCCACGCGCAGCTTCACTCGGAATCAGGAGCAACACGACGGTGATACTGAACAGTGCGGCCATCGCGGTGGCCTCCACGGTCTGCCGGCCGGGCAGGTGGCTGAGCGCGACGAGCCCGGCAAGGTGCCCCACGCCGTAGACGACCGACGCCACAGCCAGGTACGGCAAGACGTCGGCGGCAGGCGCCGCCTTCTCGTCGAAGACCAGCATCAGAATCGGGAGCGCGCACAGCGCCAGTAGGACCGCGATCGGGACCATGAGCACGATCACGAGCTCGAACGAACCCCGAGTGATGGCCTCCAGTGACGGCTCGTCGCCGTCGGACTTGCCGCGCTGCGCGCGTGCGATGAGCGGCAGGACGGACGTCCCGACGGACCACGGCAGGAACAGCGTGGCTTCGAGCAGCTGGTAGGCGACGCGGTACTCGCCGGTCGTCTCCTTCCCGGCGTAGAGGTAGAGCACGATGATGCCGACCCGGAAGGTGATCTGCCCGAACACCTCCTGCATGCCCCACGGCGCAGCCTCGCGGGCCATCGGCCACCAGGTGCGTGGTGTGCCGGCGAGCCCGGCAGGTGGCTGGTGGTAGCGGCGACCCAAGATCCACCAGCCGATCCCGATCCCCATGATCGAGGCGACGAGGCTGGTCCAGGCGACGCCGAGCAGCCCGCCACCGGCAGCGAGGACGACGATGCCCAGCAGCGCCCCGACGACCTTGACCGGCAACGCGGCCAGGAAGTAGTCCTGGGTGCGCTCCTTTGCCATGAAGACGGTCTGCGCCGTCGCGCCGATCAGGGTGGCGACGAGCGTGAAGCCCAGGATGAACGTGAGCCAGGTGACCGTGGTGTCGCCCGTTGCGAGGTAGACGGCACCGGTGCCGACCACGATGCAGAGCAGCCCGAGGCTCAGCTTCATCGCGTTCAGGCGCGGTACGTATTCGGCGGTGGCCTCCCCGTCGATGGCGATGTGGCGCAGCATCAGCCGGTCCAGGCCGAAGCCCGCGATCGGCCAGTACAGCTGGGTGACGGCGAGCGCAAAGCCGAAGTCGCCGACCGCGCCGGGACCAAGCTGATTGAGCATCACGACCGTCAGCGCGAGGGTCGCGACCTTGCCGAGGACCTCGGCGGCGGCGCGCAGCGCGGTGTTGATCGCGACGCGTTTGGTCGGCGGCGTGGATGCCGCCTGGGCCTCGCCGGTGCTCAAGCCACGGGTGCCTGCGGGGGAATCAGCACCGCAGGAGTATGCACCGCCAGTGCGGCGCCATCGACGTTCGGTCGGGCGGTGGCGAGCCAATCAAGGGCTGCGGAGGTCTCAGGGGGCCGCCGCTCGTGGTGGTGGGCATCGGAGGCGATCACGTCGATCAGGCCGGCATCAAGCAGTCCCAGGGCACACGTTTGCGCGGTGCGCCCGTAGCGGCCGATCAGCGCTCCACTGGTGAGCTGCGCGTGGGCGCCACGCTCCACGAGCGCCTGCAGCAGCGTCGGGTCCTGCTGGATCAGCGGAATCCGCTCGGGGTGCGCGATGAGCACGGGCGTCCCGGCGTCAAGCAGCTGGTGGATCGGCCAGGTGGGGTCGCCGAAGGCTTCGCCGAGTGGCAGTTCGACGAGCAGCGGCCCGGTACCCCCGAGGCGCAGCGCTTGGATCTCGGCGGGGTCCATGTCGATGAGGGCGTCGACGGCAACCTCGGAGCCGCTCAGTACGTCGAGCTGCACGTCGTTGACGGCCAGCAGAGCGCGTAGGTAGTCCAGGCGAGCGAAGAGATCCGGCAGCGGCGTTGCCAGGCGGGTGGTGCGGTGCGGTGTCGCGGCGACCGTGGTCACGCCGTCGGCGATCAGCGCGCGAGCCAGCGCGACGGCGTGGGCGTCGTCGACGGGCCCGTCGTCGAGCGCCGGGAGGAGATGGCAGTGCAGATCGGTGCGGCCGCTCATCGCACGGGCAGCCCGCGACTCCGCGCGACGGACGCACGAGCCACGGCGCGTTTGGCGCCGCGCACCGCCGCGCTCGCCCGCCGGGGGTCGGTGGCTTTCTGCGCGTCGATGAGGCCGTCGCCGAACCGGCTGTCGCGACCCTTGGGCCCAAGGTCGCGGGTGGCGCGCACGAGATAGGCGGCCAGGAGATCGGGAGACGGGTTCGTGCCCAGCAGGCGGCTGCCGTGCACCAGCGCCGCGATACCGGTCACATGGGCGGCGGCCATCGACGTGCCCACGTAGTCCAGCGGGACGCCAAGCGTGGACGGGTCGCCGGGTTGCACCAGCGTGACCTGGGCGATCGGCACGCCGGAGTCGTTTGGCTGACACCGCGGCGAGGGGTCGGAGGCATGGTCGGCGCCGCCGCCAGGAGCGACGAGATCCAGCGCGCTGCCCGCGTTGGAGAACACGGCGCGGCAGCCGCGAGCCGTCGTGGCGCCGACCGACAGCACCGACGCCGAGCGGGCCGGGAGCGAGACCTGACCGACGCCGTCGTTTCCGGAGGACGAGATCACGAGGACGCCCTTGCGGTGGGCCTCTTCGACGGCCGCCATCACTTCGGGCACTTCCTCGGCGCGCACGCTGGAGGGGAAGTCGGCAGAGAGGTTGATGAGGTGGGCGCCGCGCCGCACGGCGTATTTGATGCCGCGCGCGATGGCGAGCGTGTCGCCTTCGTCGTCTTCATCGAGGACCCGCACGGGAATGATGTCGGCCTCGTAGGCCAGACCCGTGAGCCCGGACGCGTTGTTGGTAGCGCCGGCGATGGTGGAGGCCACGTGCGTGCCATGACCGGAGCGGTCGTCGGGGTAACGGTCTTCGTCGACGAAGTCGTAGCCCTGAAGAATGCGGGTGCGCGGAAGATCGGGCGACTCGCGGTACGGGCCGGTGGTGCGGTAGGAGATGCCAGAGTCGATCACCGCGATCTTCACGCGGTTGCCACCAGCCCGGCCCGCGCCGCGTGCGCGCAGCTGCTGCCAGGCCTGCGGCGCCTTCACGCCCCAGGTGCCGGCGAAGTTCCATTGCAGGGCCGTCCACGGGACGCCGCCGATCGCATCATTTGGAACCCACCCCTGCAGGGCGGTTGGCTCGGTCGTCATGCCGGCCAGCACCTGCGGCGCCGGGAGCCCCGGCGTCGTGCCTTGCGCAGCCTGCGCATCGTTGGCGGCTGCGCTGGCGATGAGGTTCTCACTGGCCGACACGAAGAGATCGGGGCGAGCCTGCAGTTCGCGCGCGACCTGGCCGGGATCGACTCCCTTGCGAAGGACGACGCGCTGCAGCGAGCCTCCGCGGGGGTGCACCAGGAGTTCGCCGGGTCGGGCTTCGACGCCGTCGCGGATCGTGGTCGACGAGCCGGCGCCCTGAGCGACCGGCGCGAAAGCGAGCAGCGCAAGCGCGGCGGCTCCCACCGCCAGCTGTCGTGAACGCATCCCCATCTCCTCCATTGAACACGGCCGGGCCGCCGGAAGTTGCAGTGGTTTGCCACGGAATGGACGCGCCTTTGCGCCGACTTCGCGCAGACGTCCCCCGAAACGCACGCGGGGGGCCGCATGGGACACTTCCCGCGTGGACCCGGAGGCCCCGACGCAGGACGACGACGAGCGCTGGATGCACGCCGCGATCGAGGAGGCCCGCATCGCCGAAGCCCACGGCGACGTGCCGATCGGCGCCGTCGTGGTGGCAGGTGGCGAGATCGTCGGGCGGGGACGCAACGAGCGCGAACTCGCCAGCGACCCGACGGCCCACGCCGAGGTCCTGGCGCTCCGACAGGCCGCCAACACCATCGGCGACGGCTGGCGGGTGACCGGTGCAACGCTGTACGTCACCCTCGAGCCGTGCACCATGTGTGCCGGAGCCATCGTGCTCTCGCGCGTGCCGCGCGTGGTGTTCGGCGCCTGGGACCCCAAGGCTGGTGCTGCCGGTAGCGTGCTCAGCGTGCTCGACCGCCCCGAGTTCAACCACCGCCCACAGGTCACTGCGGGCGTGCTGGAACCCGAGTGTGCCGAGCTGCTGCGGGCCTTCTTCCGCGCCCGCCGCTAGCGACCCACCCCGCGGATCGCGGGTCCACACGGGCCCGCCCCACGCGGCGCCGCAGAGCGTGACGAAGGTCCGCTAAGGTTCCCGCTCGCCTGTCCCTTCGGGGACACACCCGTGGAGGGGTGCCGGAGTGGCTGAACGGGGCAGTCTCGAAAACTGTTGTAGGCGCAACCCGTCTACCGGGGGTTCGAATCCCCCTCCCTCCTCTGAAGCGTCGTCCGCCCAGCTGCTCGCCCAGCCGGCGCGGACGGCGCTTCTCCTTCGTCCGCGGCGTGGCCGGCCAGAACGACGCGTCCGCAAGCCAATGGCGTTGCGTTGGTCGTCGGCGTCTGCGCCCTCACCCAGCCGGGTGCGCCTTGGCCCACTCCGCGATCTCGCGCTCGCCCGCGATGGCCGTGCCGTCGTCGAGCACGAGCACCGGCACATACTCCTGACCGGTCAGGGCTTTGACTTCGTCGCGGGCGCCCTTGGGTGTGGAGAACGGGATGTTCTTGAAGCCCTTGACCTTCTCGATCTCGAACGCGTGGCCCGCCTGCTTCAGCGCGTCCGCGGCCAAGCCGCAGGGGTGTTTGAGGAGCGGGAACGAGCCGCCGACCGGCCCGACGCCGCAGGTGTAGAGACGCATCGGATGAGCCTACGGCCTCGACACCGGGTCGGGTCAGTCGCATCGGGACCGAGACGGATCGCACGCAGCGCCGTCCGCAGAGGGGACTTAGGCCCATTGCCGATCACTCCGGAAGCCAGCAGAATGCGGTCCGCTCTGCTGCGCTCGGCGCGCGTCCTTCCTCTGTTTGCTCGACGGTTCACTCGATGATTTTTGCTGCTCGCCATGTTCTCCGCTTGATGCTCGCGGTGGTGGCCGGGCTCCTGCTCCTCGGCGCAGGCCTTGTGCCCACTGCTACCGCGGAAACCCTGCCCGTCACGTTCTCGTCGCCGGATCCGCTCTACGACGCCCTCGACGCCAACTCGACGCTGCGCCGAACGGTGATCGTGACGAACACCTCCGACAAGCCGCTGCTGATCTCTTCCGTGTACGCCAGGCCATCCGGTGGTGCGAGGCTGGGCGTCACGTTCGGCACCGTGGCGCCCTACGCCGAGTGCCTCGGGAGGAACCTGGCGCCCGGTGCACAGTGCGCCGTCACCGCTACGACCATCGTGGTGTCCCTCGACTGGGCGATCGAGGTGGGCGTGTATGTGCCGCCGGCGGGCTCCAACACCCGGGTGGGGAGGGGCATGAAGTTCAGCGGCACGATCGGGAAGAACTACCTTTCGCCGCCGTCGTTGGACCTGGGTGAGATCCCGCTGGGCGTGGCGCGTGACGTCACGGTGGACGTCGGGAACAAGCTGTCGACGCCGCTGACGTTCGCCGATCCCGCGCTCAGTATCTCGGGCCCGATCGAAGACCGCACCGGTGACTTCTCGCCGCTTGCGGGCTCGCGTCCGTTCACCTTCCGCGTCCAGCCGGACGCTCTGGGTGCGAATTCGGCCACCGTCACGTTCAACTTCGGGGCGGGCACGAGTCCGACTTCGCGCACGTACACGGTGCAGTGGACTGCGGTTGGCGCCACGGCCGAGCTCTCGGCGACGGACCTCGACTTTGGTGACGTGTCGAGCCGCGAGCCGGTCGAGCGTGAGGTGGTGGTGCGCAACACCGGCAACCGGCCGCTCACGTTCGACTCGTCGACTGCGGTGACCGGCGCCGGGTTCAGTCTGGTGTCGCCCGATCTCACGGCGCTGCCCGCGGGCGAGAGCCGCACGCTGCGCGTTCGGTTTGCGCCGACGAGGCCGGGTGCCGTGGACGGGGCGCTGACGCTCAAGACGAACGCATCCGGGGGCGACCGCACCGTGGGTCTTTCGGGGGTCGGTCACGCCCCGGTCTTGGATCTGGATGCCGCGCCCGCGGCGTCGGATTCGATCGTCTTCTCGGATACGGCGATCGGGAGGGCTCGTGAGCGCCGCCTGACGCTGACGAACACGGGAGACGAGGACCTTTCGATCTCGCTGGTGGCGATGTTTCCGGGGCTGAGTTCGGCGTCGTTCTCGATTCCGGATGCGATTACTGATCCGGTGGTGTTGGCGCCGGGTGCCTCGCGGCAGGTCACGCTGCGGTTTGCGCCTACGCGCGCCGGGAAGGCCGCCGGTTTGGTGGTGCTCGTGGCCAACGACCCGTCGTTCCCGTCTGGTCAGCGGACGGTCTCGGTGAGCGGCTCGGGCTATGTGCCCGGCGTGCCGGTTGTCGATCCCACCGCCTTGGCTTTCGGGGGGCTTGAGGTCGGTCAGGACCGCCCGCTTGCGCTCACGGTCAGCAACACCGGCCCGCGCGCCTTCACGGTCACGGGCGTCACCGCGCCGTCGGCGGACGTCACGGTTGAGGGCCTCACGACTCCGAGCGAGGTGGGCCCGGGCGCCGGCGAGGGATTCAACGTGCGCTGGACGCCGGAGCAGGCCGGCGAGCTGTCGGGCGACCTCGTGATCGAGACGACTGAGGGTGACCTGCGCGTGCCGC
Source organism: Solirubrobacteraceae bacterium (assembly GCA_016463515.1). GTDB lineage: Bacteria > Actinomycetota > Thermoleophilia > Solirubrobacterales > Solirubrobacteraceae > JAGIBJ01. The sequence goes on along the minus strand of JAEMRF010000012.1, from coordinate 8,268 downwards.
TGTCTGGCACCGCGACCAGCAGCCGTCTCTTCAGCAAGGGGCGCCCGGCGGACACCGGGGGTGATCGCCCGACGCAGGTGGCGCTCGCGGATCTCGACGGCGACGGTGACCAGGATCTCGTCACCGGCTACGCCGCCGATGGCCGCGTCGCCGTCTCGCTCGGCGCCGGTAACGGCACCTTCGGCGCGCCCGCCACGCTTGATGCCGCGAGCGGGCCAGGCTCGTTCGGTCTTGCGGTGGCGGACTTCGACGCCGATGGCGCGCTTGACGTGACGACCGGCCGTGCCGTGTACCTGGGCGCAGGCGACGGCACGTTTGCGGCTGGCGTTGCCACCAGCCTCGTCGGTGAGGACGTCGTCACCGGTGATTTCGACGGCGACGGCTCGGTCGATCTGGCCGTCTCGTCGCTGGACGCGGGCCAGGTGCTGGTTGCGCTTGGCGATGGGGATGGCAGCTTCGGTGCGCCGACGGCGTATGACACGGTCGGCCGGCCGGGTTCGCCGGTGGCGGCCGACGTGGACCGCGACGGCGACCTGGACGTGATCGTCGGTGGCCGCGCCGCCGAGCAAGACGTCGAGGTGCTTCGTGGCGACGGCCGTGGCGGGTTCTCGCAGGAGCGCTACGCGACGCCGTCCGCGACCCCATATGCCCTCGCGATCGGCGACCTGAACGGCGATCTGCGTCCGGATCTCTCGGCCGCGCACTCGTGGCTGGCGGGTCAGGCCGATGGCCGGTTCTCGGCCGCCGCCGACGGCTCGTCGAGCAGCGACGACCTCGCAATCGCGGACTTCGACGGTGACGGCTACGACGATCAGGTCGTCACGGGCCATGAGGGCCCGCAGATCTTCGTCTCGCATGGCCTGGGCGACGGCACCTTCGCTGCGCCCGACGAATACGACGTCGGCACGAGCGGTGGCGACGAGTTCGCCGATCTTGCGGTCGGCGATCTGAACGGTGACGGCCGCGTGGACGTGGTCGCCGCCAAGGGCGGCACCCAGGTCGATGTGCTGCTCAACCGCCAGGGCGTCGTCGCGGACGGTGCCGGCCAGGCCGTGATCAGTGAGCTGCGGTTCGGTAGCGGTGGGTACGTGCAGGTGCAGAACACCGATCGCCAGCGCCCGCTGCGTTTGGATGGCTGGCAGCTGCGCTTCAGCACCGGCGCCCGGATCACGCTGCCGCCGAGCTCAGTGGTGCAGGCCGGCGGCACCCTGCTCGTGTCGGAGCCGGCGAACGCTGGCTGGCCGTTCGCCGAACTGGCGCGGTCGGTGCTGGCGTTGCCGGGCGGCGCGGTCGACGGCGTACGCCTCGTCGATGCGGCGGGGAATCCGGTGGACGCTGCTGGGTTCGATGCGGCGGCGCCCGCCTACCACGAGGGCACGGCGATCACTTCCGTCGCCGGTTCTGCGCTTCGCACATACGTGCGGCGGTTCGCGAACGGCGCCCGGGTCGACACGGGCGACAACGCGGCCGACTTCGTCGCGATCGATCCGGAGGCGACCCCGGAGAGCGGTCTGCTGCTCGGGTCGCCGCGTCCGGACGGCCTCACCGCCCCGACGAACCGCAACGACATCCTGTCGAGCTCGCTGCTGGATCCCTCGGTCGCGGCCTCGTCAGCACCCAACCGCGTGGTGGGCGGCGGCAAGCTCACCATCAACCGCACGATCACGAACTGCATCGGGCAGCCGAAGTCCGGGGTCTGCGTCAACGCCGACACGAGCGCCCCCGGCGACACCGTCACGAAGCTGCGGCTGCGGCTCACCGAGCTGACGACGATCGGCTCGCCGGGCACGGGCGCGATCCTCAAGGTGGTCGCCTCTGAGGGCGCGACGTACGGCGACCGCGAGGTCAGCGGCCTCACGCTCGACGCGCCGACGCCCGTATCCGGCGGTGGCCTGAACTCGACCCTCACCGCGACCCTGCCGGGCGCAGGACTCGGCCCAGGCGAGTCGATCAACGTGGCGATCACGTTCACGATCGTGCGCGGCGGAACCTTCCGCATCGGCTACGACGCCGAGGACGATCTCGTCCGGCGCCCGAAGCCGAGCGACGAGCCGCCAACGCCGACGGCGCCGAACCCGACCGGCGAGCCGGCCGCGATCGACCCCGCGCCGGCACCGGCCGCGCCGGCCGTGAGCGAGACCACCGCCGGCGCCATCGCCCCGAGCGCTGCAGCCCTCACCGAGGCGACCCCGTCCGCACCGGCGCAGGGTGCCCCGCGGCCCGCCGCCGGAGCGGCGACCTCGACGAAGAAGCCGGCCGCGAAGAAGCGGTGCGTCACCCGCGCGAAGTACCGCAAGCTCACGACGAAGCAGCGCCGCGCGGTGCGGATCTGCGCGGCGGCCAAGACCCCGAAGGCCCCGAAGACGCCCTCGGCGGGCGCTGCGACGCGTCGCTGACCGTTCAGCGCGACGTGTCCCGGATCCTCTGCCTTCTCGGCGGAGCATCCGGGACAATTCGTCGGCTGGGTGCGGCCTGCCGCGACGCCGCGCCGTTCAGTGCTCGGCCACCTCGCGGTGCGCGCCGAGGCCGGTGAGCGAGCGGACTTCCATCTCGGAGGCCTTCGCCTCCAAGTGCTCCTTGCTCGTGATCGTGCCGAGCCAGCCCAGCAGGAACGACGCGGGGATCGAGATCAGGCCGGGGTTACGCAGCGGGAACCACGACCAGTCCGCCCCAGCGAACATCGACGTCTCGGTGCCGGAAACGGCCGGCGAGAAGAAGATCAGCACGAGGCAGATCGTCAGGCCGCCGTAGATGCTCCACAGGCAGCCGCGGGTGTTGAAGCGCTTCCAGAACAGGGAGTAGAGGATCGTCGGCAGGTTGGCCGACGCTGCCACCGCGAACGCCAGCGCCACGAGGAACGCAATGTTCTGCCCGTTGGCCGCGATACCGCCCGCGATGGCGACGGCGCCGATCGCCACAGCTGCGCGACGCGCGACCTTGACCTCGGCACCTTCCGGCGGGTTGCCGCGGTGGATCACGTTGGCGTAGATGTCGTGCGCGAACGACGCCGACGCCGTGATCGTCAGTCCGGCTACGACGGCCAGGATCGTCGCAAAGGCCACGGCTGAGATCACGCCCAGCAGCACGGTGCCGCCGAGTTCGTAGGCGAGCAACGGAGCCGCGGAGTTTGCGCCACCCGGCGACGCCAGGATCGTCTCGGAGCCAACGAGGGCAGCTGCGCCGTAGCCGAGCACGAGGGTGAGCAGATAGAAGAGGCCGATCAGCCAGATCGCCCACACGACCGACCGCCGAGCTTCGGTCGAGGTCGGCACCGTGTAGAAGCGCATCAGGATGTGCGGAAGGCCGGCGGTGCCGAGCACGAGTGCGATCGACAGCGAGACGAAGTCGAGCTTGGTCGTGCCGGTCAGGCCGTACTGCTTGCCTGGCTCCAGCGACGCGCCAGCGGCAGCGCCGTCGGCGAGGAGGCCGGAGAAGTCAAAGCCGCTGCGGGCCAGGACCCAGACGGTCATCAGCGACGCGCCCGCAATCAGGAGCGCGGCCTTGATGATCTGCACGTAGGTGGTGCCCTTCATGCCTCCGATGAGCACGTAGGCCACCATCAGTGCGCCGACGATGGCGATGACGACCGCTTGGCCGGTCGAGTTGGTGATGTTGAGCAGTAGCGCGACCAGTCCGCCGGCACCGGCCATCTGGGCCAGCAAGTAGAAGAACGACACTGCGAGCGTCGAGGTGGCGGCGGCCATCCGCACGGGGCGTTCCTGCATGCGGAACGCGAGAACGTCGGCCATGGTGAAGCGGCCGGTGTTGCGTAGGAGCTCAGCCACGAGCAGCAGCGCGACGAGCCACGCGACCAGGAATCCGATCGAGTAGAGGAAGCCGTCGTAGCCGTAGATCGCGATGGCCCCGGCGATGCCCAGGAACGACGCTGCCGAGAGGTAGTCGCCGGAGATCGCGATGCCGTTCTGGCGGCCGCTGAAGGCGGCGCCACCGGTGTACATCTGCGCCGCGTTGGTGTTGGTGCGGCTGGCGCGGATCACGAAGAACAGCGTCACGCCGACGAACGCGCTGAAGATCGCAATGTTGAGTGCGGGGCTGCCGGTGGCTTCGGCAGCCATGGGAACGAAGGTCATGCGCCGGCTCCGCTGCGCTCGTGGTGGTCGCGGATCTGTGCAGCGGCCGGGTCAAGGACCGTTCGCGCGAAGCGCACGTAGAACGTGGTGATCGCAAACACCATCACGAACTGCAGCAGGCCGAACACGAGCCCGACGGTGATGCTGCCGGTGATGACCTCACCCATGAAGCCCGGCGAGTAGGCCGCCAGCAGCACGTAGGTGAAGTAGAACGCAAGCGCTCCGCCGGTCACGGGGAACACGAAGCGCCGGTAGCGCGAGCGCAGCTCCTGGAACTCCTTGGAGGCCAGGATCTCGGTGTAGACGTCGGCACTGGGTTGACCTGAAGGCGCCCCGGGAGTGGGGGACCCACCACCAGGGGTGTCGGGGCGATCCGATGGGCTACTCACGTTGCCTCCTGCATTGGCTCGCGGCGTCGAAAGCGACGCCGCGAATGTGACTACCATCACATTCAATGCGGGTGGGGGTTGCGCCCACGTCGCAACGGGTCCGGTCGGGCCCGGGCGGGGGACGGGCGCGCCCGGTCGCGGCGACCGCTACCGGGCGGCCGCGACCAGGCGCTGAGTCCGGACTACTGAGCCAAGGCCGACGAGGCCGAGTAGTACGTGACGGTCACGTTCTCGTCCGGCGCGGACGCAGTGCCGTCGGCCCGCGCGACCGTGACGGGGTAGGTGCCTTCAGGCATCGGCGGCGCCTTGAACAGAATGCGGCTCGGGCCGACCATTTGCGGCCGGACCGTTTTGTCGCCCACGGTGATCGTCCGAACGCCGGTGAGGTTGGTGCCGCGCAGGCGGACCCAGCCGCCGACATCGCTGAAGATTCCTTGGCTGGGTGTGGCTGACGAGAGTGCAAGCGTCGGCGGGCCGGCCGGCGCGGCCACGCCGTTGGTGAGCGTTGCAAGGGTCACGGGCCCGCCCTCGACCTCACAAGCAACGGACAGCCCCTGAGACCCTGGGCCCGAGTTGACCGTGGTGAAATTGAACGCGAACTGCGATGCGGCAAGCGTGACGGGGCCCGCGCCACCAATGAAATAGGTGTTGCCCTCTGCACCAAGGCCAGAGGTCGATGCCCAGGAGGCGGGCGCCACTGGCGTGATCGTGTTGATCGTCGGCCCGCCGCTGCTGACGAAGAGCGACTGGTTCTCGCCTCCGGTTGCGAGCACGCCGAGGGCGTGCAGGTAGACCGACGGTGCGGGCTCGCTGGGCGCTGGCACGCTGCCACCCGTCGCCGGGAAGGTCACCGTTGAGGTGAGTCCGGTGAGCGAGAGGAATTCGCCCTGCTTCGTGCTTGCCGGTACCTGGCCCGCGATCCGCAGCGACACGGGCTTGCTCTCGAGCGGGAAGCCGCAGCTCAGGGCCACGGTCTTGTCGACGGGTTGGGTGCCTGCGCCGAGCGCGAGGGTGGGGGCGGCGAGCAGTGCAGCAAGCGCGATGGGAGCAGCGCCGCGCAATGCGCGGGGAACGGGAAGCATCGGTGACCTCTCGAGCGGTGGGACAGTGCCGCTTCGCTTCGGCGCAGCACCGGTGGGACAGCCTGCGAGCGCGTGACGCGAAACGGTGCGTCCACCTTCAAGGTTCGGCGCCGGAAAGTCAAATACCGCTGTCACATGAATTTCAACGAACTACGACGACGGGCCCGCCGAAGCGGGCCCGTCGAGGGTTGCGCGGCAACCCCTTGAGGAGTCGCCCGCTGGGCTGCGGCGCGCCTACGCCGCAGCCTGGTTCTTTGGGGTGCTTACGCGGTCTTCACCGTGATCTTGGCGACGCCGATCACGAGCCCGGCCTCAAGCGCCTCGACCTCGAAGGTCTGGTTCAGGAGGTCAGCAGCTTCCTGCTTGAGCTTGACCGTGGTGCCCTCGAGGATGGCCGTGTCGTTCGGGCCGGTCTCGAGCGGGTTGAGCGTGCGACCGTCGAGGAAGAACAGCGGAGCGCTCTCAGCGGCGACCTCACCGTCGACGGTGACCTTGCCGGTCAGCACCGAAGCGCCCGGATCGATCACGAAGTCGGTCAGTTCGACCTTCGGGCCGCCATCAGCGGTGAGCGACAGGCCAGCGCCCGCGTGGTCGATCTCGCCCTGGACGTACGGCTCAACCGTGCCCGGGGTGTAGTACGTCACGTTGCCGCCGGTGATCGGGAACTTGGCAACGCCAGCGTCCGTGATCTCCGCGTCGCCAACCGGCGCCGGGGTGAGCTTGAGCGTGCCGAGTGCCTCGACGAAGCCCGCGTCCAGCGTGACCTGCGTGTCGACGCCATTGGAGAGGTCAGCGACCTCCGCGGCGGGCTCGACGGCAGCCGGCGTGTTCTCCGTGGAGGACGACTCGGTGTCGTTGTCGTCTCCGCAGGCCGCGAACCCGAAGGTCAGGACGCCAGCGGCGGAGAGGGTGAGAAGTGTCTGCTTGATCGGCATGAGAAGTACTCTGGGACATAAAGATGAACAAACCTGATCGCCGATCGGAACAGTTCATGAACAGGTCGTCATCGGCGCCAAAACCCCGTGATCCGATGCGAGCCCGTTGGCGTACGTGCGCGGGATGCGACCCCTTCTCTGGCGCTTGTGGAGCGCGAGCGGGGTAGAACTGAGCTCCGCGACGCCGCTTGCGCGAGGCGGACTTGCGTGGCGTGCAGTGGTGGCGAGTAGCGTCGGTGGCATGAGCGGTATCGATCACGTCCCCGACGCACGCGACGGGCTCACGCTCACGGAGCGACGTGTCTTGCTCTGGCTCGGGCCCTCCGATGAGCGGATGCAGGTCTGCCGCGTGGTGATCGATCGCGCCCGCCGTCAGTCCGATCTCGGGCGTGGCGAGGTCTACAGCGCACTGATCACGATGCAGTCGGCGACGCAGTCGCGGTATCCGCTCGTGGATGGCGACGGCGACTTTGCCGCCTTCAAGGGTGGCCCGATCGCATCGACCCTCGATACCGAGGCCAGGCGCTCGGCGGTCGGCGACGCGATGTTCGGCCCAGGTGACCGGCGTTTCAATCGCGAGGCGCGCCACGTGACCGTGCGCCACGAGGTGCCGCTGCAGGGTGCCTTCCCTGCGCTGCTCGCCAACGGAGCGGCGGGCGGCCTGGCCTGCGTGCCCCCGCACCACCTCGGCGAGCTGGTCGATGCGATCACGGCTCGCATCGACGACCCGAACCTTGATCTGGCCGGCCTCACCGCCCACATGCCGGGGCCGGACTATCCCGGGGGCGGCGAGCTCGTCGACTCCGGCGAACTGATGGATGCCTACGCCACTGGCCGCGGCGCCTTCCGCTTGCGGACGGGCCGCGACGGCCAAGGCACGTTTGACGAGGAGGTCGAAGTCTTGCTCGTCGCCGTGGTCGACGGTGCCCCGCAGCAGTGCTCGCTGCTGGAGCTGATCGACCACTACGTCGGTCACCAGCGCGCGGTGCGCGCCGAGCAAGGTGCCGTCGACGCCGACGCCGAGCTGAAGGCCGACCTCGCGGCGCTGGCTGCTGCGCATGGCGGCGAACGCCGCACGCGCATCACCGCCGCCGCCTGACTCCGACCACCGCTGTGGCGGGGTGCGCTGGGCCTCCTTACACGCTCCGGCGAGCGTGAACGTCGAAGTACCGTCGCTCTAGCGACATGATTTCGACGTTCGCGGCGAGTTGAGGCTCAGGCCGCCGGGGCAGTGTCGTAGCGCACGAGGCCGTCGTCGGGAACTGGCGCCCACGCCGGCGCCGACCTCACGAACATGTGGAACGCGGGGGTCACGTCGATAGGGCCGTCGAATGCGCCGAGCCGAATCGCCACCTCGGCGTCGGCGCTCAGATCTCCGGAGAACAGGTGGGACCCGCAGCCGGTGCAGAACACCTTGGGGCGCCCGCCAGCCGGCGGCACGAACGCCTTGAGGAGTTCGGCCCCAGCTTGCAGCTCAAGGTCGGTGCGCTCCACCCGACCCTGAATCGAAGCGCCGGTTCCCGTTCGCTTCTGGCAGTGGGTGCAGTGGCAGTAGCCAGCGGTGATGAACCGACCCGTCACGCGAAAGCGCACCTCGCCGCAGAGGCAGGATCCTTCGACAGGCAGCGCGTGGGTCGTCATCGGGCCAAGCTACCCGTGAACGTCGAAGTACCGTCGCTATAGCGACATGATTTCGACGTTCGCGCGCGCCGGCCCGGCGCTACTGCGCCGACTGCGCCTCGCTGGCGAGCAGCAGCGCCTTGCGCTCTAC
>JAEMRF010000172.1 GCA_016463515.1 Solirubrobacteraceae bacterium | reverse complement strand
CCCTTGTCGCGGAAGCGGATCATGCCGTGGATCATGTCCTCGTGGAGAGAGTGCGCAAAGCGCGAGCTCGCGGCGGTGATCTCGGTGATCGTCTCGCCCGTGAGCCACTCCATGAGGTCCAGGTCGTGGGTCGCGAGATCCAGCGACACGCCGGCGTCCATGATGCGCGTCGGCAGGGGGCCAACGCGGGTCGCGTGCACGCGGTAGATCTTGCCCAGGCGCCCGTCGGCGAGCAGCGCCTTGAGCTTCTTCGCCGCGGGGTTGAAGCGCTCCACGTGCCCGACGGTGAGGATCTTGCCGGCGCGATCTGCCGCCTCCGCGATGGCCATCGCATCGGGCACGGTCGTGGCCAGCGGCTTCTCCACGAGGGCGTGGATGCCGGCGTTCAGCGCGGCGACGGCAACTTCGCCGTGCATGGAAGACGGGCAGACGACCGAGACGGCGTCGATGTCGCCGCGATCGAGCAGGTCCTGCCATTTGGAGTGGTAGGCGACCTCGGAGATCGCGGGGCCGACGACCTCTTTGAAGCGATCGGCGTCGGGCTCGGCGATCGCCACGACGTGCACGCCGTGCATGCGCGACCACACGTTGTAGTGGTTGCCGCCCATACGGCCGAGGCCGATGACGCCGATGCGCAGGTGAGCGGTCATGACGTGGGGACTTTCTCGCAGCAGGGGCGCGCAGTCGGGGCGGTTGCATGCAACGAGCTCGTCATGACACCCACCCTTCGCGCTGGATGGTCGACACGGCGGCGGTGTTGACGTGCGCCGCCAGGCGCAGGGTCTGCTCAGCGATGCGTTCGCTGGCGTGGCCGTCGCCGAAGATCGGGGGCCGCTCGGACGGGATCGGCGCGCTGAGCGCGGCCTCGAAGGCGACCGGGTCGACGCCGACGAGCGTGTTCCAGCCCTGGTCGACGGTGTCGGTCCACTCGGTCTCTTCGCGCAGCGTGATGCACGGGACGCCCCACAGGTAGGCCTCGCGCTGCACGCCGCCGGAGTCGGTCGCGATCGCGCGGGCGCCGCGCTCCAGCGCGAGCATCTCGCGGTAGGTGACCGGGGCAAGCACGTCGACGTTGCCCGGCACGGTGAGGCCGAACCGCTCGATCGCTGCCGCGGTGCGGGGATGCAGCGGCCATTTGACCGGCCACGGGCTACGGCCAAGCGAGTCGAGCACGCCTTGGAGCCGCACGGGGTCGTCGGTGTTGTAGTTGCGGTGGACGGTCGCCAGCAGGTAGTCGCTGCCGTCGCCGTAGGGCTCGATCTCGGGGCGCCAGCGCTCGAGCATGTCGCAGAGCGGGTCGCCGGTCATGAAGATCTCGCCGCGGACCTGCTCGGCTTTGAGGTTTTCGACCGCTCCGGGGACGGGCGCCAGGCACAGGTCCGAGCGCTTGTCGGTTTCGACGCGGTTGTACTCCTCGGGCATGTCGGCGCGGTGGCTGCGCAGGCCCGCTTCCACGTGCACCAGCGGTACGCCCATGCGCTCGGCCGCGAGCGCGCCGGCGAGGGTGGCTGAGGTGTCGCCGCGCACCAGCACCACATCTGGGCGGCGTTCACCGATGAGGGCGACCAGCCGCTCGGTCCCGAGGGTGACCTGCTCGTCGGTGCTGCCAGATCCCACGCCGAGGTTCACGTCGGGCTCGGGAAGCTCGGTCGACGTGATCTGATCCCCAGACATCCGTGCGTCGTAGTGCTGACCAGTGTGGACGAGGATCTCCTCGCACCGCAGCCGGATCTCGCGACTCACGGGCGCGGCTTGGATGATCTCTGGGCGTGCACCAATCACGGAGAGCACGGTGGCGACGGGTGCGCGGTGGGTCACGAGGCGAGCTTTTGCGGTTCTGGGAGGGCGCGGGGGTCGCCATCCGACACGAGGACGACTCCGTTGGACGGGGCCGATCGGTTGGTATGCGTGGCCATCGTTGCGCATCTCGCGCCCGTTTGCAGCCCACCCGCTTCACCCGTATTGCTCGGCGCCCAGCGCGAAGGCTTGAATCGCTCCGGTCCGTGGCCCGTTGGGGACCGGTCAGTCGTCCGGAACGATCGGTCCGGCGAGACGCGTCTCGACCGATCGGCCCCGCAGCAGCACCGAATCCCCAAGATTCCAGTGCTCTGCCTCCTCCGCACTGGCCGCGGCGACCGCGACTTCTGAGGCCAACACCCTGGGCGTGTGCTCTTTCGCCAGATCGGTGAGGCGGGCGGCTTCGTTCACCGGGTCGCCGATCACGGTGTATTCAAAGCGGCGCTCGGTGCCGATGTGTCCGGCGACGGCCCGCCCGGTCGCCACGCCGATCGCGGCGCTCAGTTCTGGCACCCATTCGCGCAGACGTTCGTCCATCTCGCGCGCAGCCTGCAGGGCGCGCCCAGCGGCATCGTCGATGCCGACCGGTGCCCCCCAGATCGCGAGGGCCGCGTCGCCTTCGAATTTGTTGATCCAGCCGCCGCAGGACTCGACCACGTCGACGACCTCGGCCAGGAACCGGTTCAGGAGCGCGACGACCTGGGTCGGCTCGCTTCGCGCCGCCAGCTTCGTCGAGCCGATGATGTCGACGAACAAGACCGACACGTCACGCAGCTCGCCGCCGAGCTCCACGCCGGTGGCCATGGCCTGCTCGGCCACGTCTTCACCGACCTGACGCCCGAAGAGGTCGCGGATCTTCTCGCGCTCGCGCAGGCCGTCGACCATGTCGTTGAAGCCGCTCTGCAGCGCGCCGAGCTCGGTGCTGTCCCAGACGGGCACGTGGGCTTCCAGGTCGCCCTCCTGCACCCGTGCCAGGCCGCGCCGGATCGACGAGATCGGATGGACGGTCTGATACGCCGCCAGGACCGTCACGAAGGCGCCGAAGACCAAGACGATGGTGGTCAGGGCGATGATCGTGCGAGCCAGCGTGTCGGAGTCGATGTCGATGGGGGTCAGCGCCGCGATCCCCACGAGCATCAGGCCGAACACCGGCACGCCGGTGCCAAAGAGCCACGAGAGCAGCCAGCGCGTGGCCACGCCGGGCACGCCACGACGATCGGTATCGGCGCCTTGCACGGCAAGGGCGCGGGCCAGGATCGGGCGCAGGGCAAGTTCGCCGAGCACGTAGGCCGCGGTCGACGTCGTGACGCCGCCAAGCGCCACCGCCAGGCCAGTGCCGAGACCGAGGAGCGGCGCGAAGGTGGCGTTGAGCACTGCGTAGAGCGCGGTGGCAACGATCCAGAGCGTGCCCTGCACGACCACGAGCCGCATCGGGGCGCGCAGCACCTGCGCGGCTTGCGCCTCGGTCGGCGGGTCGGGGCTGCCGATCCATGCGGCGGTGCCGAGCGGGCCCTGCTCCACGCGCGCCCTGCCCCACCACACACCGACCGCCATCGCGAACGGGATGTAGAAGGCGCCGAGCGCGAGGTTGGCGAGCCAGACCGTCCACCACCCCACGTCGATCTCGGGCTTGGGCAGCGCGGTGACGGCGAACACCGCCACCACAAGCGCACCGACGGCGTTGGAGACGAGGATCGCGAACACCGTGAGCCGGCGGACGCGCAGCGCAACCCGATCGCCAGGTTCGTTTGGGTCGCCGATCAGGAACGGACTGGAGACGACCGCGTTGACGAGCCGCTCCAGGCGGTGTCGCTGCGCCTCCACGCGCTCGGATTGGGCCTGACGGGACACCATTCGACCTTACACTCGCGTAACTGCGACGCCTGCAGGCTTGGTCGCGTGAGAGACCGTGCGCGCCACGCCGAGAACACGCTGGTGACCATCATCAGCCGCGCGGCCATCTACGATCCTGTGGTGCCGCGGGTGCTGTTGACCTTTGAGCCGCCGGATGGCGGCGTTGCCGAGCACGTGCTCCAGCTCGCACGTGCGCTGCCTGAGCGCGGGTTCGAGGTCGAGCTCGCGGGTCCGCTGGAGGCCGACTTCGTCTACGGCCAGCTCGACCCTGCGATCAAGGTCCACCGGATCGCGTTCCAGCGCGGGTACGGCGACCCGAAGGCTGATCTGAAGTCGGCCGTGCAGCTGTCGCGGGTCGTCAAACGGGGCCGCTACGACCTCGTCCACGCGCACTCCGCCAAGGCGGGCGTGGTCGCTCGCTCGGTACTGGCCGGCCGCAAGCCTCCGGTGATCTACAGCCCGCATTGCTTTCCGTTCATCGGCGACTTCGGCAACGGACGCAGAATTTTCGCGACCACGGTCGAGCGGATGCTCGCGCCGACCACCGCTCGGATCCTGTGCGTGTGCGACGACGAGCGCCAGGAGGGCCTGCGCGTGGGCATCAAGCACCGCCGCATGCGCGTGATCCACAACGGCTCCAAGGCGCTGCCACCAGCGACGGAGCCGCTGGCCGAACTCGAAGCGTTCCGCGGCGAAGACGGCGTACTGGTCGGCTCGGTGGCGGTCCTGCGCGAGCAGAAGCGCGTCGACGTGTTGATCGACGCTGCTCCGTCGATCCTCGCGTCGGATCCTCGGGCTCGCGTGGCGATCATCGGCAACGGTCCACTGCAGGCAGAGCTGCGGGCGCGCGCTACCTCGCTGGGGCTGCTCGGCGAGGATCGCTTTGCGTTCTTCCCGTTCCAGCCGCCGGCGTTTGGGGCGCTGGCGGCGCTCGACGTCTATGTGCTCCCGTCGTCGTGGGAGGCGTTCCCGATCGGCGTGCTGGAGGCGATGGCCACGGGCATTCCGCAGGTCGCGACCGACGTTGGTGGCACCCGCGAGGCCGTGGTCGACGGCTACGGACGCGCCAGCCACCGCACCGAGCCCGACGCCCCGCAGGGCACGGAGATCGAAGGCGAGACGGGCTTGTTGGTCCCGCCGGCCGATCACCGCGCCCTTGCGGCAGCAGTGAATGAGCTCGTCCCGGATGCGCGGCGCCGCCAGGCGATGGCCGATGCCTCGCGCGAGCGTCATGCCGAGCGGTTCACGCTCAGCAAGATGGCCGATGGCATCGCCGACGCGTACCGCGAAGTGCTCAGCGGCAAGTAGCCCGCGGCGCTGAGCCTGACTCCACGCTCAACCGGCAACCGGGACGAACCGGCCGGCGGCCAGCGCGCGGAGCCGGCTGATGTCCTCGGCGCGCGAGGTCGACAGTGGCACCGTCGCAGCAGCCTCGGCAAGGAACGCGTCGCCCGTGACCGGCGTGCCTGAATGCAGGCTGCCCAGGAGCGTGCCGACCACGACCTGCTCGAGCTCGGCGCCGCTGAAGCCTGCCGTCGCCGCCACGAGGCCCGACAGGTCAAGCCGCCTGGGGTCTTGCTTGCGCATCTGCAGGTGGATGCCGATGATCTGCGCCCGCTCGGCCGCATTCGGCAGGTCGACGAAGAACAGTTCGTCGAAGCGGCCCTTGCGCATGAGCTCCGGCGGCAGCCTGAAGATGTCGTTGGCCGTCGCCACCAGGAAGACCGGGTCCTTGCGCTCGGCCATCCAGGTCAGCAGCGTGCCGAGGAGCCGCTGCGAAAGGCCACCGTCGGGGCCGTCGCCACTGCCGGTCGCGATGGCCTTCTCGATCTCGTCGATCCAGAGCACCGAGGGTGAGAGTGAGCCTGCGATCTCCAGCACACGCCGCAGATTGCGCTCGCTCTCACCGATGTATTTGTCGTAGAGGCTGCCCGCGTCGAGCCGGAGCAGCGGCATGCCCCAAGCGCGCGCGATGGCTTTGGCGGCCAGCGACTTGCCGCAGCCCTGCACGCCGGTCAGCAGGACGCCCTTGGGCTGGGGCAGGTTGAGCGCGCGGGCTTCCGGCGTGAAGCCGACGCGAGCGCGTTCCAGCCAGCGGTGCAGCCCGTCGAAGCCGCCGAGCGTCGCGGCGTTGTCGTCGGGCGGGAAGTATTCGAGCAGGCCGCCGGTCCCGAGTTCGCGCGTCTTGCGCTCGATCAGGCGGGGCAGATCGGAGATATGCAGCACGCCGTCGTCGAGGGCGCAGCGCGCCAGGATCTGTCGAGCCTGGTTGAGCGTGAGTCCGCGCAGTGCCTTCACGAGCTCTGCTTCGTCGTCGGCGCTGAGCGACACCTGCGCGACGCCCGAGGCGGTGACCGACGTAGCCACGGCGGTCAGGGTCGCCCGGTATTCCTGTTCGCTCGGGAGGCCGAGCGGGAAGGCAACGATGCGGTCGTGGAGCTCTGGCGGGAGTTCAGGACGCGTCCCGAGCAGGACCACGGTCGCGCGCTGTGTCGAGGCGTCGAATTGATCCATCACGTCGCGCAGCGCTCGCGAGACGCCGGCATCGTCGAGCTTCTCGCGCAGGTCCCGCAGGACGTAGATCGCCTCGAGCTTCATCTCCAGCACGCCGGCCAGCGCCGCAGCAGGATCGGTGCTCTTGTACATCACCTGGTCGCTGCCTCGGCGCACCATGCCGCGGGTCAGCGTCCAATCGAAGACGGGCATTCCCAGGTCATGGCCGACACCGTCGACGAGGGCCAGCGCACGCTCTTCCTCGTCTGATTCGATGGCGATCGCCGAGTGGTAGGAGCTCACGAGCGTGCGCAGTTCGTGCGACGGCGACGTGGGCGGCGCGGCTGCTGGGACGGTGCGCGCCTGCATCATCGGGTCAGCCACGGGGTAGCCGGCACCCTCCGGCCAAACGGCACCGGGTGGCGGAATCGACGGACCGGCTCTCATATCCCCAGGGATCGGGCGGATGCGCTACGCCTTGAGTTGC
>JAEMRF010000618.1 GCA_016463515.1 Solirubrobacteraceae bacterium | reverse complement strand
CGCAGCCGATCGACGCAAAGCCCTGGTCGTGGAGCGGGTGGTAGGGCAGCGAGCGAGCGTGCACCTCGCGCCAGACGTCCTTGTCGGACCAATCTGCGAGTGGGTTGATCTTCACGAGCCCGAACTGCGCGTCCCACTCGACCTTCTTGGCGGTCGCGCGGGCGGGCGACTGGTCGCGGCGGATGCCGGTGATCCAAGCGTCGAGGCCCGAGAGCCCAGCCTTCAGCGGGCCGATCTTGCGGAGGCCGCAACAAGCCGACGGATCGCGCTTCCACAGCTCCGCGCCATGCTCTGCAGCCTGCTCGTCGAGCGTCGGGCCGCGCCAGCGCTCGATCGTGGTGGAGTACTTCTCCTCCACCTGGGCGAGGAGGTCGTAGGTCTCGGGGAAGAGCAGGTCGGTGTCGAGCGCGAACGCGCGGCCATTGGCGTCTGCCTGGAACAGGTAGTCCAGGAGCACCGACTCCTCCTTCTGGAAGGAGCAAGCCAGCGCAACGCCGCCGCCGAACGTCTCCGTCGCCCAGCGCACGACCTCGGCCGCGGTGGCGTCTTCGAGGTCGGGGAGGTCGATGGAGGGGGTGGCGTCAGACATGGATAGGCAGGCCGCGGGAGAGGCGCAAGGCGACCAGCCCTCTCAAAGTAGCAAAACCCTGCGGGCTTTCTTGCGTTTGATGGACGAGCGCCCGAGCCAAACCGCCAAAACCCTAGAGGTATTCCGTAGTTTGCTAGCATCGGCGGCCGACCGACGTCTCGGCCGACACGTCAATCGATCGCGGCGCGCATGCCACCGCACCAGCCTTTCGACGGCCGTACCATCGACCGCTCGGGCTCGCGATGCCGACCATCCTGCGCGTGCACCCTCTCTCTCGACCCCCAAACCGGTAGCCCTACGTGACAGCAGCAGCGTCGTCGATCCTCACGGCTGAGCAGATGCAGCAGGTCGAGCTGCTCGCCGCCTCGGTCAGCAGCGATCAGGCCATCTGGATCAGCGGCTACCTCGCCGGTCGGACCGCCAACGGCGCCGCAGCGCTGCCCAGCGGCGCGGCGCCCGTTCCCGCACTCGGACCGGGCACACCGGCACTGGCCCCCGCCGAGGCCGTCGCTGCCCCGGCCGTCCGCCTGGCCTCGATCCTCTACGCGACCGACACCGGCAACGCCAAGGAGCTCGCCGGGATGCTCGCCGCAGCCGCCGAGAAGACCGGCATCCCCACGCGCGTGAGCGATCTCGCCGACTACAAGTCGCGCGGCCTCAAGGACGAGCAGGACGTCCTGATCATCGCCGCCACCCACGGCGAAGGCGAGCCACCGCCGGCCGCGCTCGACTTCTTCGAGTTCATCCAAGGCAAGAAGGCCCCGAAACTCGACGGCGTGCGCTTCGCCGTGCTGGCCCTCGGCGACTCGACCTACGAGCACTACTGCGCCGCCGGCCGCATCCTCGACGAGCGCTTTGCGGCCCTCGGGGCGCAGCGCCTTGCCGACCGCGTCGAGTGCGACGTCGACTACGAGGACGATGCTGACGCTTGGATCGCGGCGATCGTCGAGCAGATCACGCCGACCGCAGCGCCTGCGCCGACCGCAGCTGCGCCGCTGAACGGTGCCGCCCCCGCCGGTGCAGCAACCGCCGCCGCCTCGGCCTACTCCAAGCGCAACCCGTTCCCGGCCGAGATCCTCGAGAACGTGGT
>JAEMRF010000617.1 GCA_016463515.1 Solirubrobacteraceae bacterium | reverse complement strand
ACGACGTGGTCGATGTTGCCGTCGTCGTGCAGCGGCCGTGCGGGGAGGAGGTCGATCACGCCGCCGTCGACGTAGAGGTGCCCGTCGACGCGCACCGCCTCCATCACGAGCGGGAGCGCGATGGCGATCCGCACCAGCTGCCCGACGGTGAGCTCCGGGCGCGAGTCGCTACCGAAGTACTCCACGCCGCCGCGGTCCATGTCGTAGACGATCGACGTGAGCGGGATCTGCAGGTCGCCGACGGTGAGGTGCTCGAACCGGTCGTCGAAGGTGCGCTGCACCGCGGCGCCCTTGGCGACCCCAGTGAAGCCCTTGAACGCCGAGGCCACGAATCCCGGGATCTTGTGCCACTGGATGTCGAGGTACTGCTCGATCTCCCATCCGAGGCAGAACTCGGCCATCTCCTCGGCGGTGAGTCCAGCGGCCCACATCGACCCCCACAGGGTGCCGCCTGAGCACGACGAGATCAGTGCCGGCTCGATGCCGGCTTCTTCGAAGGCGCGGCGTACGCCGATGAGCGACACGCACCCTCCAGAGCCGCCGCCGGCGATCAGTCCGATGCGCTTGCCCTTGAGCGAAGGAATCGGCCGCTCTTGGAACGCCGGGAACAGGGTGCTCACGTCTACCGGGGCGGCCGGGCGGTCAATGAGGGGCAACGGCAGGAGCGTGCGCCGCAGGCGCATGAGGAACCGCGGATCCAAGGTGGCCTGGGCTACCTGCCCGGCCTCGCGAATGCGGCCCAAGGCCAGGAGGACGTTGTAGATGTCGAAGTCCGCGCGGCCAGCCATTTCGCCGGAGTCTGGCACGGCGACTCTGGGAGGAGCCCTGACCCGTCATCGTGTGACCGGCATGGCTGCGCCGACGCTGCACACCGTGGACCTGATGCACCTCGGGCGGCCTGGCACCATCGGTGCGCATCTGCTTGGCGACGTGATCGTCGATCCAGGTGCAGAACGCACCGTGGGCCGAGTGATCGAGGCGCTCGGCGACGTGGCACCGCGCGCCCTGCTGCTCACGCACGTCCACTTCGACCATGCCGGCTCCGCAGGGGCGCTGGTGCAGCGCTACCCGCACCTCGAGGTCTGGGTGCATGAGCTCGGCGCCCGGCACCTGGTGGATCCCACCCGCCTTGTGGCCAGCGCACGCCGGGTCTACGGCGAGTACTTCGACGAGCTGTGGGGGCAGGTCATGCCCGTACCGGCGGCGAATCTGCGGGTCCTGCGCGGTGGAGAATCCGACGGCGACTGGCAGGTGGCCTACACGCCCGGCCATGCCAAACACCACGTCTCATATCTGCATCGGCCCACGCGCACCGCCTTTACCGGCGACGTGACGGGGATCCGGATGGACGCAGGTCCCGCGTTCCCACCCACGCCGCCGCCTGACATCGACCCGCCGCTCTGGCACCAGTCGCTCCAGCAGATCGCGGATTGGCGCCCCCGACGGCTCGCGTACTCGCACTTTGGGCAGAGCACCGACGTGGCCCAGCATCTGGCAGGGATGCACGCCGCACTCGACGCGTTCACCGACGCGGCCCACGGGTCCGATGCCGCCGGGATGGCCCGATGGATCCGAGGATGGCTCGAGCACCGCGCGCCCGCGGCGCAGATCGACCGCTACTACTGGGCCTCGCCGTTCGAAGGTATGTGGGGCGGCCTGAACCGCTGGTGGCAGCAGCA
>JAEMRF010000616.1 GCA_016463515.1 Solirubrobacteraceae bacterium | reverse complement strand
CCCTCGGGACCTGCGGCGAGTGCGCCTGGAACCTGGCACCGCAACGTTGCGGTGCTGCGCGGGTTCATCACGGTCATGAAGCACGACCGCTGCCAAACGCATCCGATCAGACGGCCGACGCTGTCGACCCGACGGACCGCCATCGCGTTGCTCGCCTTCGCAGCGTCTGCCGCGGCGTTGCCAGCCTCCGCTGCTGCACTCACGGTCGAGACCGTTCAGCTCCCGGGGACCAACGTTTCTGGCTCGTGGTTCCCGCGCGATATCCAGCCGCAGGCTGATGGCAACGCACGGGTGCTGCAGGAGCAGTGGGGGCGCGGAGCGCAGCAGCGCGAACTGCTGGTCGGATCCAAGAGCCTCATCGGCGAGCCGTTGCAGTTGATGGCGCCGGCGGCGACGCAGGGGCGGCTCACTTCGGGGTCTCTCACGCGTTCAGGCGCGGTCGTGACCTTCCGGTCTGACCGGCGCCCTCGCCCAAAACTCCGCGCCGCCATCTGGGAGGGCCGCGAGCAGGTCGGCAAGGCCCAGACGCTCTCCGACCCGTCGCACTCGTTCCGGGGTGGCTGGACGTCGGCTTCGCCGAACGGCGCGGCGGCGGCGACCTTCTGGCAACACCTTGGCGGTGGGGTGTGGGAGCCACGGATCGCGATTCGGCCAGCTGGCGCGAGCCGGTTCCTCCCGGCCGTCGCGGCAACTCCGACCGATCAGCCAGTGCGGCGCCGCACCACGGGAGGCGAGGCGCAGGTCATCTGGGGCCCCAACGGCGACGGGATGATGCTCTGGTCCGCCGGCAACGTGAGCGGAAACTCGGTCGTGCGGCGCATCCAGCGTGACGGCACCGTCGGTCCCGCCGTGCGACTTCCGATGGCGCTCGATTCCCCGTCGAACGGGGATGCAGCCGTTTCGGTCGGGCCCGACGGCTCCATCACTCTGGTCGACGCCTCTGCCGAATACGGCGACTGGGAGCCCCGCGGTGACGATGAGGACCGGCTGGTCAGCTCGCGTGTGCAGCTCGTGTCGATTGCGGCGGGCTCCGACACGGCCTCTGCGCCGGTCCTGGTTCGGGAGGTTGCCGGGTGGTCTGAAGAGATCAGCGACCTGACCGTCGGCGCCGAAGTGGGGCCCGAGGGCCACCTCATCGTGGCGGTCGCCGGCGGTGCGAAGCGGATCGAGATCTTCGAGGGCGCCGACGCGGCGTCACTTCAGCCGGTCGCGTCGCAGCCCAACAAGGACTGGGCGGGCTACGGCGAGTTCTCGGTGCTGCACACCGCAGACGGCGGCGCAGCTGTGTTCTGGGGCGCCGAGACGATGACGATGCAGCGGGCCGCAGGCGGGGCCTGGTCGGCACCGCAGCGGCTTCTGCCCAAGCTCGAGGTGGGGATCTCCGTGCTCGAAAGCCCCCGAGCATTGCCAGATGGAGGCGTGGTCGGGATTCTTCGCCGCGACAGTGGAAAGAGCGACGACGTCAGCCTCGTGCCGTTCGTCGTGCGCGTCCACCGGTAGGTCGCGGGATGCGTTGAGCGATCAGCCGGCTGCTTGGCGCCCGCAAGCCGCCGGGCGTCGGCTGCTTCGCCGCGCCGCGACCAAGTCCGCGGGACCCGAGCGCGCCTCAGGCGGCGCGGGTCGACGCGACCTGCACCAGGCCGCCGCGGGCCGGGATCATGGTCACGTTGCGGTGCAGCGGT
>JAEMRF010000615.1 GCA_016463515.1 Solirubrobacteraceae bacterium | reverse complement strand
TCGCCATGGCTCACGTCCCCGGGTGCCAGAGGCCCCTGGGGCCGGTCGAGATGAAGGACGTTTGGCGTCCTTGGTTTCGACCGGCTGTCGGTCGCTGGCGTCAGTGCCCTGGGATCGGCGGGTCGAGATTCTCAAGGACGAACCGCTCGATGCGTTGGAGGGTTTGCTCTTCGTCGTAGACCACGTCATCCCAGCGCAACCGGAGAAAACGGAACCCGCGTGCCTCAAGGATCTCCTGGCGTTCGTCGTCGGCGATGATCTGCGCAGGAGACCGGTGGTAGTCCCGCCCGTCGCACTCGATGATCGCGCGCGTTCCGACAAATCGGAGATCTGGGCGGAACCCGTCGACCAGGACGTTCACGACGGGTGGCGGAATCAGCTGAGACCGTTCGACGAGGCGAGTGGTTCGACGCTCGAAAACGCTTCGGAAGGTCCCGCTGGTGGCGTCCAGCGCGGCGACGGCCGCGGTGAGTTGTCGATATCCGCGGACCGTGCAACGGGAGTCGAGGATGCGCACCATCGCATCGCCGTCGTACCGTCCGAGTCGCACGGCCGTGTCGAGCAGGTCGTGGAGGCGGTCGGGTCGCAGGTCCGGCGCCGCCGCGAAGAGCGCGCGGGAGAGGATCGTGCAGGTCAATCCGCGGACTACCACGAGGTCTTCGGCGGGCAGTGAGCGAGACCGGTGACCCATGACGCCGCGGGGCGCGTCCCACCCACCGCCTTCGACCACCACATGGATGGGCGCGTTCGGGAAGGTGTCGATCCCGAGGAGTTCGAGGCTGCTGACGTGATCGAGCACGCCGATGCGAGGGGCGCTCAACACGGCTCGCCACCGGCGTCCGTCCTGAGCTTCGTGGGTGCCCGGAGCGCGGTACACGCGCTGCGTCGGAGATGGAGGCGCTACGACGTCGTCGTTCGTGACCAGCGTGCGCGCACGAAGGTGCGCTTTCGGCACCGGTTCGGAGTCGAGAATCAAGCTGCCGTTCGCCCGACGTCGAGCAATCGACTTGTAGTCGAAACCGAGCTCTTTGAGCTGCTGAAACGACACTCGACCGGCCTGCCGATCCAGCAGCACCGTGAGCCCGTGTTGGCGGCGTTCGTCTCTGGCGCGGCGCTCTGCGTTTCGCGTCGCTCGGTCTGGATCTCGTTTTGTGCCCATACCTATTAGAGGGTTTGGGCCGCCCAAATTCGCCCCCCTCCTCGAGTCTCGCGGAGAGAACAAACGCCCCGGCGTCTCCAAGGGGCCGGTCGAGATGAAGGACGTTTAGCGTCCTTGGTTTCGACCGGCTGATGGGTCTTTGGGAGGGCGGTCGAGATGGAGGATGTCTGGCGTCCTTGGTTTCGACCGGCTGGCTGGCGGCGCGACGACCGGCCGACGGTGGTCGGCGCCGCGTGCCGCGTGCGGCGTGGTGCGAGGCGGTGGGCTGTCCGGCGCCTAGCGCGGCAGCATGCCGGCGCCCAGCCGCAGCGCGCCGGGCGCGATGCCCAGCGCAGCGCCGAGCTGGGCGAGCAGCGCTTCGGGACCGGCGTCGGCCAGGGCGCCTGGCCCGCTGGCGATGCCCGCAGGCCGGCCGAGCAGGCCGCTCAGCCCAGGCGCCGCTGTGCCCGTCGACCACCCGGCGCGCAGCGACGCGTTCGGTGAATCGCTGTGCTGCGGCGAGCGCAAGCGAGCGAGCGGGCTCGCGT
>JAEMRF010000171.1 GCA_016463515.1 Solirubrobacteraceae bacterium | reverse complement strand
AGACCAAGGACCAAGCCTCCAAGCCACGCACGGTGTTCGGGATGCCGCTCTCACGCAAGGACGTGCGGGCGGCCAACGACGACGTCGAGGTCACGCCCGTCGAAGAGGCCACCACGGCGCCGCTGCCGACGGTTCCCGGCCCGCATGCCGACGCAGAGGCGTATGGCGTTCCAGGCGCGCCACAGCTCACTCCGGCGGTTCCCGTGGCCCCGCAACCCGTCGCGGCGTTGCATCCGCCCCAGCCGACGCCGACCGCGGTCCCGCAACCGCTGGCCGGTCCCCAGCCCCCGCAGCCCATGGCTGCGCCCACGCCACCACAGCCCATGGCCCCGCAGCCCATGGCGCCACAGCCCTTGACGACGGCAGCGGTCCCGCAGCCGATCGCGGCGCCGCAACATCCGGTTGCGCCACAGCCCCTGGCTGCACCGCAACCCGTCGCTGCACCGCAGCCCCTGGCTGCACCACGGCCCCTGGCTGCGCCACAGCCCGTCGCTGCCCCGCAACCGGTCGCTGCACCACAGCCCCTGGCTGCCCCACAACCGGTCGCTGCACCACAGCCCCTAGCTGCCCCACAACCCGTCGCTGCACCACAGCCCCTAGCTGCCCCACAGCCAATGCCTGCGCCACAGCCCATCGCGGCGCCGCAACCCGTCGCTGCCCCGCAGCCCATGCCTGCAGCGCCGGCGCCCGCGCAGCAGCTCGCTGCGCCCCAGCCGGCACAGGCGGCCGCGCCGATGGCTGCCCAGGGCGCTCCGCTGGCTCCACCCGCCACGCCGGCCGGGCCAGCCCTCGCCGCGCCTCAGGCGGCGGTTGCGCCGCTTCCCACTGCGCCACACGTCGTTCCGACCCAGCACCCCCAGCAGCCCGCAATGGCTCCCCAGGCACCAGCGGCACCCCCGCAGCAAGGCCACCCCGGTGTCCCCCACCCGGCCCAGGCTGCGCCGCTGCCCACTGCCCCCGTGCAGCAACCACAGCCGGCACCCAGCGGCGGCGCCGCCGTGGCTCCGCAGCCCATCCTCACGCAGGTTCCAGCCGCCCCGCAAGCACCGTTGACTCAGGTTCCACTCAGCCAGCAAGCGGTGCCGGCATCTCCAGCCAGTGCACCTGCTCAGGCTCGGCCGGAGCTCTCACCCGAACACGCAGCTGCCATCGCCCAAGCTGAAGCAATGCTCGCAGCGGCAGCCGCAGCGACGCCGACCCCCAAGCAGCGCAAAGTCCTGGGGATTCCGCTCTCTCGCGATCTGTCGGGAGACGCAACGTCGCCGAAGTCGCCGGAGCCGCCGACCGCGGCGTAGCCGGGACGTCAGTCCTGCAGGAGCGTTGCGATCGTCATCGCGTGCTCCTGGTCGATCTCACCCGGGAGCCCAAGGTTCGTTCCGGGTTTGGCCGTCGACCAGCGAGCGGCTGCGCCGCTGCCGGTCGCGTCGGCGCCAGCGATGTTCCAGAGGGCCAGCTCGAGGGCGTCCCACGCCACGTCGGTCGCGTCGACGAGCGCCGCGGCGCGGCGCTCCAGGAGCGCAACATCGGCAACGGCGAAGAGCCGCTTGGCGGCGTGCGTGACCTGATCGGTTCCGAGGTGCAGGCCGTCGGCGCGCACGGGCAGCGCCCCGCTGCGGCCCAGCGCCACGAGCAGGTCAAATCGGACGGCGCGCGGCAGGCCCTTCAGCGCAAGACGGTCGAGCAGGCGCGCAAATCGCCGTTCAGGCGTCCACGTTGCTTCTCCCTGGAGGCCTGCTGCGAGCGAGCCCCCGCTGCGCTGGGCGAGCTGCGCGGGCACGGCGAGGGCCGCCCCGGACGCGTCATGGGCACGGGGACCGCGCGGCCCCGCGTCGAGGAGCTCGGCGACAGCGCTGGCGCCGCTGAGCGTTCCCGCGTCATCGAGCTCAGCAAGCCCCGTTTCGAGGGCTGCGAGCGCTCCAGCTGCGGTGGCGAGTGATCCTGCCGTGTCGTCGGGCGAGGCGACCGCTACGACGAGCGCAGCGACGAACGCGCGCGACGGATCTCCGGCAAGCTCAGCAACGACCGACCACGGCCCGGCAGCATCCGTGGCAAGTGAGCTCAAACGTGCTTCGGCGATCGTGAGCTCCTGGGCCAGCACCATGGCGTCGGCGCTGGCGCGGATGCCGGGCAACAGCTCGCTGCGGAAGCCGTCGTCGGCGTTGCGCGTGAGCTTCCCGGTCACCACGGTGCGTGAGCGCGTGCGGCCCGCCGGAGCTGCGGCTTGGCTGCTGGCCGGTCGGCGGGCAGCAGTGCCTTTCGAGGTCGGGCGCTCGGTTTTGGGTTCCGCTTTGGCCTTCTCGTTCCGGCAGATGGCGCAGCTGGCTTCGAAGCGACCGTGACGGCAGAAGGTGGGCACGGCGCGGATTGTACGGCGCTTGCGCAGATCAGCGCGGCCGGTCGAAGACGACCGTCTCGCGCGCCGGCCGTATGGGTGTTCAGACCGGCAGGGTGTGGCCCGCGGCGCGAGCGCGCAGGTGGCCGGCGCGGCGCTCTTTTTCGAGCGCAACCGGGTAGTCGACGGGGTCGACTTGGAGCCGCACGCGACGGGCCGCCGGATAGCGCTCGCGGCTGATCGCTTCTTCCAGCGCAACCTGATCAGCCCGCTCGGAGACGGGCACCGGGTGATAGTCGCCGCAGAGATGGTCGGCGATGACGCGTCCTTGCGCCTCCGCGAGCGGCATGGCCACGGTGCCGGCGTCGATGAGTCCAGCGAACGCGAGGTCGGGGGCGTCGGGGTGGAAGATGCGCGCCAGCAGTGGCGGCCCAGCGCCGTCGCCGCGAAGCTCCTCGGGCAGGAAGGGGTGCTCGACGAGCCAGCCGGTGCAGAACAGCACCATGTCGGCGTCGTCGGAGCGCCCGTCGACGTACTCCACGCCGTTGGCCGTATATCCCGCAAGGGCGGGCCTGGTGGCCACGTTGCCGTGGGCCAGGTGCGACAGCAGACGCCCTGAGCGCAGTGGGTGGACTTCGCCGTAGCCGTGGCCCGGGTGCGCGATCCCGTAGGTCGCCAGTGGCCCGAGCTGGGCTGCTGCGGCGCGCGCGAACAGTGCTCGCCGAGCCTTCCACGACAGTGGGACCGGCGGGCGGTAGCGGTCGGCGGGCCGACCGAAGAGGATCTCGGGAAGGAACCAGGCGCCGCGCCGCATCGAGTGCAGTGCGACATCGGCGTGCTCGGCTGCGTCGCAGGCGAGGTCGACGGCCGACGTGCCGACGCCCACGACGACCACGCGCTTGCCTTTGAGCTGGCTGGGCCCTTGGTAGTCGTGCACGTGCAGGACTTCGCCCCCGAAGCTCGAGAGCCCCGGAAGGGCCGGTTCGGGAAGGCGAGGTTTGCCGAACGGTCCGGTTGCGACGACGAGCGCGCCGACCTCGCGCGTGCCGTTGGTGGTCTCGACGGTCCAGCCACCGCCGGGCTTTCGGGTGGTGGTGACCACCCGTTCGCCGAGCTGGATGCGGTCGCGTAGGCCGAAGGCGTCGACGTAGTGCTCGCAGTACTCCCCCACTTGCACGGCGCTTGGGAAGACCGGCAGGTGACGCGGCGCCGGAAAGTCGGCGTAGGCCAGCGCGTCACGCGAAGTATTTGAGTGCAGGGTCCGGTAGGCCACCGGACCGAGTTCTGGATCCTTGTTGACCCAGCGCCCTCCGAGCCGGTCGGCCGCTTCGACCGCCACCGCGTCAAGTCCACGATCACGCAGGGTCTTGAGCGCGGCAATGCCGGCCGACCCAGCACCGATCACCAACACACTCGGACGAGAAGCAGCCGTCACGCCACCAGCGTACCGACCCTCCCCCGCGCCCCTACCCCAGCCAGATCGCGCCGCCCAACCAACGCCAATCGATCAGGCCCCCACGCCGTGGATCGACGGCGTCCTCAACGCAGCGACGGTCCCTGTGGCCCGCGCGGATCGGCGCGGCCGCAAGCGAGCCGGAGCGCCGTCACCATGGCCGACCCCAACCAACCAGCGTCACGCACGCAGGACGGTGCGAACGCATCAGCGGCCGTCGAGCCCGCGGCGCCCCAGGTCGGGGCTGGCGGCTCTGGGCCAGGGCGTTATGACCAGAGCGAGCCGCCAGGCGAGCGGCGGGAATGGCCTGGACCGGAGCCGCCAGCCCCGACCGGCCACCCCGAATCGATCAGACGCTCAAGGCGTCCGCAACATCCCGCGTGCGCTCACCCAGGAACCGGTCGGCCATGTTGGCGGCGCGACGGCCCTCGTTGATGGCCCAGACGATGAGCGACTGGCCGCGGCGGCAGTCGCCGGCGGCGAAGACGCCGTCGACCGACGACGTGTAGGGACGGACCGACTTGACGTTGCCACGCGCGTCTTTGTCGACGCCGAGCTGATCGAGCAGCTCCTGCTCAGGATGCAGGAAGCCCATGGCCAGCAGGACGAGGTCGGCCTCGATCTCGAACTCGGTGCCATCGACCGGCGCGAACGGCGGTGCGTCGGCAGCTTTGGAGACCTTCAGGCGCTTGACCTTGCCATCTTCGCCTTCGAAGGCGGTGGTGATGACGGAGAAGTCCTGCTCACCCTTGTCGAGGGCGTCGAGCTCCTCTTTGGCGTAGGACTTGCGGTACTTCGCGGGCCAGAGCGGCCACGGCGTGCGGTCGTCCGGGCGGTTGGCCGGCGGCTCGGGGAGCAGCTCGAGCTGGACGACTTCGACGGCGCCTTCGCGCAGTGAGTTGGCCACGCAGTCAGCGCCGGTGTCGCCGCCGCCGATCACGACGACCTTCTTGCCGGCAGCGGTGATGCCGGTGTCTTCCGGGATCGTGCCCTGCGGCGTGGGGCCGTCGACGCGCGAGACGCGGCGGTTGCGCTCGTAGAGGAACTCCATCGCGAAGTGCACGCCTTCGAGCTCGCGCCCGGGGACGGGCAGGTCACGCGGGACGCGCGACCCGGTCGCCAGAATCACGGCGCCGAACTCCTCACGGAGCTCTTCCACGGTGATGTCGACGCCAACGTCGACGCCGGCGCGCAGCTCGACGCCTTCAGCGATGAGCTGCTCGACGCGCAGCTCGATGACCTGCTTCTCGATCTTGAAGTCCGGGACGCCGAAGCGCATCAGGCCACCAGCGGCCTCGTCGCGCTCGAAGAGCGTGACGGCGTGGCCCATGCGGCGCAGCTGCTGCGCGGCGGCCATGCCGGCAGGGCCAGCACCGACGACGGCGACGCTATGGCCCGTCTCGTGCTCGGGCGGCTGCGGTGCCAGGTGACCGTTGGCCACGGCGTAGTCGGAGATGGCGAGCTCGATCTGCTTGATCGTGACGGCGTCGCCTTCGTTGATCTCGAGCACGCACGAGGCTTCACACGGTGCCGGGCACAGGCGCCCGGTGAACTCGGGGAAGTTGTTGGTCGCGTGGAGCTGGCGGACGGCGTTGTCCCAGCGACCGCGGTAGACGAGGTCGTTCCAGTCCGGGATCAGGTTGCCCAGCGGGCAGCCGTTATGGCAGAACGGGACGCCGCACTCCATGCAGCGGCCGCCCTGCTGGGAGATCTCAGCCTCTGGGAGACGCTCGATGAACTCCTTGACGTGCCCGACGCGCTGCGCCGGATCGGAGTACTTGAAGTTGTGCTTCTCGATGCGGAGAAAGCCGCCTAGTTCACCCATCAGGCAGCGCCTCCGGTGGTCCCGGCCGCGGCGGCGGCTCGCTCGGCGAGCACCCGCTTGTAGTCGGTCGGGAAGATCTTCACGAAATCAGACACCGCTTCGTCGAAGCGGCTCAGGATGCCCTCGGCCACGGTCGAGCCGGTCCGCTGCACATGCTCTTCGAGCAGGCTGCGGAGCTCGTCCTGATCCTCGGAGGAGAGCTCTTCGAGCTGGTCGAGCATCGTCGGGTTGACCCGCTGACCAAACGTGCCCTCGGGGTCGTAGACGAACGCCAGGCCTCCGCTCATGCCGGCGGCGAAGTTGCGGCCAGTCCCGCCGAGGACGACCACGCGGCCACCCGTCATGTACTCACAGCCGTGGTCGCCGACGCCTTCGACGACCGCGTTGGCCCCCGAGTTGCGCACGGCGAACCGCTCGCCGGCCTTGCCGCGGATGAATGCTCGACCTTCGGTCGCGCCGTACAGCAGCGTGTTGCCGACGATCACGTTGTCTTCCGGGACGTAGGTGGCATCGGCCGGCGGACGTACGGAGAGCACGCCACCGGAGAGGCCCTTGCCGACGTAATCGTTGGCGTCGCCTTCCAGCGAGAACGTGACGCCGTGGGCGAGCCAGCCGCCGAACGACTGGCCGGCCGAGCCGGTGAAGTTCACCTGGATGGTGTTGTCGGGCAGGCCCGCCTGCCCGTAGCGCGCGGCCACGTGGCTGGAGAGGATGCCGCCGGTGCAGCGGTCCAGGTTGCGGATTGCCTGCTGCAGAACGACGGGCTCGCCCGCGTTGATCGCATCCTTGGCCTGGTCGACCAGACCCCAGTCGAGGTGGTCGCCAAGGACAGGCGGCGGCCCCTCGACGCGGTAGCGCGGTGCGCTGGGGTCGACGTCGTTCGGGAACGCCAGGAGGTGCGTGAGGTCGAGGCCCGACGCCTTCCAGTGCGTGATCGCGTCGTCGGCCTGCAGCAGCTCGGTGCGCCCGATCATCTCGTTCATCGTGCGGATACCCAGCGAGGCCATGATGCCGCGCAGCTCCTCCGCCACGAAGAAGAAGAAGTTCACGA
>JAEMRF010000614.1 GCA_016463515.1 Solirubrobacteraceae bacterium | reverse complement strand
CTTCGCCCAGGAACTTGGCGATCGGCGAGCGCCAGGTGCCGTCCTCCTGCACGAACGCCCACGCAACGGCCTTGCCGCCGTGGCGCTGGGCGACCTCGTTGAGGTTGTCGAGCTCCTTGCGGGGGAACTCACGCTGGCCGGCGTTGATCGCGCGCACCACGCCACCTGCGGCCATGACCGACTCGAAGACCTTGAACTCCGAGCCGCTCAGCGCCTGCGACACGTCCTTGATCTCCAGGCCGAAGCGCAGATCCGGGCGATCGTTGCCGAACCGCAGCATCGACTCCTCGTAGCTCATCCGCGGCCACGGCGCCGGCGCGACCTCGAGCCCACCGACCTCGAAGACCTTCGTCATCAGGCGTTCGACTTCGGCGATCACGTCGTCCTCGGTCACGAAGCTCATCTCGATGTCGAGCTGGGTGAATTCGGGCTGGCGATCAGCGCGCAGGTCTTCGTCGCGGAAGCAGCGAGCGATTTGGTAGTAGCGCTCCAGGCCGCCGACCATCAGCAGCTGCTTGAACAGCTGCGGCGACTGGGGCAGCGCGTAGAAGGCGCCGGGCTGGAAGCGGCTGGGCACCAGGAAGTCGCGGGCGCCCTCGGGCGTGGAGCGCGTGAGGATCGGGGTCTCGACCTCCAGGAAGCCCTGGCCGGCGAGGTCCTCGCGCATCGCGTGAGTGATCGCGGAGCGCAGCACGAGCGCGTCCTTGAGGCCCTGGCGGCGCAGATCCACGGCGCGGTGCTTGAGGCGGATCTCCTCGGAGACCTTGGTCTCCTCGTCGACCGGGAACGGCGGCGTGTCGGCCTCGGCCAGCAGGTCGAGCGACGCGACCCGCAGCTCGATCTCGCCGGTCGGCAGGTTCGGGTTCACATGCTCCGCCCCACGCTGGCTGATCTCGCCGCTGACGGAGATCACGTGCTCGGAGCGCAGGCGCTCAGCCGCCGCGAAGATGTCGGCGCCGGCATCCGGGTCGATCACGAGCTGCAGCAGGCCGGTGCGGTCGCGCAGATCGATGAAGATCAGGCCACCGTGGTCGCGGCGACGGTGCACCCACCCGGAGACGCGCTTGACCGCGCCGGCATCAGCCGCACGCAGGTCGCCGTTCCAGGCATCGCGGTAGATGTTGGCGCGCGGAGCAGGAAGCGTGGTCATGCGTTGGGACTCAGGTCGGAGGGAAGCGTCGAGGACGTGCGGCTGGTGACAGAGCCGTCGGAATGCATCGTGACGTGATTGCCGACGGTCTCGCTGTAGGCGTCGAGCGCCGCCTGCGTGGCATCAGCGCCGTCGGCCACGACCACATCGTCGTGGCCGCGACGGCGGATGCGGACCTCGCCACCTTCGAGGATCACGGTGACGTGGGGCTCAAGCCGTGCTGCGGCCTTGAGCTGGCCCTTGATCGAGCGACCCGAAAGGTCCATCTCGACGCGCGGACCTTCGTTCAGGCTCTGGGCGAGCGCGAACGCCGCGACGCGTTGGTCGGGCGCTGACGCGACAAAGACGCCGACCGGCCGCCGGAAGTCGCCGAGCTGGTCGCCGCCAGACAGCAACAGCCGCTCAATCCCGGCGGCCCAGCCGGCGCCGGGCGTCGCGGGGCCACCGATCTGCTGCACGAGGCCGTCGTAGCGGCCGCCGCCACCCACGCCGCTCTGGGCGCCGAGCGCGCCGGAGCTGAACTCGAAGACGGTGCGGG
>JAEMRF010000170.1 GCA_016463515.1 Solirubrobacteraceae bacterium | reverse complement strand
GCCACGAGGCCCGACACGACTTTGCCGTCGGCGCCGTCGCCGGCTGCGGCGAGCACGTGCTTCATCACGGCGCCCATGTCGCGCTTGGTGGTCGCGCCCGTCTCGGCGATGGCGGCGTCGACCAAGGCGGCGAGCTCGTCTTCACCGAGCTGCTTGGGCAGGAACGTCTCGATCAGATCGGCCTCGGATTGCTCTGCGGCAGCGAGATCGGTACGGCCGTTCTCCGTGTAGATCTCGGCCGACTGCAGGCGACGCTTGCGCTCGCGCTTGAGCACCGCCACCTCGTCGACGGAGCCCTGATCCTTGAGCTCCTTCTGCAGGGCGTCGCGAACCAGGCGCAGGGCGTCGCGGCGCACGGCGTCGCGCTGCTTCTGGGCGTCGTTGATCTGGGCGGTGAGGGCGTCGAGGATGGACATCACCGCTGAGCCTACGGCTCCGGCGCGGAGGTGGCGCGATACCGTCTATGGAGAGCGCGACTACCGCGCTTCGGCCGTGTTCCATCAACGAGGCCGGCTCCCACCCGGCCCGATGCCGTCACTGGCCAGAGGCCCCGAGGTCCATCCATGCCCCCACGTTCCGCACGAGTCCGCCGCACCATCACCGCCTCCGCGGCTGCCCTCGTGGCCGGTCTTGTGGTTGCCGGACCGGTGCACGCGCAGACCGCGCCGACGACGGTCAACACGGTCGTGCTGCGCATGACGGGGCAGATGACGGTCAAGCTCGACAAGACCTTCCTGACCACCATGAAGAACTCCAAGGCCAAGGTCTCGGTGAAGGCCGGCGCGAAGTACAGCAGCAAGAAGCGCCTGGTCACGCTGCCGATCGACGCCAGCACGACGATCACGATCTCGCCCGGTACGGCCGACATCGTCACCACCGGCACGCTGATGTTCCGCCGCCCCGACGGCCGCAAGATCGTGGTCGACGACATCGCGCTGCGCCTGCGCCCCGAAGGAGCAGATCTGTCTGGCACGGTGCGCGGCCGCCCGCAGCGCCAGTTCGCTGCGCTCACGATCTCTCCGACCATGAACATCCAGCAGAGCGAGACGGGCTACGACTTCGTGGACCTGCAGATGCTCGTCTCTGAAGACATGGCCGCCGCCGCGAAGAAGGCCAAGATCCGCGGCGTCCGCGCTGGCGCGCTCCTGGGCCTCATGACCGCACAGGTCACGGCCGACCTGCCGAGCTTCTCACTCCCGGGCCTCGGCGGACTCGTGCCAGCGCTCCCCACGCCGTAACCGACGCAATCGTTTTCGCGGCGGGCGGCCCGAGGCGGGCGGCGCGCCGCCAACACGCAACGTTCCGCCGAGCGCCCAGCAAGAATGTTGGGGTGGACCCCGCCCGCAGCACGTCCGTCGATCCGCAGCTGCTCGACGTCGCCTACCGCCAGATCGTCGAGCACTGCGTGGGCATCAAGCCCGGCGACGACGTCCTGATTCTGATCGATCCGGAGCGGCGTGGCGTCGGAGCTGGCCTCCTTGAAGCGGTGCAGGACGCCGGCGGCGATCCAGCCGTTGTCGTCCTGCCGCCCAGCGCGCAGCGAGGCTCGGAGCCCACCCGCGCCGTCGCGGCGGCCATGCGGCGGACGGACGCCTTCTTGGCGCCGTGTCTGCCGTCGCTCAGCCACACGCTCGCCCGCAAAGAGGCCAGCGCGGCAGGCGTTCGAGGCGCCACGCTCCCCGGGGTCACGATCGGCATGCTCTCGCGGCTGATGACCGCCGACCTGCAGCTCGTCGGTCGACGGTCGGCCGCGGTGGCAGAACTCCTGACTGGGTCCGAGACGGCGACCGTGCGCTGCGCCGATGGCACCGACCTCACGCTCGACCTCGCCGGCCGCGACGCCATCAGCGACGATGGCAACCTGCGCGCCCCAGGCGCGTTCGGGAACCTGCCCTGCGGCGAGGGATTCGTCTCGCCCCAAACGGCAGACGGGACGATCGCCGCGCATGTGCTCCCGACCAGTGGCGCCTCCGATGAGCCCGTGCTGTTGACCGTCGAAGATGGGATGTTGGCGGACGCCACCGGCGGGCCGGCCGGGGCGGCGGAAGCGTTCCTGGGCGCGCTGGATGCCCACGGACCCCTCGCGCGCTCGATCGCTGAGCTTGGGATCGGAACGAACGAGAACGCCAGGATCACCGGCAACATCCTGGAAGACGAAAAGGTCCTCGGCACAGCCCACCTGGCGTTTGGCGCGAGCGCTGGCATCGGCGGCGACGTCGCCGTGCCGGTCCACCTCGACGTGGTCGTGCGCAAACCGACCGTCTACGTCGGGCAGACGCTCGTCGTCGACAGCGGCGTGTTCGTGCTGGACGCATGAGCGCGCCGACGCCCACGCCCGCCGCCGGCGCGGCGCCGCTCCTGATGGCCGTGCCCAACATTTCAGAGGGGCGCCGCGCGGGAGCCGTCGACGAGATCGGCGCCGCCTACGCGGCCGGCGGAGCGAGGCTGCTGGCGACCCACCTGGACCCAGACCACCACCGCAGCGTCCACACGCTCGCGGCCCCGCAAGGCCAGCTGGCGCGGGCCCTCCAGGCTGGTGCTCTTGCGGCCGTCGACGCGATCGACCTCACCACGAGCCGCGGCATCCACCCGCACGTGGGCGCGCTCGACGTCTGCCCGGTGGTGTTCCTGGATGAGGCTCGCGCAGGCGCCGCGATCGCCGAGGCGCTGCTCACGGCCCAGCTTCTCGGCGAGGTTGGCATCCCGGTCCTGCTCTACGGCGAGCTGGCCGGTGGCCGCACCCGCGCGTTCCTTCGGCGCGGCGGCACCACGGAGCTCCTGCGTCGCGTGGAAGACGGTGAGCTCCACCCAGACTTTGGGCCCGCCACGATCGATCCGCGCGTGGGTGCTGCGCTGGTCGCTGCGCGCCCACCACTGGTGGCCTTCAACCTCGAGCTCCAGGCCCCAGCAACGCTCGACGATGCACGCCGGATCGCCGCGCTGATCCGCGAGGGCGG
Source organism: Solirubrobacteraceae bacterium (assembly GCA_016463515.1). Classification (GTDB taxonomy): domain Bacteria; phylum Actinomycetota; class Thermoleophilia; order Solirubrobacterales; family Solirubrobacteraceae; genus JAGIBJ01. The sequence goes on along the minus strand of JAEMRF010000170.1, from coordinate 3,708 downwards.
GGAGGAAGGCCTGCCGGGGCTGCGAGCGATTGGGCTGGAGCTCGCTGCTGCGGGCGGTGTGGCGCAGGTCTCCTGCAACGTGGAAGATCACCGCGCCGTCCCGCTCGCTCGGCTCGTGGCAGCGGTGGCTGCCCACGCTCCGGTGGCGCGGTGTGAACTCGTCGGACTGTGCCCGCGGGCCGCCCTGGACGGCTTCCCGACCGAGCTGGAGATCGCTGGCGTGGCCACGATCGAAGCCGCGCTCCTTGCCGAAGGACTCTCCGTCTAGCCCCCGCTGCCCGCGCGCCGAAGGTGTTCGGTGCCACCTCGCAAGCGCCGTCGAGGGTTTAAGGTGAGCAGCCGATGGGTTCCACGAAGAAACGCCGACCGACCAAACACCGGGGCAACGCCGCCGGAATGGTCGAGACCCGCGGACGCACCGGCGCACGCAACGCGCCGCAGTCCTCCAATGGCGCCAGCGGGCCGCGCGTGCCGCAGCCGGCGTCGTGGAAGCGCGCGTTCCTGAAGGCGCTGCTACCGGTAGTGATCCTGCTGCCCGTGTTGTACTTCACCAACACCACTGCGTCGCTCGCGCAGATCTTGGGCCTCGTGGCGTTCGCCTACCTGATCTACATCCCGCTGTCGTACTACTCCGATCGCTGGGTCTACAACCGGTACCTCAAGAGGGGCGCGTGACCCTCGACATCCGGATGTTCACCGTCGGGGCGATCCAGGAGAACAGCTTCCTGGTCCGCACCGACGAGAACGCCACCGAAGTCGTCGTCGTCGACCCTGGCGCCGAGGCCCAGCGGTTCCTGAAGGCCTTCGACGAACTGGGCGTCACCCTCGCAGGCATCCTGCTCACGCACACGCACTTCGACCACGTGGGCGCGGTTGCCGAGCTCGCGCAGGCCACCGGCGCCGAGGTCTGGGTGCCCGAGCTCGAGCACGAACTGCTCCTGAAGATCGACGAGATCATGGGCGCGCGCGGCGGCATGTTCGCGCAGTTCGGGCCCTTCACGCCGTACGACGCAGAGCACACCGTCACCGGCGGCGACGTGGTCGAGCTCGCCGGCATGAAGTTCGACGTGGTCTTCACGCCCGGGCATTCGATCGGGCACGTGGTCTACGCACCGCAGGGCCACCCGTTCCTGCTCTCCGGCGACGTGCTCTTCCAAGGCTCGATCGGCCGGACCGACCTGCCTGGTGGCGATCATCCGCGGCTGCTGCAGTCGATCGCAGAGCTCATGCAGGAGTTCGACCCCGACACCACGGTGCTGCCGGGCCACATGGGCCCGACGACCCTCGGCGAAGAGGCTCGCTCCAACCCCTTCCTGCGGTAAGCGCAAGAGGGGCGCAGGAGCCCACCGCTCCCACGCCCCTCCGCGTTTGCATTCGGGACTGTCCCCTTCCCGAAACCCTGGGTCGGTCGTCTCAGCAGACGACCGTCACATGGAACGGACGGTCGGCGCGAACGCCTGTCGTCGTTGATGTGGTTACGTTGATCGTGTCGGCCTGGTTCACGAGCTGGTCGGCCGAGGCGATGCCCTCCTGCAGCGGCGCACCAGCGCTACCGGCCGAGGCCACGTAGGCGCACTGCGTCACGTCGCGGTCGAGCTTGACCTCGTAGATGCCTTCGGCCGTTCGGGTGGAGCTGACCACGTGCGCGCTGCTGCGGGCCAGGGTGCCATTGGGCTGGACCACCGCGAACATCGGGCGGGCGTCGAGCGCGAGTTTGGCGCGGGTCACCGATTCGTCGGCGAGCTTCGTCGTACTGACCGAGCTCTCAGAGAGTTTGGGGCCGGTGACCGCACCGTCGCCGAGCTTCGGCGTGCTGACGGCGCCGTCCGCAAGTTTGGGCGTACCGACCGAGCCGTCGGCGAGCTTGCCGGAGCTGACCGAGCCGTCGGCGAGGCTGAAGCCCGTCACGGCGCCGGTGCCGAGCTTGGCGGCCGTGACCGAGCCCGTCCCGAGCTTGCTGCCCGTGACCGCGCCGGACCGCAGGTCCGCGGACCTGACGGAGCTATTTACGATCGAGCTGGAGTTGACGGAGTTCTTGGCCACCATGGCGGCCGCGTAGGAGGTCCCGGAGACCGACAGCACCAGGGCGGTCATTGCGATGACGCTGGTGGCGGTGGGGCGGGGGAGTCGACGGATTGGCATGACGTGGTTCTCTTTCAGTGAATGTGGTTGCGGGGCGTTGTTGCGACCGCGTTGCAAGCACTGTCCCGTGGACGCGCAGGCGCGTCTGCATCGCACGCAACGCCCGTTGTGTCACGCCCGCGACACAACCGCGCGTCGGCGAGAAAGCAACCGTTTGCAGGCCGTTCATTCGCCGCCCGCAGTTCGGGATAGGCTCGCGCCGTGCGATGGGAACTCCTGGAGGGCGTGCCGGAAGAAGAGGTACGCGAACTGCTCGCGATCGCCCGCCGGCGCCGCTTTGCGCGCGGCGAGGTCGTGTTTCACCAGGACGACCCCGCTGACACGCTGCATCTCGTCGACAAGGGCCGCTTTGCCGTCCGTGGCATCGGTCAGCTCGGCGACGCCGTGATGCTCACCGTGCTGACTCCCGGCGACATGTTCGGAGAGCTCGCACTGGTCGACGGCCCCGACGCTCGCCGCAGCGCCACCGTGAGTGCGCTCGAAGGCGGCGAGACGCTCTCGATCCACCGGCTCGACTTCGAACGCCTGCGGCGCCTGCGGCCAGACACCTCGCAAGTGGTCATCGCTGTGCTGGCCGAGCAGGTGCGCCGGCTCTCCAAACTCGTTGCCGAGGCCCACTACGTCTCGGCTGAGAAGCGGGTGCGGCGGCGGCTGCTCGAGGTCTCAGGTGGCTACCGCACGCCTGAGCGTGGCGAACTGCCCGACGTGGAGCCGCGCGTGGTGCCGCTCACCCAGGACGACCTGGCTGATCTGGCTGGCACGAGCCGCGCGACGGTCAACCGGGTGCTGCGTGCCGAGCAGGAGAAGGGCGCCGTCAAGCTCGGACGAGGGCGCACCGAAGTCCTCGACGCCCCGGCGCTGGCGCGCCGCTCGCGCTGAGCGCTCGCTACCGCTTCCTCGGCTTCTTGAGCCGCGAGATGTAGCGCTCACCAGCGGGCACGAGCACGGACTTGCGCTTGACCTGGTCGAAGACCTCGACGAGCCCCTCGCGCACGGTGACCCGGGTGTTGGTGCAGTAGTCCTGGATGGTCCACTGGGTGCCGCGTACGATCGCGTCGGAGTAGCGGCCGGAGGTGCGGTGCCCGCCGTCGGACTGCACGAAGATCTTGCGGCTACGGCGTTTGCGCTTGGGCTTCTTCTTCTTTTGCTTGGCCGCCGAGGCGATCGGGCGGCTGGACTTCGTGGCCTTGCCTGCGACCTTCTTGGCGGCAGAGCCTGAGCCGCCGCCGCCCTCGAACGGGCGGCAGCCGTTCATCGGCGCCGTGAGCCGGAAGGTGGTTTCGATCGGGCCGACCGGCTGCTCGATGGCGAACTGCCCGCTGGTCACATTGGCGGTGCGCACGGTGCCCGAGGGGGTGCCGGTCTCGATCGTCACGCGGCCCTTTTCGGTGTCGATGCGGCTGCCGAGTTGCACGAGGTCGGGCTCGCGAATCGGCAATCCCGTGGGGCGCCCCGAGATGAAGGCCCTGGTGAAGCCGCCAGAAGGGGAGAGCCGAAGGGTTCGCCCAGGGACCGGGCCGGGGAGCACGCCGTCCGAGGCGAGGCCACGAATGCGGTTGTTGCCGG
>JAEMRF010000169.1 GCA_016463515.1 Solirubrobacteraceae bacterium | reverse complement strand
GCCGCCGCGTTGACGAAGCGGTCGATCTCGATCTGCTTCTGGATGTACTGCGAGGCGACCTCGGTTTCTCGCGGGATCCCGCCGCCGATCAGCACGACGGAGCCGTACTCGCCGATCGCGCGGGTGAACGCGAGGCCGGCGCCGCCGAGAATCGCTGGGGCCAGGGTCGGCAGGATGATCTTGCGGAAGATCGTCAGATTGCTGGCGCCGAGCGAAGCGGCGGCTTCCTCGACCTCACGGTCGAGTTCGAGGAGCACCGGCTGGACCGACCGCACGACGAACGGCAGCGTGACGAAGAGCAGCGCCACCACCAACGCGGGGCGCGTGGCGTTGATCTGGATGTCGAACGGGCTCTGGGGGCCGTACAGCGACAGCAACACGATGCTCGCGACGATCGTGGGGAGCGCGAACGGCAGGTCGATCAGCGCGTTGACGAGCGACTTGCCGCGAAAGTCATCGCGCACGAGCACCCACGCCACGAGGGTGCCCAGCACGACGTTGATGAGCGTGACCACGATCGACACGCCGATGGTCACGAGCAGCGCTGCTCTCGCGGCCGGAGCGTCGATGGCGTCGATGAACCCGCCGACGCCTTCGTCGAAGGCGCGAACGGAGATCGCGGCCAGCGGCAGCAGCACGATGAGGCTGAGCCACAGGGTTGCGACGCCGAGGCCCACGGGCCCGACGCCGCCGGCGGTCTTGCGACCCAGGCGGCGCCGAGACGCCGCCTGGGTCGCCGCCGGAGCAGCTTTCGTGGTCACGCGGTGGACCTAGGCCGTGGCGTCGTTGTAGATCTTCGCGATCGAGCCGTTCTCCTCATCGAACAGCTCGTCGTTGACCTTGCCCCAGCCACCGAAGTCGTCGATCGTCCAGAGCTTCTCCGGCGCCGGGAACTTCGACGCGAACTTCTCGAACACCGCTTCATCGACCGGACGGAAGCCGGCCTCAGCCCACAGCGTCTGGCCCTCGGTGCTGTAGAGGAAGTCCTTGAAGGCCTGTGCCTTCTCCTTGTTCTTGCTGGTGTTCACGATCGCGATCGGGTTCTCGATCTTGAACGTCTGCGGCGGCGTGACGAAGTCGATGTCCTCGCCCTGCTCCTGGATGAACAGCGCCTCGTTCTCGTAGGTCAGCAGCGCGTCGCCGGTCCCTTGCAAGAACGTCTCGGTCGCTTCGCGTCCGGACTTTGGTTGCACCTTGATGTGGTCATCGACGAGCGACTTCACGAACTTGGTGCCCGCGGCGGGGTCCTGGCCGCCGTTGCTCTTCTCCGCGTAGGGCGCAAGGAGGTTCCACTTCGCCGAGCCGGAGCTGAACGGGTTGGGCGTCACGACCTCGAGGCCGGACTGCAGCAGGTCGTCCCAGGTCTTGATGCCTTTCGGGTTGCCCTTGCGCACCGCGATCGACACGACCGACCCGAAGGCCAGGCCCTTGTTGGCGTCCTGGTTCCAGTCCTCATCGACGAGCCCGGCTTCCACCAGACGGGTCACGTCGGGCTCGAGCGAGAAGTTCACGAGGTCGGTCTCAAGGCCGGACTCGACCTTGCGCGACTGGTCGCCAGAGGCGCCGTAGGACTGCGAGAAGGTCACGCCCTTGCCGGCCTCGGTCTTCTGGAAGGCCGGGATCAGCTTGTCGAACCCGGGCTTGGGCACGGCATAGGCGACGAGGTTCAGCTTGACGCCGCCCTCCACGGCGGCCTCCCCGGAGTCGGTCGTGGAGTCGCTGGCCCCGCCGCATGCGGCCAGTCCGACGGCGAGAGCCGTGGCTGCGAAGACGGAGCTGATCGTGCGTTTGCGCATGAGACCTCAATGGGTGGGAGCGGGACCCGGGAAACAAGGTAAACCCGGTTGTGTTTGAGGACTATAGGGCAAAGATGATTGTTTTGCTTTTGTCGATCGCTTTAAACCTCTTTTGCGCCGGCGTGGGTCACGTGCACCGTCTCGAGACCGAAGCGCCTACCGGCGGTCCCAGGCGCCGGGGGCCGCGATGAGCTCGCCGATCACCGGCGGGAGCTGACCGGACGCAAGATCGGCCACCGTGGTGACCTCCAAGACCGAGCGCAAACTCGCGCGGACCGCGACCCACACCTCGCGCAGCGGCGCCGAAGCGCCTACGTACTCGACCTGCTCTGGCGCAACCCCAGCCACCGCGGCCATCGGGCCGTCGACGGCGCGGATCACATCCGCGAGCGCGATCTGGGCGGCAGGCTTTGCGAGACGGTGCCCACCGTCCACCCCACGCTTGGAATCGACGATGCCGGCGCGACGGAGCTGCTGGAGAATGGTCGCCAGGAACGGGCGCGGAATGCCTTGCGCCTCCCCCAGCCGCTCGGCAGTGAGGAGCCCGCCGCCGCCTTGTTGAAGGGCGGCCAGCTCGACGGTCGCTCGGATGGCGTAGTCGACCTTTGCGGAGATGTGCACGCGTCCATCTTCGCGCACCGGGTGGCGGCGTGTTCGTTCGGCGCCCGCGCGCTGGAAAGCGTCAGCTTCCCAGCGGTGAACGCAGCGCCGCGGGCACCCGGGGTGGGCGCTCGGTCAGCGCGTCGTCGCCAAGCAAACCGGCGCGAGCGAGGATGGCCGTCGCGACCTCGTCGGCCATGGCGGCGAGCTCGGCCAACGGCCGGTGCCGGTTCTGCCGCTCGCCGAGGTCGACCTCCGCCATCGCGTCCAGCCCGAGTTCGCGCCACGCGTCGATGAGGAGCGCGACATCGACGGCGTAGCCGGTCGCAATCGGGAGGCTGCGCAGCACGTCCGTGCGGGCAGCGAGCTCACCGGCCAACGGCTGCTCGAAGGCGAGCAACTGGGGAAACAACTGACGCAGCAGCGGCTTGGCGGTGAGCTCGGTCACCCGTCCTCCACCGGTTGGTCGCGCCCCGCGAACGTCGACGAACGGACGCCGGTAGCGGCCTTTCGCGAACGCATGCCCATCGACCGCGACCGCGCCGACCAGTCCGACGACATGCTGCGGACCAAAGCCTTCCGTGTCGCCGTCGACGAAGCAGACGACGTCCTCGTGGGCGACTCCGAGGGCGCGCCACATCGCATCGCCCTTCCCGCGGACCGCGCCCACTCCGGGATCAAGGTCGGCTTGACGGACCACCTCCGCCCCAGCCTGCTGGGCGAGCTTGGGGGTGTCGTCGGAGGAGTCGTCGGCCACCACCACGCGGTCGATGACGCCTTGGTCTCGGAGCTCGACCAACACGCGCACGATCGGTGCGATCGAATCTGCCTCGTCCCGCGTGGGCACGATCGCGACCACGGACTGCGAGCGAGCTGCCGCCACGTCGCTCGGGGCGTGCAGACCGAACGCGACGCGGTGCGGTGAGAGAGGGAGACTCATGGCCGGACGAGGACCGTACGCGCGGCAGGGCCTACGAGGATCATATGACTGCCATGGGGTTCACTCCCCAAGCCCTTGTGACCACCTGCAAACCACTAAGATTGGCCGACGATGAGTCTCCGCAATACGTCGGTCACGCTGTGGCATCTGAGCCGTTGGCTGCACCGCCGCGGCCTCGGGGTCTTGGCGCGCATCGTCAAGACGATCAACCTGCTGCTCTTCTCGGCCAATCTCGAGCCGGAGGCCGAGGTTCACATCACCGCACACCTCGGCCACCTGGGCATTGGCGTGACCATCCACGGCTCCACGATCATCGAGGACGGCGTCGTGATCTGGCAGCACGTCACGATCGGCGGCGTCGACAACAAGGCCAGCACGAATGGCGCCGGCGTGACGCTGTGCCGCAACGTTCATATCGGCGCGCACTCGGTCGTGATCGCCCCTCGGGGTGAGCGCATCGTGATCGGCGAGGGCGCGCGCATCGCCCCGGGGTCGGTCGTGCGGTCGAGCATTCCCGCAGGCGCAATCGTCGCTCCGGCCGAGTCGACGATCGTCAAGCTGCCCGGTCAGACCAACGGGTCTGCTGGCGCCGCTCCACTCGTCGACGCGTAGGGCGCTCAGGCAGCTGGCGTAGGCCCGAAGGCGACGGCCGCTACTGCTCGAGCGCTCGCGCCACGCCGCGTGCCACGAGCACACCGAGCGAGGCGCCGACGACGATGTCGCTCGGGTAGTGGACGCCCAAGTGCACGCGCGAGATGGCCATCGTGGACGCGGCGACGGCCAGCGGCGCCGTTGGCACGAGCCCCGCAAAGCCGACGAGCGCAGCGGCCGACGAGGCCGAATGTGAGCTGGGGAAGCTCAGCGGTCCGGGGGTAGGAATGAGCGGCGGAAGATCGGGAAAGTCCGGCCGCGGGCGACGCGCGACCTGCTTGAGGCTGGTGTTCACCGCGTACGCGACGCCGATACCTGCGAGGCCCGTCGCCCACTCTCGGCGGCGGCGCGCATCCAGGGCGACCCCACCGAGGCCAAGGACGATCCACAGCGCGCCGTGTTCGCCGAGGTGTGAGTAGGACCGAACCGCGGCGGTCGCGCGGCGGCTTCTGGCCAGGCCGCGCACCCACCGCATCCCGGCGGTGTCGGCGCGGCCGACGGCCCGTAGGACGGGGCCGCGCGTGAGCCGGGCGCGAAGGCTGCGCCGAGCAGCCTCCCGCTCCAGGCGCTCAGCCTCGGTCAACGGCAGCGTTTGCTCCTCGGGCGCGGGGGGAGGCGGGGCGGACGACGGCACGAGTGGACCGTACCGTGACTCGCCCGCCCGCCACATGAGCGAGACTGTGCACGTGCGGATTGCCTTGGTGCTCAACCCCCGTGCCGGGAGCATCAGCGACCCGGACGCCCTGACCGACTCGATCCGTGATCGCTGCGACGAATTGACCGTCCATGCGATCGACGCCGCGGCTGAGGCCGCGGCAACCGCACCGGATCGACTGATCGTCGCCGGCGGCGACGGTTCACTCGGGACCGCGTTCGCTGCGGCGGCCAAGGCCGACCTTCCGCTCGGCGTGATCCCCGCGGGCACGGCCAACGACTTTGCTCGAGCACTCGACCTTCCGCTCTCGATCGACGAGGCCGTCCAGCTCGTGACGCAGCCGTCGCCGACGCTGCGCACGACCTGGGGTGGGTGGATCGACGACCGCCCGTTCGTCAACGTCGCGAGCGTGGGCCTCGCCGTCGACGCCGCGGTGCACGCCGAGGACTTCAAGGCCCGACTCGGGCCCGCCGCGTACCTCGTCGGGGCTGCTCGGGCGGGGATGGTTGGCGATCCGGTCCGCGCCACCGTGACGTTCGAGGGGCATGACACGATCGAGGGCGCCGTCTGGCAGGTCCTCGTCGGCGCCTCCGGCCGCTTCGGTGGCGGCTCGGGACTGGGTGAAGCCGACCCCACACGCCCGAGTCTCACCGCCGCCTGGGTACCTGCTGGCTCACGGTTCACCTTGCCGTTCCGGGCACTCGGACTGCGCTCGCGCACGATCGAGCGGCAGTCCGGCGTCGAATGGTGGCACGCCGAGCACTTCAACGTTGCGGCAGCCCACGGCGACAAGCCGGCCGCCTGGAACGTTGACGGCGAGCGCGTCGAGCCGCGATCCAAGCTCGTCGACTTCCGCCCGCTGGGACCGGTCGCGGTGATCGTCCCGCCGGACGCGGGCGCGTGACCTTCCGCGTCGTGCTGGCATTCGCGCTGGGTGGGTAGCCTGCAAGGGCGATGCCCGATCAAGCGACCGTCCTCGAGATTCCGACCAACCTGCTGCCCGCCGACGGCCGCTTCGGTGCTGGTCCGTCCAAGGTCCGCCCTGAGCAGATCCAGGCCGTCGTCGAAGGTGGCGCCCACATCATGGGCACCAGCCACCGCCAGGCGACCGTCAAGGACGTCGTCGGCCGTGTGCGGTCCGGGCTGTCCGACTTGTTCTCGCTGCCCGAGGGCTATGAAGTTCTGCTCGGCAACGGCGGAACCACCGCGTTCTGGGATGCCGCGGCCGCTGGCCTGATCCGCGAGAAGTCGCTCCACCTGACCTACGGCGAGTTCTCGTCGAAGTTCGCCAAGGTCGCCGCGGGCGCACCGTTCCTGCAGGACCCGATCGTGGTCAGCTCCGACCCTGGCAGCGCTCCTGAGCCGACGTCGGATCCGTCGGTCGACCTCATCGGTTGGGCCCACAACGAGACTTCGACCGGCGTGAGCGTTCCCGTCATCCGCCCTGAGGGTTCCGGAGACGCGCTCATCGCGATCGACGCGACCTCCGGTGCCGGTGGCCTGCCCGTCGACATCACCCAGAGCGACGTCTACTACTTCGCCCCGCAGAAGTGCTTTGCCTCCGACGGCGGCATCTGGTTCGCCATCGTCTCCCCCGCCGCTGTGGCCCGCATCGAGGAGCTCGGCGCCGCGACCGGCCGCTGGATCCCGGAGTCGCTCTCGCTCACCACCGCGCGCGACAACTCGCTCAAGAACCAGACCTACAACACGCCTGCCCTCGCCACGCTCCTGCTGATGGAGAACCAGCTGGAGTGGATGAACGGCAACGGTGGCCTCGACTTCACCACAGGCCGCACGAAGGACTCGTCGGATCGCATCTACGCGTGGGCCGAGGCTTCCTCGGTCGCTAGCCCCTTCGTGGCCGACCCCGCGCACCGCTCGCAGGTGATCGTGACCGTCGACTTCGACGAGTCCGTCGACGCCGCGCACATCGCCAAGACGCTGCGCGCCAACGGCGTGGTCGACACCGACCCCTACCGCAAGCTCGGCCGCAACCAGCTGCGCATCGCCACCTTCCCGGCGATCGACCC
>JAEMRF010000168.1 GCA_016463515.1 Solirubrobacteraceae bacterium | reverse complement strand
CGGCGCGTGCCCTCGACGTTGATCGCGCGCTGCTCGTCGATCGGCAGCTCAAACGACACCGAGGCCGCGCAGTGGATCACCGTCGTGATCTCGGACGCGTTCTCCGGGAGCGGCAGTGGCTCGTCATCGGTGAGATCAGCGAAGAGCAGCTGCAGCCGCTCGTGTTCGACGTCGAGGGGGCGCCGAACAACGGCAACGACGGTCCGCTCGGTGCGTTCCAACAGCCGTCGCAGCAGTTCACCGCCAAGAAAGCCGGACGCCCCGGTCAGCAGGATGGCACCCGAGTCGGAGCTTGAACGTACGAACCGTGCTGGCATGAATGCTGCTCTCTGGACAGGACGCTCGAGGCGCCGGGTCTGACGATGCGCCGCCGCGCTGGAGCAGCGCGCCGGTGGGTCTAGCCTGTGAGCGATCAGAGGCGCTGTCAAGGTCCATTTGCAGAAACAGAACGAACCACGCTCGTTGCCGAATTCGAGCCGTTTTGCAGGTCGTTTCAGGTAACACGCGGTCCACCCGATCCGTGGGTAGCACCGCTTTTCGGTATCGCGCTACGCACCCCGGAGCCGGAAGGCTCCGTGAGTCGCAGCACTCTGTCCCCCTGAGGCCGATTCATACGTCGCATGCACCCGGACGTGCGTCGATCGGCGCGGCGTCGCCAGTCGGACCTCGTGTCGACCAGGACGAAGTGCCTGGCGTGCGGTGCCACTGACGCCATCCGCCGTCCACGTGAGCCGGAGAATGCCGGGTTCGTCCACGGCAACGGCCAATCGACTCCCGCCACCGCCCGGCGTGAGCTTCACGAGGTCGAGCTCGGGCGGAGGGCCGGCGTGCGCAACGGCTCCAGTCCCGACGTCGGTGCGCGAGGAGAGGTCAAGCGCGGCGGGACGGATCGCGTATTCGACGATCACCGGGCCACGGCGCGCCGAGGTCTCGACCGGGAGACCCGGCGAGACCTTGGTCGGCGCAGATCGGGGCGCCGCGAGAGGGTGCCCCGTTGCCGTTGCGACGTCGGGCGGTCGTTGCCCCGATCGAGCGACGGGCGCTGCGAGCGCCGGCGCCGGGGAAGTCGCTGCAGCTGCAGCGGTCAGAGCGAGCGCGAGACGTCCGCGTGAAGGTGGGCCGGTGGGCGTGCTCACCGTCACATAACTAGCAGGTTGCCGTCGCAACCCAAACCGGTTCGCTGCGCTATTGAGGGTGCGTCAGCCGCCCAGTCCGAGGTCGCGGTGGCGCGCCTCGGACCAGAACTCGTTCGACGCGCCGTACCGCGTGGTGAGCTGCTCGGCGATGAGCACGGAGCGGTGGCGACCACCGGTGCAGCCAATGCCGATCGTCACGTGCGCCTTGCCCTCGGCGGCGTAGCGGGGAAGGAGGAAGTCGAGCAGTGGGAGGAGCCTGTCGTAGAAGTCGGCCAGCGTCCCGTCGCGGGCGACGTACGCGCCGACATCTGGATCGTCCCGCCCGTTCTTGGCGCGCAACGCAGGATCCCAATGGGGGTTGGGCAGGAAGCGCACGTCGAACACCAGGTCGGCGTCACGCACCGCGCCGCGCTTGAACCCGAAGCTCTCGAAGGTGATCGACATCCGCTCGGTCGCTTCGCGCGGGAGCAACTCCCCCACGATGCGGCGGCGCAGATCGTGAACCGTGAGCCCGCCAGAGTCGATCACTGTCTCGGCGAGTTCTTCGACTCGCGCAAGCACTTTGCGTTCGGCGGCAATGCCATCGGCGACCGAGCCGTGCGGCGCAAGTGGGTGGCGCCGACGCGTCTCCTTGTAGCGGCTGATGAGCACGTCCTCATCGGCCCGCAGGAAGACCACACGGTGATTGGTTCCGTAGGCGCGCAGATCCTCGAGCACCTGCTGCAGCCCCTTGAAGTACGACCCGCCGCGCACGTCGCAGACGACCGCCGCCCGTTCGACCTTGCTGCCGGGATGACGGAAGAGCTCGACGAGCTGCCCGATCATTTCGGGTGGCAGGTTGTCGACGCAGAAGTAGCCCTGGTCCTCGAACACGTCGATCGTGGTCGACTTGCCCGCGCCGGAGTAGCCGGTGATCACGACGAAGTCGCGAAGCACGACCTCTTCGCCAGTGGCGGCGTCGGTCGCGGGGTCCTCGGGGGTGGAAGCGGTCGCGTCGGTCATCAGTCAGCCCCGACGCTAGCGGGCCAGCCCGTGTGTGTCACCAGTCCGCAACAGATCCTGCCGCGTGGGTGTGGGGATGCGAGGTTCTCGCCCCCAAGGACCTCGCGAACCTCCCCTCGCACCCTTCAGGGCGTGCGCCGGTAACCACCGTTCCGACTTGCGGTCGACGGGGGGACAAACCATTGGCGTCCGCGGGCTACGCGTCGTAACGTCTCCCCACCATGGGGACACTTGCCGCACCAGCGTCATTTCGCACGATCGACGACATTCTCGACGCGTTTGCAGGGCCGGCCGGGCGCGGCGCACTCAACGACTACGTGGTGATGCAGTCACCGCGTTACCTTCGCCTCCTGGAAGTCCTTCGCGACCACACGCCGCTCCCGTTGCTCCCCGCACCGAACGTCGCGGACCTCGGTGCCGGACTCCAGACGGAACTCTTCACCGCTGCGTACCCGCAGGCGCATCTCACGTCGGTCGGGTTCCGCGATCACGCCCAGCGGGACTACGACGACCATGTCGAGTTCGATCTCAACGCGTCGTATGACCGCGCGGCCTGGCCGACCGTGCGCACGCCGTTCGACGTGGTGCTCTTCTGCGAGGTGATCGAGCACCTCTACACCACACCGATCGCCGTTCTGAGCTGGATCCGCAGCGTCATGCACCCCGGCGCATATCTCGTGGTGCAGACCCCCAATGCCCAGGCCGTCACGCGCCGGATCCGGTCGGTCCTCGGCAAGCCGCTCTACGGGCGCATCACGAACTTCGGCGAGCCTGGGATGAATCCGGGCCACTTTCGCGAGTACACGCCAGATGAGCTCCGAGCGATGGGCCGAGCGACTGGGTTCCGCGTCGAGCACTTGGAGCTCGCGAACTACATCCACCACCAGGGCCGTGGCGGCCGCGCGATGATGCGCGCCTACGACCTGATGCCCGAGGGACTCCGGCAGGGCGCAACCGTCGTGTATCGAGCGATCTGACGCCGGTCAACTGCGGGTGCGGCCACCGTGCAGCGCCCCGTGGATCGCGCGTGCCACCGGAGCCGGCAATCCGGGCACGGCCTCGAGCGCGTCGCGGGACGCGCTCACGACGGCATCGGGTGACCCGAAGTGCGTGATCAGTAGCCGCTTGCGAGCCGGTCCAACGCCTGGGAGCGCATCCAGGATCGACTCGGTGAGTTGTTTGTCGCGCCGTTGGCGATGGTGCGTGATCGCAAAGCGGTGGGCCTCGTCGCGGACCCGCTGCAGCAGCTGGAGTGCGGGCGTGTCGTGCCCGAGCACGTAGGGCTCGCTACGCCCAGGAACGAACACCTCCTCGATCCGCTTGGCGAGCGACACGACCTGCACGCCCTCCTGGATGAACGGCCCGAGGGCGGCGAGCCCAGCCGACAGCTGCCCCTTGCCGCCGTCGATCACGAGCAGGTCAGGACGGGTGGCGAACGACCCGTCGCGAGATGGGTCATGTGGTGAGCGGTCGCTCTGACGCTGGTACTGATTGAGGCGTCGTTCAAGGACCTCGTTCATCGACGCGAAGTCATCGGTCTGGCCCTCGTCCAGGCCTTTGATGTTGAAGCGGCGGTAGTCGGACTTCTTCGGCTCGGCCCCCTCGAATACCACCATCGACGCGACCGTGTTGGTGCCCATCAGCGTCGAGATGTCGAAGCATTCGATGCGCAGCGGCAGCGTGGGCAACGAGAGCGCCTCTTGAAGGTCGCCGAGGGCGCCGGTGAGCTGCTCGCGCTTGCGCTGAGCCCGGAGCTTCTCCTGCCCAAGGGCCAGATGCGCATTGCGCTCGGCAAGGTCGAGGATTCGGCGCTTCTCTCCGCGCTCGGGTATCCGCACCTCGACGCGCCCGCCACGGATCTCTTCGAGCGCCAGCCGTACCGTCTCGCGATCCGGCAGGTCGGTGGTGAGGAGCACCAGCGGCGGAACCAGCGGCGTATCGCGGTAGTACTGGACCAAGAACGTCGTCGCGACGTCTTCGGGCGTCTGGTGGTCGTCGCCGGTGAGGTAGAAGCTCTGGCGGTCTGAGAGGAGCCCGTCGCGGACTTGGAAGACCTGCACGCTCGCGTCTTCCCCGCTCACCGCGACGGCGATCGCGTCGAGCGTCTCGTCGTTGTCGGACACGATCCGCTGCCGCTCACTGAGCGACTTCAGCGCCACGAGACGGTTGCGCTCCAGTGCGGCCGTCTCGAACTCCTCGGCGGCTGCCGCCTCTTTCATACGCTGCTCGATACCACCTTCGACTTCGCGGACGTGCCCCTCCAGCACCTTGATGGCGTTCATCACGCCGGCGCGGTATTCGGACGGCGTCACGTTGCCCACGCACGGTGCCTCGCAGCGCTTGATGTGGAAGTCCAGGCACGGCGAGCCTGAACGGCGGCCTGGCTCCTGACCGGTGCATGAGCGGATGAAGAAGATCTTCTGGAGCGTGTCGAGGGTCTCGCGGACTTTTCGGGCCGACGAATAGGGGCCGAAGTACCTGCGGGTCTTGCGGTGGCGCTCGCGCGTGAAATAGAGCCGCGGATACTCTTCGTCGAGCGAGACCGCGAGGTAGGGATACGACTTGTCGTCGCGCAGCCGGATGTTGAACGCCGGCTGGTACTGCTTGATGAAGTTCGCTTCCAGCAGCAGCGCTTCCGTCTCACTGCTGACCGCGATGGTGTCGATGCGATCGGCTTCCTGCGGCAAGGTTCTCCCGCCGCGGCGCACCGGGTTCACGAAGTGGCTGGCGACCCGCTTCTTCAGCGACTTGGCCTTCCCGACGTAGATGACCTTGCCGCGCTGGTCGTGGAACAGGTAGACCCCCGGAGCGTCCGGAAGTCGAAGGCGTTCTTCGCGCAGGCGCTCGGCGCGCTGGGCGGCCGTCTCCTCGTTGGTTCGGCGTGGCGGCGGCACCACGTTCAGGATAGGACTAGGGACGGACTCGCGCGCGCGGAGGATGGCGTATACCGTCCCGCATACATGACTTGGTCGGAGTGGCACGTGCAAACCCCCCGCACAGCGGGCATTCGCCCCAAAAGCCGTTGGCGGGCAGCCGTGTTTGCAGTCGGCGCCCTGCTCACGTGGGCAACGCCCGCCGAGGCCGTCGTCGGCGGACGCGAAGCGACGCCACTCGACAACCCCTCGATGGTCGGCCTGACCGAACGCGGCGCCAGTCCGGACGAAGTGCTGTTCTGCGGCGGCGCGCTGATCTCGCCGACGGTCGTCGTGACGGCGATGCACTGCCTCGGGAACTTCGACAACCCGAGCGGCGACCTTGCGAGCAAGATCGACGTGGTGGGTGGTGCACTGTCTCGCAGGGATGGCCAAATGCAGCGCGCCCAAGTGGCAGAGCTGGTCCGGCACCCGAACTGGGATGACGCTCGGACCCTGCACGACGTCCTCGTGCTCAAGCTCGCGACGCCGCTTCCCCTGCCCTCGCTGGCTGTGGCGGGCCCCGCGGACGCGGGCCTGTCGGCCCCTGGCAGCATCTTGCGCGCAACCGGTTGGGGTCTGACCAATTACCGCGACGACAACAGCCAGCCGGAGTTCCTGAAGGCGGCCGACATTCCGATCGTGGCCGACAGCGTCTGCTCCTCGTACTTTGGCGCCGCGATCTACGACGACGTCTTCCAGATCTGCGGCAAAGCCCCGAGCGGCAAGCCGGACACCTGCCAGGGCGACAGCGGCGGCCCGCTGATCGGCGGCCCACAGGGTGCTGAGCGCCTGGTCGGCGTGGTGTCCTTCGGCCCCACCAGCTGCGGGGAGCGTGGTGGCGCCGCCGTCTATGCCGATGTGGCGAGCGAGCGCGACTGGATCCTCAGCGCCGCCGGTCTGACCGACGCCGGGCTGCCGAGCCCAGCGCCCACGCCTGTGGCGCCCGCGATCCCGCCGGCCAAGAACACGGTGAAGACGCGTCTCGGAGCGATCACCTGCAGCGACACCACGTGCCGCATCACGATCAAGACCTCCGGTCGCGGCGTCGGATCGATCAAGGACGTCGTGCTGCGCGTGGTGCGCAAGAGCCAGGACGACCTGCCGCCTGCCAAGCGCTTCGCGCGAGCCAAGAAGGTCAAGTCCGGGACCTACGTCGCACGAACCTTGCTGCCCTACGGAACCATCACGGTCACCGCGGTCGCCTACGACCAGAACGGAACGCAGCTCGGGAAGCCAGCTCGGGAGACGATCGAAGTCGAATAGCGGCAGGCCCGTGGCGGTGCAACGAAGCGTCAGCACCGCCACGGCTATGCCACCAGCCGGATCTGCAGGCCGGCCGGCGCCGCGAGGCCCGCACCGCCGAGCAGCCCCAGGATTCGCTGGACGTAGCCCTGCGTCTCCGGGAACGGCGGCACACACATACATGGAGCCACGTTGCCGGGGCCGGCGTTGTAGGCAGCAAGGGCCAGCGGCACCGACCCGAACTGGCGCAGGAGGTCGTGCATGAGGTGCGCCTGGGCATTGATCGCCTTGGCGGGGTCGAAGCGCTCAGCCGGCGTGAGCCCGTATTGGCGGGCCGTGCCCGGCATGAACTGCGCGATGCCCGCGGCACCCGCCCCAGA
>JAEMRF010000613.1 GCA_016463515.1 Solirubrobacteraceae bacterium | reverse complement strand
ACGAGGCGTTTGCGGCCGTCGTGCTGCGGTTCGTGCGCGACATGGACCTCGACATCGACAAGGTCAACGTCAACGGCGGCGCGATCGCGATGGGTCATCCGCTCGGCGCGACCGGCGGCATGATCATGGGCACGCTGATCGACGAGCTCGAGCGCACCGGAGGCCGCTACGGCCTCGCCACCCTTTGCGTCGGTGCCGGTATGGGCATCGCGACCGTCATCGAGCGGCTCTAAGCCCGCCCATCTGAGTTTCTAGGAGCAGCAAGATGCCCGAGAGCACCACCATCACCTGGGCCAAGGACGACGACGGCATCGTCATCCTCACCCTCGACGACCCGAGTTCCTCGGCGAACACGATGAACCAGGCGTTCACCGATTCGCTGGAGGCCACGGTCGACCGTCTCGAAGCCGAGCAGGAGTCGATCAAGGGCGTCGTGCTTACGTCCGCGAAGAAGACCTTCTTCGCCGGCGGCGACCTGAACCTCCTGCGCACGGTCCGGCCGGAAGACGCCGCCGAGTTCGCAGAGGGCATGACCCACCTCAAGGCGCTCCTGCGCCGACTGGAGACCTTCCCGCATCCGGTCGTTGCGGCCATCAACGGCGCGGCGCTCGGCGGCGGGCTCGAGCTCGCCCTGGCTACCCACCATCGCATTGCGGTCGACCACCCGAGCGTGAAGCTCGGGCTGCCCGAGGTGAGCCTCGGCCTGCTGCCGGGCGCTGGCGGCGTCACGCGCACCGTGCGCATGCTGGGTATCGCCGACGCGCTCATGAAGGTGCTGATGAAGGGCGACCGGATGGTCCCCGGCAAGGCGCTCAAGGTCGGTCTGATCGACGAGCTCGTGGGCACCCGCGAGGAACTGGTGCCGGCCGCGAAGGCGTGGATCGCCGAGCACCCCGAGGCCAAGCAGCCGTGGGATGTGCCGGGCTACAAGATCCCCGGCGGGACCCCGAGTTCCAAGGGCATGGATCAGCTGCTGCCGGCCATCCCGGCCAACGTGCGCAAGCAGACCAAGGGCGCGAACTACCCGGCGCCCAAGGCGATCATCTCGGCCGCAGTCGAGGGTGCGCAGGTCGATCTCGACAACGCGCTGCTCATCGAGGGCCGCTACCTGACCGAGCTGGCGGTGGGTCAGGTCGCCAAGAACATGATCCAGGCGTTCTTCTTTGATCTGCAGGAGGTCAACGGCTCCCGCGGTCGCGACGCTTCGGCCGAGAAGGCAAAGGTCAAGAAGGTCGTGGTGCTCGGCGCCGGCATGATGGGCGCGGGCATCGCGTACTCGTGCGCGAAGGTCGGCATCGAGGTCGTCCTGAAGGACGTCGCGCTCGCCAGCGCCGAGAAGGGCAAGGCCTACTCCGAAGGGCTCGTGACCAAGGCCGTCGAGCGCAAGCGGATGAGCCAGGACGACGCGGCCGCGCTGCTGGCTCGCATCACTCCGACCGACGACCCGTCGGCTGCCGCCGGCGCCGACCTCGTGATCGAGGCGGTGTTCGAGGATCCGTCGCTGAAGGCGAAGGTGTTCGGCGAGATCGAGCCGCACCTGGCTCCCGATGCGCTGCTGGGGTCCAACACGTCGACGCTGCCGATCACGCAGCTGGCCGAGGGCGTGACCCGTCCGGCGGACTTCATCGGACTGCACTTCTTCTCGCCCGTCGACAAGATGCCGCTGCTGGAGATCATCAAGGGCGAGCAGAC
>JAEMRF010000612.1 GCA_016463515.1 Solirubrobacteraceae bacterium | reverse complement strand
TTGAGATCGCTGATCTTGAACGTGCCAGTGAGCAGGCCGCCTTTGGCGCGCGGCCAGCCGTAGCCGCTGCTCAGGTTCAGGTCCGTCAGCTGCTTGGTCTGGCAGTTGTTGCCGGCGGCCAGCGGGATCGCTCCGAACAGTTTGGCCTCCAGCACCTTGATGCGCACCTTCTGGGTCAGCCAGAGCGAGTTCGCGAAGCCACCGTTGATGCCCGTTGCCTGGCCGGAGCTCACGAAGGCGATCTTTGCGGTCACGGGGAGGAAGCTCAGCGCCACCAGGCGGCTCGTCGTTTGACCGAGGGCGAGGGTGCCTTCGACCGCATAATTGATCCCGGCCCGCGAATACGTCAGCGAGGCGCTGCCCTTGAGCGGCATCGAGCCGCGCACGAGCGTGGGGATCTCGGCCGATCCGGTCACGCTGTAGCTGCCCGGGTTCACGAGCGGAGGGGCCGCCGTGCGGAACTTGATGACGAGCGGCGCGGAGTAGCTCACGCCGTCCAGCAAGAGCGACTGCACGCGGACTTCGTACTCAGTGCTTGGCTGGAGCCCGCGGAGGGTGAGCTCCGTGACGGTGGTCGGCTCGTCGCGCTGCCCCTCCGGCGACACGATCCGGAAGCCCAGGACCGGGTTCTCGGGCAGGGCCCAGCGAACGATCGCCGTGGTCTGGGTGTAGTCGCCCGCGTAGACGCCGAAAGGCCGCGGCATGTTGCGCAGCGACGGGTCCTGGGTCGAGAAGGTGAACGGAACCGGGTCGGAGTCCGGGGCGCTTTGGTCGCGGGAGACCGAGCGGACCGTGCCGGTGTAGGTCGTGGCCGGCTCCAGGCCGTTCAAGACCACGCTGTTGGAGCCGGTCTGACGCGGTGCGCTGAGCCCCTCGACCTCGACGACGTAGCTCTCGACCGACGGATCGCTCGGCGGGCTCCACTGGACCCTGGCCGAGCTTTCGGTGATCGAGGTAACGGTGGGCTTGCTCGGCGCCTGCGGCCGCGGGCAGTTGCCGAGGATCCAGCAGGGGTCGCCAATCGGACCGAAGGCCAGCGCCGCGATCGTCGGGCTCTGCCCCACGGCTTGACGGCAGTACGCGTCGAACGTGCTCGGATCGGCGTCGGAAGGCGTGACGGGTTCGCCGTCGAGTCCCTTGGTGAGCGGGACCAGCGTGATCGGCGTGCCGTCGGCTTGGCGCGCGGTCAGGTTGAGCTGGGCGCGCTGGACCTCGAGCGTGCCCCGACCAAATTCGCCCAGGCCGTTCAAGAAGAGGGAATAGTCCCCGGAGAACGCGAACAGGTTGCCAGACGGCAGCGCCGACGATCGCAACGGGATCTTGGTCTTCAGGTCCACCGCCTGACCGCTGGGGTACTTCAGCAGCAGGTCGGCATCGAGCGTGCCGTCGACCGAGCTGAGCCCCTCGAGCGGCAGGTCCTGGAATCCGCTGCCGACGCCGACGAAGTCGACGTCCAGGTCGATCGTGAAGTCGTCCTCGATCATGTCGGGCGCCGACACGGTCCACTTCACATCTGATGGCTCGATGCCCAGCAGCGGGTACTTGCAGGTGAAGTCCTGATCGGTGACGGTCGTTGCTGCCGTTGCAGGTGCGACCGCTCCGCCGAACGCGAGGACGATGGCCGCGCAGGCGAGAGCCAGGCGGGGTAGGACTCGGGACACGAGTGCCTCCGTGGAGTGGGACAGGGAGCCGG
>JAEMRF010000611.1 GCA_016463515.1 Solirubrobacteraceae bacterium | reverse complement strand
GACTTCTAGGATCGAGGCGTGGCCGCCGCCGAACAGTCTCAGGTTCCCCACAGCAACCAGGACGCGCTGGTCGGCGTCGTGATGGGATCCAGCAGCGACTGGAGCACCATGCGCGTGGCCGCAGAGCTGCTGCGCGACTTCGGGGTCGCCTTCGAAGCGCGCGTGGTCTCGGCGCACCGCATGCCCGATGATCTCTTCACCTACGCCGAGTCGGCGCGCGGCCGCGGGCTGCGCGCGATCATCGCCGGCGCCGGCGGCGCGGCGCATCTGCCGGGCATGCTCGCCAGCAAGACCACCGTGCCGGTGCTCGGCGTGCCCGTGGCCTCGCGCCACCTCCAGGGCGTCGACTCGCTCCACTCGATCGTGCAGATGCCCAAGGGCATCCCGGTGGCCACGTTCGCGATCGGCGCCGCCGGCGCAGGCAACGCGGCGCTGTTCGCGATCGCCATGCTGGCCGCCGAAGACCCACGGCTCGCCGACCAGCTCGAGGCGTTCCGCGCCCGCCAGACCGAGGCAGCACGGGCGATGACCGACGAGCTCGTGTTCGACGAGTGAGCGCCGTGCAGCCATCCACGCCGCTGCTCCCCGGCGCCACGCTCGGCGTGCTCGGCGGCGGCCAGCTCGGGCGCATGTTCGCCCACGCTGCCCAGCAGCTGGGCTACCGGACGATCGTGCTGGATCCTGAGCCGGGGAGCCCCGCGGGGACCGTGGCGCACCTGCACCTGCAAGCCGGCCACCTCGACGAAGCCGGACTCGATGCGCTGGCTGACGGCGCCGATGCGGTGACCACCGAGTTCGAGAACGTGCCGGCCGCGTCGCTGATGCGTCTGGCCGAGCGCGTGCGGGTGGCACCGAGCGGGCAGGCGCTCGCGGTGTGCCAGGATCGCGCGCTGGAAAAGGCGCACTTCGAGCAGTCTGGGGTCGCGGTCGCGCCCTACGCCGTGATCACCAGCCTCGACGACCTCGAGACCGTCGACGAGCGGCTGCTCCCCGGCATCCTCAAGACGGCAACCCAGGGTTACGACGGCAAAGGGCAGGCACGCGTGGCCACCCGGAACGAGCTCGCGGACGCCTTCCGCGACCTGGGCGAGGTGCGCTGCGTGCTCGAGCAACGCCTGGACCTCGCCTACGAGGTGAGCGTGATCGTCGCCCGCGGCTCAGGCGGGGAGGTGGCCATGCTGCCGCTGCAGGAGAACGTCCACGTCGACGGCATCCTTGCCACCACCACCGTGCCGGCGCCGAGCGCGACGCCGCAGGTCGAGGCAGGTGCCCAGCAGGCGGCGCGCATGATCGCCGCGGCGCTCGACTTCGTCGGGGTGCTCTGCGTGGAGTTCTTCGTGCTGACCGACGGGTCGCTCGTCGCCAACGAGATGGCGCCGCGCCCGCACAACTCCGGCCACTATTCGATCGACGCCTGCGACATCTCCCAGTTCGAGCTGCAGGTCCGCGCGCTGGCCGGGCTGCCACTGGGCGAGCCTCGGCTCCTCACGCCCGCGGTGATGATCAACCTCCTGGGCGACCTCTGGTTCGACGACACCGGAGCGCTTCGCGAGCCCGACTGGCCCGCCGTGCTGTCGCTCCCCGGCGTGCACCTGCACCTCTACGGCAAGGCCGAGGCGCGTCGCGGCCGCAAGATGGGCCACCTCACCGTCACCGGCGGCGCACCCGAGGTCGTCGCCGCGGTGGCTGCCGCGCTCGGC
>JAEMRF010000167.1 GCA_016463515.1 Solirubrobacteraceae bacterium | reverse complement strand
AGCGGGCGACGGGGCTCGAACCCGCGACCTCAGGCTTGGGAAGCCGGCGCTCTACCAACTGAGCTACACCCGCTTGGTGCCTGCGGCGCGCCGGGAACCCAGGCGCCGCTGCGCAACGATCATACCCACGGCGCGTGAGCGCCCGCGCTGCCGCGCGAGTGGGGCCTGGGGGTCTACGCTCTCTGGTCGGATGCGTCGCTCCCCCGTTCCCGTCGCCGTCGTCGTGCTCGCGGTCCTCCTGATCGCCGTCTTGGGCTTTGCCCTTGCTGGCACCGGAGGCAGCAACCTGGATTCTGCGGTCCAACGGGGCGAGCGCCCCACCGTGCCCGACGGTGCCGCTGCGCTCGAACTGCCGGTCCTCGGCACCGACGCGACCCAAAGCCTCGATGCACTGAAAGGCCAGGTCGTGGTCGTCAACGTCTGGGGCTCATGGTGTGAGCCCTGCAAGGACGAAGCGCCGCTGATCTCCGGGATCCACGACGCACTGAAGGCAGCCGGCGAGGGCCAGGTCCTCGGCGTGACCCACGTGGACCCGTCCGAGAAGAGCCTCGCGTTCCAGAAGGAGTTTGCGCTGACGTTTCCCAGCGTGCGGGACGTCGACGATGACCTGTACAACGCCTTCGGCGGCACCGGCACTCCCGAGACCTACGTGCTGGACCGCGACGGCCGCGTAGCGGCGATCCGCCGCGGCGTGATCACCGCCGAGTTCGCCAACGAAGCGCTCGAGGCGGCAGGCGCGACGGCAAGAGTCTCGGCTGAGCTGGAGCCAACCCCGTGACCTTCCTCGGACGCATGGGCCTTCGCGCCTGGCTTGCCCAGCACTGGCACTCGCGCGCCGTCCGCCGCTGGCTGATCGCCGTCGTGATCGTCGGCACCGTGCTCCCAGTGAGTCAGGCGCGCGCGAACGTCGATCTCGTCGACGTGGAAGACGAGGTCATGTGCGTGGTCTGTGAGCGTCCGCTGTCGACCTCGGCGGGCTCGGCCGCAGAGGACCAGCGCGCGGTGATCCAGCGGATGATCGACGACGGCCTGTCCAAGGACGAGATCAAGGACGAGCTCGTCGCCGAGTACGGCGAGCGGGTGCTCGTCGACGACGGCAACCCCGTGGCCGCCGCTGCCCCAGTGATCGTGGCTGTCATCGGAGCCGGCAGCATCGCCCTGCTCCTGCGACGCCGCAGGCGTGAGGCACCAGCCGGCACGAGCGCGAGGTCGGAGCCCGAAGCCACCGACCTGGGAGCGACTCCCGACGACACGAGTACGCCCCAGGTGAGCGCAGCCGACGACGCGCGGATCGACGCCGAGCTCGCCGAACGCGAATGACCGACACGCCGACGATCTTTGCGGCGATTGCCCTCGGCGCCGTGAGCTTCTTGTCGCCGTGCGTGCTGCCCCTGGTCCCGGGGTACCTCTCGACCATCACCGGCCTTTCGCTGCCGGAGATGGAGCAGAGCCGCAAGCAGACGATCCTTCTTCCGGCGCTGCTGTTCTGCCTGAGCTTCACGCTGATCTTCGTGATGCTCGGGATGACCGCCACGAGCCTTGGCCACACGCTGGACCGCAACGGTCGCACGCTCGACATCGTGTCCGGGTCGCTCGTGGCGCTGTTCGGGGTCGCGGTGATCGCCACCGCGTGGTGGCCGGGCGCCGCGCGCAGTGCACAGGTGGGCTGGCTGCTGGATCGTGCAGGCGTGAGCCCGATCATCGCGGGCGCCGCGTTCGCGGTCGCGTGGTCGCCCTGCCTTGGGCCGACCCTCGGGGCGATTCTCAACGTGGCGGCGTCAGCTGAGACGGTCGCGACCGGTGGTTTCCTGCTTGCCGGCTACGGCGTCGGGCTCGCTATTCCGTTTCTGCTGTGCGCGCTGCTGCTGCAGCGGGCGATGGGCCCGATGCGCTGGTTCACCCGCCACCACAAGGGCGTCGCGCTCGTGAGCGGCACCATCCTCATCGCGTTCGGCGTCCTGCTTGCCACGGGCACGCTGCCGTCCATCGTGACCGAGCTGACCCGCCTGCTCGACGAACTCGGACTCGGCTTCTTCTCGACGCTCTGACGACCCGCTCGGGGCCGGGGCCTCCCTCGCTGCGCGCCTGGCGGCCTACGCGGCCTCGGCGGCGGGCTCCTCGTCGCGACGCTCCATGCGCTCGGGCGCGCTGACGCCGAGGAGCTCAAGAGCCGTGGCGAGGGTGTCGCGAGTTGCGAGCGTGAGTGCGGCGCGCCATGCCTCGACGCCGTCGCCTTCGGCCCCCGCGATCTTGCAGTCGCGATAGAAGGCGGTGAAGGTCTGTGAGAGCTCCAAGGCGTACGTCGCGATGCGATGAGGTGCGCGACGATCGGCGGCCACGGCGACCTCGGTCGGGAACTCGCCGAGTCGCAGGATGAGCGCGCGTTCGGCGTCCTCGATGGGTGCCGCCAGGCCCAACAAGACGGCTGGGTCGGTGGCGAGCCCGTCAGCTAGTGCTCGGGCCGAGGATGAGACGCGGTCGAGCACAGAGCAGCAGCGCGCATGGGCGTACTGCACGTAGTAGACGGGGTTCTCACTCGACTCCTTGCGAGCCAGTTCCACGTCGAGTTCCACTGCGGTGTCGTGGGAGCGCTGCAGCAGGTACCACCGAGCGGCATCGACGCCGACGAAATCAACGAGGTCGTCGAGCGTGACGAACTGGCCAGCGCGCTTGCTCATCTTCACCGGCTCGCCGTTGGCGACGAGATTCACGAGCTGCATGATCAGGAGCTCGAGGTGCTCCGGGTCGCCGCCGAACGCCTCGAAGGCTGCACGCATACGGCCGATGTAGCCGTGGTGGTCAGCGCCCAGCACGAGCAGCTGACGGTCGTAGCCGCGGTCGTGCTTGTCTCGCATGTAGGCCAGGTCCGACGCGTAGTAGGTCGGCTCACCGGTCGCGCGGATCACGACGCGGTCCTTGTCGTCGCCGCGCTTCTCGGTCTGCAGCCACCAAGCGCCGTCGCGCTCGATCAGCTCGCCGTTGCCCTTGACGATCTCCAGTGCGCGATCCAGGGCGCTCGGGCCGCCGTCCGCTGCGGGTTCATGGAGCGAACGCTCGCTGAAGAACCGGTCGAAGTGCACGCCAAAACGATCCAGCGTGCGCCGCGCGCGCTCCAGCATGGCCTCGACGCCGAGCGCAGAGAGTTCCTCGACGGACTGCTCGGCAGCGCCGGGGATCGACTCGGCGAGCTCCGTGACGTACTCGCCCTGGTAGCCGCCTTCCGGCACCTCCTCGCCGCGCGCACGCGCGGAGATCGAGACGCCGAGGTTCTTGACCTGGCTCCCGAAGTCGTTGACGTAGTACTCGCGTTCGACCTCATGCCCGTGAAAGGCCATCAGCCGCGCGGTGGCGTCGCCGTAGGCTGCGTTGCGGGCATGGCCGATGTGCATCGGACCGGTCGGGTTGGCCGAGACGAATTCGACGTTCACGCGCTCCGTGAGCGCGGCGGTACCCCCGCCCCACGCCCGGCCGGCTCCGGCCACGGCCGCGAGCGCCTCGCGCAGCAGCGGATCGCCGAAGGTGAGGTTGATGAAGCCGGGCCCTGCGACCTCGATCTTTGCGAGACGGTCACCCAGATCCTCGGCCAGCCCCTCGGTGATCTGGGTGGCCAGCTCGCGCGGATTCTTGCCTGCCCGCTTGGCAAGCACCATCGCGATGTTGGTGGCCTGATCTCCATGGCCGGCCTGTTTGGGAAGCGTGAGCGCGACGGTCGCAGGATCGACCTCGAGCCCGGCGGCTGCGCTCGCGCGCGCGGCGATGGCATCTCGCAGGCGGGCGTCGATGCTGAGGGCGGCGTCGGTGGCGGGATCAGCTGGCATGAGCAGGGGTTTCAGCTTCCAGGGGTGTCGGCGTGGTGGTACGGCGAACCGGCGAGGATCGAGAGTCCACGGTACAGCTGTTCGAGGAGCACGATCCTTGCCAGCTGATGGGGCAGTGTCATCGGCCCGAAGCTGATCGTCTCGTTGGCACGCGGCAGGTCGAGCCCGTACGCACCGCCGACCACGAACACGAGCGGGCGCCCATCGAGGCGGCGGTCATCCAAGAAGCGACTGAAGGCCATCGAGTCTCGGCTCTTGCCGCGCTCGTCGAGCAAGACCACGTAGGCGCCTGGCGGAATGCGCTTTTCGACCTGGTCGTCGGTCTTGACCTCGATCATCTCGACCTTGGTGTGGCCCTTGAGCCGCCCGAGGTAGTGGTCGGCGTCGTCCGTGTAGGGAGGCCGGAGCCGTCCGACCGCAATCACGAGGTAACGCACGACCCCGATGGTAGTTTGCGGGCCATGGCCGACGGCGAGAACCCTCCGCGCTACCGACTGCACGCCGCCGACGGGCTGCGAGCCGAGTACGCAAACTTCGCCGACGTGACCGTCTCGGAGTACGAAATCACCCTCACGTTCGCTCACGTGGACCGCACGCCTTCACCCGCCGGCGGCGAAGCCGTTGGCATGGTCACCTCGCAAATCATCCTGTCGCCGCCATTTGCCGGAGAGCTCGCCGACGCGCTCGACGATGCCGTCGAGCGCTACCAGCAGCAATTCGGCGCTCCCGAGGCCCCAGGGGCGTGAGGGACCTGCGGCCATGAGGGTCGCTGTGCTCTCCGACGTCCACGGGAACCTCGAAGCACTGCAGGCCACGCTCTCGGCCATCGATGTGGCCGCGGTGGATGACGTCTGGTCGCTCGGCGACGTGGTCGGCTACGGCGCGCGCCCAGCGGCCTGCATGGCGCTGCTGCGCGACCGCTGCTCCGTCAAGCTCGCCGGCAATCATGACCTCGTCGCCGCAGGCGAGTCGACGGCGGAGGGCTTCTCGCGTTCGGCGCGGATCGCCATCTCGTGGACGGCTCGCCAGCTCTCGCCCGAGGAGCGTGCCGAGATCCGCGAATGGCCCAGCTCGACCCACGAGTTCGGGTATGGGCTGGCCCACGGCAGCATGCGCGACCCCGCTTGGGAGTACGTGGTGGAGCCGACCGTGGCCCGAGCCTGCCTGGAGGACCAGATCCACCAGGTCGTGCTCGTCGGCCACTCCCACCTCGCGCTCTCCTGGCAGCTCGACGAGACGGTCGCGGGTGGTGCGGCGGGCGTCCTGCGCACCGACGGCGACCGCATCGACCTCGGCGAACGCAACTGGATCCTGAATCCCGGCAGTGTCGGGCAACCGCGTGACCGTGATCCCCGCGCCGCGTGGCTTGAGCTGGACCTCACCGAGCGAACGGCACAGTGGCACCGGGTCGAATACGACGTCGTGACCGCGCAGGCGGCCATCAGAAACGCCGGCCTGCCGGACGCTCTGGCGGACCGCCTCGGGGCCGGTCTGTGAGCAACCGGCGGCATCAGACCGCCCGACCAGCGAAGATGCCGGGTCGATGAAAGCCGTGAGCTGGATTTTCTACTGCCTGGTGGCGTTCGGTCTCGGGACCGGCGTGGCCTTTGCTGTGCACCCACCCACCGTCGGGATTCCGGCGACGACCGCGAACGGCCTGGCTGAGGACCTCACCGCGATGCGGGGGTACGCAGCGGAAGGCCGGTGCGATGCCGTTGACGGCCGCATCGATGGCGCCCAGAGCAAGATCTCCAAGCTCCCGTCGAGCACGTCGGTCGAAGTCGTCAACGATCTCCAGCAGTCGCTGCAGCGCGTGAGTCGGGCGGCACGCGCCACCTGCCAGGGCGTCGCCGACGCCGAGGCAGCCAAGGAACAGCGCCTGCGCGAAGCGCGTGAGGCAGCGGAGGAGGCCGCCCGTGCCACCACGCCCACGACGCCTCCACCACCGGTGGAAGAGACCACCCCCGACCCAGGGGCCGATGATGGCGGGCCCGACCCGGGCACTGGTGAAGGCACCCCCGACGACGGCACCACCCCGGCCCCCGAAACGCCCGACACGGGTGGCGGCGTCGTGCCCGACATCGAAGGCGTGCAGCAGGAGCTGCGCCGACAGATCCAAGAGGAACAGGCCAAGTGGCGTTCGCGATTTCGCGAGTTCGAGGACCGGTGGGGCCAGTGAGTAGCGACGTGCTGATCGGCCGCTACGAAATGCACGAGCGGATCGGCTCGGGCGGCATGTCGACCGTGGTGCGGGCGTTCGACTCACGCCTGGAGCGCGACGTCGCGGTGAAGCTCCTCGCCGAGCATCTCGCCGATGACACCCAGTTCGTGCAGCGGTTCCAGCGCGAGGCGAAGTCGGCCGCTCGCCTGGTCCACCCCAACATCGTGCAGGTGTTCGACTACGGCTTCGACCCAGACAAGGGCCGGTACTACATCGTCATGGAGTACGTGCAGGGCCGATCGGGAGCCCAGCTCCTTGCCCAGCACGGGCGACTGTCGGTCGATGGCACGCTGCACCTCGCCGACGGCGCGTGCCGAGCGCTCGCGCATGCGCACCGCCACGGCGTCATCCACCGCGACGTCAAGCCCGGCAACATCATGCTCGCCGAGGACGGTCAGGTGAAGCTGGCCGACTTCGGCATCGCGTGGGCCGGCGACGCACTCCAGGTCACGCAGCACGGAGCGGTACTTGGCACCGTTTCCTACCTTGCGCCCGAGCAGGCCTCAGGCGACAAGGCCACGCCACAGGCCGACATCTACGGCCTCGGCGTCGTGATCTTCCAACTGATGACCGGCCGGCTGCCGTTCATGGGCACCTCACTCCCGGATCTCGTCCTTGCCCAGCGCGAGCAGCGCCCGCCGCCGCTGGACCGCCTGGTGACCGGCGT
>JAEMRF010000610.1 GCA_016463515.1 Solirubrobacteraceae bacterium | reverse complement strand
GGTCCGCGGCGTTCGCCATTCCGCCGGCGAGCCGTGATGCCCGGGACTGGGTCGGGCGAAGGTTGCTGGCGTAGTTAGCGCAGCGTCACGCTACGGAGCCTCCCGAGTCGCTACGGTGCCGGGCCATGTCCACTCAGATGTCCTTCGGGCGACGGGCGATCACCGCCGCCTGCGGTGTCCTCCTCACGCTTGGTGTCACCGCACCCGCGACGTTCGGCGCCACGACGGTCGATCAGGGCGACCCCACCAACGCCGCCATCTGTTCGGATGCTTTGGAGCTCGAGACGACCTGCCTGATTCCCTTCGGCCCACCGGTCGCCAGCGACGGAGCAATCACGTCGATCTCGGTCGGCGACGACAGGCCCCTTCTGCTCATTGCGCGGCCCGTTGTCGGCAGCCCCGGCACGTTCAGGGCCACGCGGGTTTCCACCAACCCGCTCACGTGGAGGGTGCGCCCTGGTACTACGTCGATCGACACGGCGATCCGCGTGCGAGCCGGAGACCAACTCGTGTTGGTCGACCCGCTGATCAAGGCCGAGGGTTCCACGGTCGACTTCGAAACCTCGACCCCCGAGACGCTCACCTCACTCACCACCGGGCAACCCGTCGGGCTGACGGCTGTCGGCCGCATCACGTTCGAGCCGGACGCAGACGCTGACGGGTACGGGGATGAGACGGGTGATCTGTGTCCTGGCGTCGAGGGACGAACCTGCTCGGCGGCGGCCATGACCGTGGTCCTGGCTGGCCCGGCGTACGTGCCGTCGCAGTCGCCCCTGGTGTGGAACTGGGGCGTAGCGAACATCGGAGACGCTCCGCAGCCGTTGGTAGTGAATCTGTTCTCCGGTGAGGCGACGCCCACCGTCACCGGTCCGCCCGGATCCACGTGCCTGCCTGGGGCGGTCACCTCCGCCGACCAGGCTTTCGTGCCGTCAAGGGTGCGGTCTCCGCTCGCCGTGCCGCCGCTCAGTAGTTCGGTCTCCGGACCGATGCTCCTGTTCCCGGATGCCCGCAAACCCGCAAGCGGGTGGTTCCATTGCCGAACGCCGGTCCTCGCGCCCGGTGCGTCGACCGGCGGGACCCTGGGTGGCTCCGGTGGCATGGTCGGTGCGGGTGGACTCACTGCGGTCGCTATGGCTGCCAACACCGACGCGCTCACGCGTCAACGCTCCACACTCGCCGCCACCGCCAGCGTTGACCACCGCGCTCCCGGAAGTTCCCCGATGGCATGGAAGCCCACCGTTGCTGCTGCGGCGCCGATCTCGGTAACCGGGCGTTTCCTCGTCGACGTGAGCTGCGGCGGGCCGGTGGCAGCTGCAAGCTGCACGATCTCCGGCGTGGTGAAGGCGCCAGTCGGGGGCACCGTCCTTGGCAAACTCGCGGCACCCATTTCGACGAAGCCCGGCGGCACGTCACGCGTGACGCTCGTCTTCTCCAAGAAGGGGCTGCGTTGGCTCGCCGGGCGGCGCAAGAGCAGCGTGGACCTAGTGATCACCACCTCATGGCCGGGGGAAACGCCGCTGACCCGCAACGTGCGGCTCAAACCCAAACGCAGCCCCGCCCTGGAGCGCAAGCTCAAGCGACTCCTGCGCGACGGCAAGCGCAAGAGGTAGTCGCTCGGGGTCGGCCTTCACGGGTCGGCCGACGCACCCCGAAACCAGCGAGGCGCGCCGAGCCCAGGAGCCCGGCGCGCCTCGCATTTCC
>JAEMRF010000609.1 GCA_016463515.1 Solirubrobacteraceae bacterium | reverse complement strand
GGGCGCTGGTTCTTGGGATCCCAGCCGCCGAAGTCGTCGCGGAAGGAGAAGATGCGCTCCTTCGCGCGGGCGCGCTCCTCGTCGCGGCGGGCGCCGCCGAAGCACGCGTCAAAGCCGTGCTCCTCGATCGCGTCCAGCAGCGTGGTGGTCTGCAGGCGGTTGCGGGAGGACCGCACACCGGTGTTGTCTTGCACGCGGCCGGCGTCGATCGTGTCCTGCACGGAGGCCACGATCAGGCGCTCGCCAAGTTCAGCGGCGCGGCGGTCGCGGTACTCGATCACCTCAGGGAAGTTGTGTTCGGTGTCGACGTGCAGCAGCGGGAACGGGAACTTGCCGGGGCGAAACGCCTTCTCGGCCAAGCGCAGCAGCACGATCGAGTCCTTGCCACCGCTGAACAGCAGCACGGGCTTCTCGAACTCGGCGGCCACTTCACGGAAGATGTGGATCGCCTCGGCCTCCAGGGCCTCGAGCTTGGTGAGCACCGGGGCGCTGAGCGTGGAAGTGGGTGCCTGAGTCATGCGGCGCCTCGCACCGGTTGGACGGAAGGGGAAGAAACGGTTGCCGCGGCCGCGGCAGTCGGCTTGGCTGCCGGAGCAGCCGGCTTGCGGGCGGGGCCGACCGGCGAGCCGCCAGCAGGGCCGCTGGCATCGTCGTCGGGGCCAGCAGCAGCCTCAGCTTCGGCCTTGCTGCGCGAACGGTGGAACATCCACGCGACCCAGCCGGCGAGCATCGGCAGGCCGACGATCAGGTAGGGCGGCACGCCGAAGCCAGCCTTGGTCGCGACGCCGAGCGAGGCTGCCAGCAGCACGCAAGCCAGTGCCGGGCGCAGCGCATCGGCGGACACCTTCGGCAGCAGCGCCGTGCCGATCACGACGCCCGGGATCGAGCCGATCAGCAGGGCGGCCGTGAGGCCGTAGTCGATGTTGCCGGCGGCGCCGTGGGCGATGGCGGCCGTCCACAGCAAGATCGCGGCGTGGAATACGTCGGTGCCGACCACCCGGTGGGGCGTGAGGCGGAAGAAGAGGATCAGCGCGAGGCCGATGAGGGCGCCGGAGCCGACCGAGGTGATGCCCAGGATCGCGCCGAGGATGAGGCCGAAGGCAATGGCGGCGGTCTTCGTGCGGCGGTCGAGGTCGACCGTGTGACGCTCTGAGTGCTTGAGGTGCGGCAGGAAGTAGACGCGGAACAGGATCGCCGCGGAGACCAGCAGCAGCGCCGCAG
This sequence comes from Solirubrobacteraceae bacterium, assembly GCA_016463515.1. Classification (GTDB taxonomy): domain Bacteria; phylum Actinomycetota; class Thermoleophilia; order Solirubrobacterales; family Solirubrobacteraceae; genus JAGIBJ01. The sequence continues at coordinate 484 of JAEMRF010000609.1, read as the reverse complement.
CGACGGCCGTCATGAGTACGTCTTGGTAGTCGGCGCCGTAGTACGCGGCAAGCTTCTCGCTCACCCACACGCCTACCAGCGACCCAGGGACCGATCCGAAGGCCAGCCACTTGGAGATGCCGAGGTCGACGGTGCCGGCACGCAGGTGGCGCCAACCGCCGACCGTCTTGGTGACGGCCCCGTAGGCAAGGTCGGTGCCGATGGCGATGGTCGGCGGGATGCCACCCGCCAGCAGCAGCAGCGGGGTCATCAGCGATCCGCCGCCGATGCCGGTCAGACCGACGAGGATCCCGACGATCAGACCGAAGAAGATGAACTGCGGGTCGATCCCGAGCACGGTTTAGGCGGCTTCCTCGTGCAGGCCGCACTCGACCTTCGCGGTGCCGGCCCAGCGGCCTTCGCGGCCCTCACCCGGGTTGGTGCACGGCACGCAGCCGATCGACGCAAAGCCCTGGTCGTGGAGCGGGTGGTAGGGCAGCGAGCG
>JAEMRF010000002.1:8848-86340 GCA_016463515.1 Solirubrobacteraceae bacterium | reverse complement strand
CACCTGCATCCCCCACGCCCCGACCCCATCGCGGCGGCGCGCGCTGCCCGACCCGTCCGGCACCTGGCAGGACATCCGCGTCGATGACGACGCCGGCACGATCGCCCGCCCACCGGGCGTGCGGATCGACCTCGGCGGCACCGGCAAGGGCTACGCCGCCGACCTCGCCGCGGACGCCCTGCAGGGTGCGCCGCGCTGGCTCGTCGACTGCGGCGGCGACCTGCGCGTCGGCGGCACCGGCGGCGAGCAGGAGGTCCACGTCGCCGGTCCGGACGGCACCCGGCTCGCGCGGTGGTCGCTGGGTGACGCGGCGGTCGCGACGTCCGCGATCCACGCCCGCCAATGGGCCGACGAGCACGGCACCGTCTCCCACCACCTGCTCGACCCCGCCACCGGCGAGCCCGCGTGGACCGGCCTGGCCCAGGTCACCGCCATCGCGACCACCGTCCTCGAAGCGGAGACGCTCGCGAAGACCGCGCTGCTGCGCGGACCCGAGGGCGCCCGCGGGCTCCTGCGCGGACGTGGCGGCATCCTCGTCAACGACGCCGGCCGCGTCGAGGAGGTGGCGGCATGAACGGGCCCGCCCCCCTCGAATACGGCTGGTGGCTGGCGTCCCGCGCCTCGGGGATCGTCGCGCTGCTCTGCGTGACGATCTCGGTCGCGATCGGGCTGATGATGGCCGGCAAGATCTCCCGCCGCCCCGGCATGGCGAAGGCGCTCATGGGCGTCCACGAGCAGACCGCGCTCGCGGGGCTGCTCGCCATCGCCGTCCACGGCATCACGCTGCTCGGCGACGCCTGGCTGAACCCGGGGCCCGCCGGCGTCGTCGTCCCGTTCGTCATGGACTACCGGCCGGTCTTCACCGGCCTGGGCATCATCGCCGGCTGGCTGGCCGTGCTGCTGGGCCTGTCGTTCTACTTCCGCAGGCGCATCGGCACCAAGCGCTGGCGCAGCCTGCACCGCGCGACCCTGCTGGTCTGGGTCCTCGGCGTGATCCACACCATCGGCGCAGGCACCGACGGACAGAGCACCTGGATGCTCGCGTTCGTCGCCGTGAGCTCGGCCGTGATCGTGCCGCTGCTCGTCCTACGGATGCGCCCGCGACCCGCGCCCGCCCCTCGCCGCGCGCCCGTCCCCTCGTCCTGACCACTCACCAAGGAGCATCACGATGACCGTGTCCACCCGCACCATCCTCGCGACCGCCGCCCTCGCCGTCGCCCTGCCCGGGGCCGGAACCACCGCCGCAACCGCCGTCGCCGACAGCCGGGACGACGCCACCGAGCGGCGCATCGACCGCACGTCCGGCGCCGGCCTGCGCGCATGCCGCGTGGCCCGCCGCCACGTGGGCGGCGGCCGCTGCACCCGCGTCATCGAGGACCGCGCCGACGACGACCGCTACGAGGTCACGATCCTGCGCGGCGCGTACCGCTACGAGGTCGACCTCTCCAGCCGCTTGCGGGTGCGCGGCGTCGAGCGCGAGTTGCGCAACGACGACTGAGGAAAAAGTGGACCGTGCACCTCATGTCGAAACACCAGTCCCGGGCGCTTGCGCCAACAGTGACTCCGGTGCAGGGGACCCGCTGCGCCTGCCGGTGACCGCTTAAGGCTGCTTCCTTCCGGACCTGACCTGGTTCACGGGCCGACACCGCGCGGGACCCTGCAGCCATCAACGTCATGCCGACGGGCTGACCCCGAGGCCGGGTCCCTCGATGGGGAATTCAGCCTCGCTAGAGCGGATTGCGAATACAGGGCACCGCTACCTCCCCGCCTAGCACGGTCCGCGGGGAAGACTACTCGGCGGGGCGTGCGGTGCGGCCTGCGAGGGCGGCTTCGACGTTCATCCGCTCGCGCAGCGCCACGCCGAACGCCGCGACGACCCGCGGGTCGAACTGGGTTCCGGCGCCTGCCCGCAGCTCGCGCAGCGCGTCCAGCGGGGAGCGAGCCTCGTGGTGCGCGGCGCGGTGCACCATCGCGTGGTAGGCGTCGCAGACCGCGACGATCCGGCCGCCGAGCGGGATCTCCTCGCCGCGCAGCCCGTCCGGGTAGCCGTCGCCGTCGAACCACTCGTGGCTGGCGCGCACGAGCGGCGCCAGGTCGGACAGCGCGGGCGCCACCCGCAGGATCCGCTCCCCGATGACCGTGTGCTGGCGCACGATGCGCAGCTCGTCGTCGTCGAGCGTCCCGGGTTTGTGGAGGATCTCCTCCGGCACCGCGATCTTGCCGATGTCACGCAGCTCCGCGGCCCGCGCGATGCGGCGGATGTCGTCGTCCTCGAGCCCCAGGCGCCGCGCGACATCCGCGGCGATCGGACCCACGTCGCGCAAGGGGTCGGCCACAGCCGGCCGGCGGCGGAACGTCACGCCCGGCACCGCAGGCGCGGGCGCGCGGTCCGCGGTCTCCTTGTCCGCGTACATGCGCGTGTCGGCGAGCTGCAGCGCCATCGTCGGCGTCCGCGCCTCCTCCGGGCTGGACACCGTGCCGCACGATGCGGTGATGAGGAAGCCGTCGCCGCGTTCGATCAGTGCCGCGCGCGCCCGTGTGAGGACGGCGTGCGCGGCCTCCTTGTCGCCGTCGATGACGGCACAGAACTCGTCGCCGCCCATGCGGAACGCGCGCCCCGGCTGCACCGCATCGGCAAGGCGGCCGGCGAGGCGCTCCAGCAGCGCATCGCCGCCGAGGTGGCCGAAGCGATCGTTGTACGCCTTGAAGCCGTCGAGGTCGAAGAGCGCCAGGGTGAACGGCTGGATCGCCGTGGGGTCGGCCAGCCGGACCTCGAGGTCGTCGAGCAGCCGGCGCCGGTTGCCGAGCTTCGTCAGCGGGTCGGTCCGGGCTTCCGAACGGGTCCGCTCCAGCAGCTCCAGCGCGACCGTCATGCGCACGAGCGTCACCGTCAGTGCCGCCGCTGCCAGCAGCGTCGCCGCGAGTCCCAGGTCGCCGAGGGCGGCGATGACCAGCAGCACGAGCGCGACGCCGCCACACCCGAGCGGGATCGGCAGGCGTCGAGGGCCGACGGCGAGCCGCTCCGCGGGCCGCAGCGGCAACAGGGCCGCCAAGCCGAGGAGCGCCGCTCCGGAGACGATGAACGGGTCGGCGAGCCCACCGCGCTGCCACTCCCCGGCGTCGAGCAGCTGGACCATGATCGCGTCGCCCACGACGTTCAACGCGATGCCGAGCGTGATGAACCCCCAGGCCCACCCCGGACGCCACCCGGTCAGCCCGAGGACGCAGATGACGAACCACAGCCCACCCAGCGCCGCGAGCAGCGGCGCGACGCCGGGCTGCGCGCCGTCGGCCCCGTCGGGGAGCAGCCAGACGGCGACGACCGCCGCGGCGGTCAGGCCCGCGAGCGCGCCGTCGAGCGCCAGCACCGGGTCGAAGCGCTGAATGCGCTCCCGGGCGAGCAGCACGAGCGTCCCGTACGCGAACGCGAACGCCCCGGCGAGGAGCAGCTGCGTCGCCGCCGGGTAGTACGCGGTGGGGTCGGTCTCAGCGACCCGATAGACGAACTCCGCCGCCGCCCACAGGGTCAGCCCGACGGTGGCGAGACCCCACGCGACCGGTGATGGGCCCTCTCGTGCGCGCAGCCCGGTGGCGACCGCGGCCGCCCCCAGGATCGCGAGGAACAGCACGTCGAACCCGACCCCGGCGGCCCCCGACGCCGGCCCCACCACGGCGTTGAGCACGAGGAGGACCAGGCCGATCGGGACGATCAGCCGGTACGCACCGGCGAAACGGCGCACCGCTCCTGACCTGCTCACGCGGAGGTCCTCCGTGACGGGGTCCGTCTCAGATGCTGGCGCGACGCTCATCGTTCGTCAAGCAGGGTGCAGCGGTCAGCGGCAAGGCTTCACGCCCCAGACTGACGCGTGCCAACCGCGGCCTGGACGAACGGGCGATGCGCGGCCGTCGGGCACAATGTCGTGCGTGGATCCGCACGCTGTCCTCGGGGTGACGCCGGACGCGACCGACGAGGAGCTCGCGCGCGCGTACCGCGAGCTCGCCAAGCGCCACCATCCCGACCACGCCGGAGCGGACGCCGCGACGCAGATGCAGCGGCTGAACGAGGCCTACGCGGCCGCCCGCAGGGAACGTCGCCGGCGCGGGCCGGTGGCCTCCCGGCCGAAGCTCCGGGCACCCGGGTGGTGGCTGGGCGACGACGTCCGCGCCGCGCTCGGGATCGAACTGATCGCGGCGCTGGACGAACGCGAGCGCGTCCTGGCGGTGGCGTGGGCGGCGAGCGGCGACAGCCACGAGGTGCGACTCGCGGTGACCGACAAGCGCCTGGTCTGGCTGCGCGACGACGCGATCGCCGACCGGGTGCGCACGCTGCGCCTGGCCGAGGTCGAGGAGGTCGTCACCCGCGTCGGGCGCGTGCGCCGGCGCGGCGAACTGCAGGTCCGCGCGCGCACGCGGCGCCGTCGCCTGCGCTTCGGCGAGATCGCCCCCGAGCCGCTGAGCGAACTGGCCGAGGCGCTCGCGGCCGTCCTCCCGCTCGGAGCCGTGCGCGCGGCCTAGCGGTTGCACCCGGGCCGAGACGGGAGGACACTTCCGTCATGAGCCCGACCACGCTGCCCCGCGCGTCGCGCTGGGAGGTCCTCGGAGCCTGGTTGCACGTCTGGACCCCGCCGCGCGGCGTCGAGATTCCCGCGCCCCCGTCGCGCCGGCGCCTGGCCGTCTGGGCCGCGGTCGGGGCCGTCGCCGTCGGCATCGTCCTCGTGCTCACCGTGCCGCGCATCGACGGCGCGAAGGACGAGCGCGCCGCGCAGGTCGCCGCGACCGAGGCGGCCCAGGACGCGGCGCGGCGGGCCGAGACCATCCGGCTGCAGCGCGCCGGGTTCGGCACCGCGGCCGGCGGTGGCGGGGCCCTCGCCGACGCCCGCGCCGCGATCCTCGCCGACGCCCAGGCCCGCCACGCCGCGGGCGAGCTCGGGCAGCGTCCGGCCGAGGTGAGCTGCTCCCCTGCCGCGGGCAGCGCGCGGTCGGATCTGCGGCGCTACAGCTGCGTGGCGGCCGTCACCCGGCTCGCCGACGTGGCCGCCGGCCCGCAGCGCACGGTCGGCTACCCGTTCTCGCTCGTGGTCCAGCCCGCGACGGGCGCGTTTGCCTGGTGTCGCACCCTGCCCGTCCCGGCTGAAGGCGCGACCGGCCACAGCGGCGTGCGCATCCCCCAGCCGGCGCCGTGCCGCGGCGACGCGACGCCCGCGCCGCCACGGACCGGCTGACGACTCAGCCCGCTCGGGCGCTGCGCCGCCGCGAGCTCGTTCGCGCCTGAGGCTTTCGCGCGGCAGTGGGCAGGAACGACTTCGGCCGACCGGCCGCGGCTGACAGGGCGAGACGACCGCCCGATGAGCGGGCGATGATCGCCAGGGCTTCGCCTGGCGTGCGGTACTCCGAGGTCGCGAACACGAGGCCGTCGAAGCTCCCCGCCTGGCGGCGGGAGGGTTCGGCCATACCGGCCCGAACGAGCGTGCGGGCGTCCTCGTATGCGACGGAGTGGCAGACGCCACCCCACATGACTGAGCACTTGGACAGAGACATAGTGATACGCGGTGTATCGGCAGCCTGCACGCACTTCTTCACGAAATGGGGGATACGGCAGGCTGCCTATTCGTCCAGACCGACTGGGGAGGTCAGCGCGAGCGCTTTTTCGGCTTGGCCTTGATCGTCAGCCGGATCCGCGTCTCGCTGGTGTTGTTCGCCGCGTCTCGGGCGCTCACGCGCAGGAACAGCTGACCGCCGCGCCTGGCTCGCAGTGCCCGGCGCAGGTCCGCCGTGGCCGTGCGCCCCAGCTTCAGCGTGATGGTCTGCCGACCGGCGCTGCGCAGCTTCGCCGTCCGGACGTCGATCGTCGGCAGCGGCGCGACGCGCTTCCTGCCCGCGCGCGTGGTCCGCAAGTCGCCCATGACCCCGATCGCGGCCCGCTCGGAGAGCGTCAGCGTGAGCTTCACGGTCGTCGTGCGCGACGTCGCCCGGAGCGTCGTTCCGCCGCGCAGCTTGACCTTCGGCGCCGCGCGGTCAGGCCCGGCCGGCTTCGGCCCGAGGCCGGTGTTCACGGGCGCGTCCTCGCCGAACGTCGCCGCCGACAGCCCGCCGTCGCCGTCGCGCCAGAGCGCCACCGCGCGGTTGACCCCGGCCGACGCGAGGCTCACCGGCGTGAGCACCCCGGCGGCTCCGTAGCCGATCTGCGTCGTGCCGCCCCCGAGGGTCACGACGCGGACCTCACCGCTCGGCGCGTCGGCGTAGGCGACCATCGTCGTCCCCGCCGCGTCGGTCGCGACAGACGGCGCGGGCGGGATCTGCCCGGGCGCGGGCGCGATCGCGGCAGCCGCCGAGAAGCCGCCACCGGGCGCCTGCACCGCGGCGTGGACCGACCCGTCACCGACGTACGCCAGCGCGGCGCCACCCTGTGGCGTCGGGGCGAGCGCGAGGTTGTACCCCGCGCCACCGACGGCGGCCGGCGCCTCGAACGCCGTCTGCCCGGGCCGGCGGAAGGCCGCCTTGGCACCCTGCGGGTTCGCCCACGCGACGACCGCGGTGCCGTCGGCGTTGAACGCCAGCTCGGGGCGCATGTCGGTCTGGCCGCCATCGGAGACCGTCTGGGGCGTCTCGAATGCCGCGGCGCCGGCGGGCTTCAGCGACGTCTTGACCCGGTAGCCGCCGGCCTGGCGGGTGTACGCGACGCCCACCGCGCCGTTGGGGCCGGCCGCCGCGTCGACGGACGACACCGGGCTCGTGCCGGCGTCGAGGACCTGCGGCGCGCCGAGCGCCCCGCCGGGCGGCGCCTGCGCGACGAGCGCCTGGTAGTTGCCGTCCGCTTCACGGGACCGCCAGATGACGGTGGTCACACCGTCGCTGCCGACCGCGGCGTCAGCACTCCCCACGCGCGCGCCGGGAAGCGCGAACGGACCACCGAACGCCCCGCCGCCGGGAGCGGTGACCGCGAACGCACGCGCCGTGTCCGACCACGTCGCCGCGAGCGTGCCGTCCGGCCCGATGGCACCGCGCGCGGTCCCCGTCGAGGTCGTGCTGAGCCGGGTCGAGGTCAGGCCGCCCGCGACGGTGCCGCTGAGCGTGATCGGGTACGCGCCGTCCGAGCCGAAGCCGCGCAGCGACCCGTCCGCCGCGATCAGCGCCTGCGGGGCGCCGACGGTTCGTTCTGCCTCCGGCGGCTTGGGCACGACCTGTCTGGGCGAGGACCAGTGCGGGGCCGCAAGCGCGGCTGGAGCCGGGAGGACGGCGAGCAGCGCGGCGGCGGGGACGAGGGTGCGGCGGATGGCGGACATGGGTGAGCTCCTGGTTGGGGTGGTGATCGGCAGTCTCGTCGCGCGCGGGTGCGCGCGCACCAGGGGAGGTCCCGTGGATTGACCCCGGTGTTTCCTGGTCATGGCAGCGGCGCGAGGTCGCGTGACGCGATCCAGCCGCGCTCGCCCGTGTCAGTGACGACGCGGCTCCACGCGCCGTCTCGCGCGCGGACGGCGACGGGCTGGCCGCGACGGACGCTGCCGCTGGCGGCATCGCCGCGGGGCGCGTCGCGCAGCAGGGCGTCGTCGGCGATGACGCGGTGTGTCGGCCGGGCCGCGGCGCGCTGGTCGGCGGCCACGATGGACCCCGAAGCCGCCGGGCGCTTGCACAGCATGGTGAGCGTCACGCGCGCCGGCGCCGGAAGATCGGCTGGAGCGAACCGCACCCGCGCGGCTCGGGTCGCGCCGACGACCGTCGGCGCCGCGTACGTCACCGCGAGCTTCGCCCCGGCCGGCGGCAGCAGGTCGGCGACGCGCGTCCCGGGCGGGCAGGTCATCGTCAGCTCGCGGCGCTGCAGCGCTCCGGCCTGCAGTTCGAGCACCTGCCGCACGACCGCGGTCCCGGCCGGGATCGGCTGTCCCTGCGCGAGCTGCCCCTGCGGGACGGCCTTGCTCTGCACCGGGACGGGCGAGGGATCGCCCGGTCCGAAGACCTGCGTGCCCAGCCCCGCGACGCCCACGGCCGCGATCCCGGCGACCGCCGCGGCCTTCTTGCCGGCAACGACCGTTCCGCCGATCTTGATCGAGCCCAGACCCAGGACGAGCAGCGGGCCGGGAATCATGATCGCGGCGGCGTGGCGCATGCGCTTGAGGTCCCGGCGGAACGCCCGGCAGGCGCCGCAGTGGGCGACGTGGCGCAGCGACGCCGCTGACGCGCGTCGGCGTTCGTCATGCGCGCGCAGCAGGTCGACGCGCACGCCCTCGCAGTCGACGGTCCGCGCCTCGCGTTCCTGCATGAGGCTCGTACGCGCACGGAAGACGAGGCTGCGGGTGGCCTGTGGCGTGATGCCCAGCTCGCCGGCGATCTGCTCGTGGCTGAGCCCGTCGACCTCGCGCCGCACGAGCGCGTGGCGCTGGGACTCCGGCAGCGCCGCGAGGTCGGCCAGGGTCTCACGCACCGAGGTCCGCTGCTCGCTCGCGTCCTCAGGCTGCAGGGCAACGGGACCCACCAGCTCGAGGCCCGTGTCGTCGTCCAGCGCGAACGAGTCGGTGCGCACGCGGCTGATCTCGTCGAGGGCGCAGTTGCGCGTCAGCCGGTACAGCCACGGCTTGAGCTCGATATGGCGGTCGTCGCGCAGCAGCGCCCGGCTGGCACGCAGCATCGACTCCTGCACGACGTCCTCGACGACCGCGGGGTTCGCCTGGAGCATGCGCCGCGCGAACCGCTCGAGCCGGGCCTGGTACCGGTCGTGGATCGCGTCGAACGCCCGCGTGTCCCCGGCCCGGTAGGCGGCGACCAGCTGCGCATCGGTGGTGGAGGAGGTCAGGACGTTCATCGGCGGCAGAGGTTCTTGGCGCGGACCCAGCCGCGCAGGTCGGTCGGCGTGCTGACGCGTGCCCATTTGCGGTTCTTCGACCGGCGCGAGATCGTCACGCGGTCACCGCGGAACAGGTACCCGACGGTGAACCCGCCGGGGCTGTCGAGGACCACGGTGGACGTCACGCACACGCGCGCGCGGGTGGCTGCACCGGCATCGGGCGCGGGGGCGCCGCCGACGGCGAGCACCGCGGCGAGGGCGACCGCGCCGGCGGCGCGCCGCAGGTCAGCGGCAGAGGGCATAGATCGTCGCCGAGATCGTCTGACCGCTGCGGATCTCGTTGTCGTTGTACCTGACGATGATCGCCCAGCTGCGCTTGCCGCGGTACCCAACGCCAGTCCGCCGGGTGAACGGGTTCGGGCCGACGAGCTGCATCGTCACCGGGCCCTCCCCGGCGAACGTCACAAGCCGGCGTCCGCGCGGACACGACACCGTGAAGCTCGGGTAGAGAAACTCGCGGCCCTGGGTGACGCTGACCCTGTAGCCGACCGCGACGTAGCCCTTCGGCAGCGGCTCGCCCGCCTGGTCGCCGCGCAGCCCCGGGAAGTCGACCGGGTTGCGCTCGCCCGCCTTGATCGTGACGGGCTTCTCGACGACCACCGCGCTCGCACCGGGGTTCAGCACGACATCGACGGCGTAAGCGCCACCGGCGGTCACGAGCGCGGTGACCACGGCGGCGACGACGGCGGTGCGGAGATGGGAGCGGAACATGCGGTGGGTCCTTTGGGTGTGCGGCGGATCCGGCAGAGCTGCAAACCGGCACGGCGCGCGGGCGTTGCGGACTTGCTGTCCGAAGTTTCGCGCCGTGCCGGTCGCGGGTCATCGGCGGTGCTTGCGCATCTTCAGCTTGGCGTTGACGGCCTTGCCTGTCGACAGCCGCTCGACGACGCGGTGGGTCACCTGCTGGGTGAACAGGTCAGGGACGGATGACGTGAGCTGGTGCGGCGCGAACGTCTCGGCGTCGACCACGGCGGTCGTCCTTGAGTCCGGCTCGTCGCTGCGCCACTTCCCCGGCACGGAGACGAGCACGAGGTGGCGCCGGCCCGCCACCGTCCGTTCACCGGTGATCTCCATGAACCCGCCCGTGACGTACGCGCGGTGCAGCGCCTGCTCGTAGGTCGCGGACTGGTGGGGCGGCCGCTCGGCGCTGTGACGCGTCACGCGCAGCTTGCCCGTCTCGGCGTCATAGACGCGCGTCTCCGTCGGCGAGGTCGTGACCTCACGGAGCAGCGCCTTCGTCTTCGCGTCGGTCACGACGACCCGCGACCGCGTGGCGCTGAGCCACAGCTCGTGGCGCTCGTTCGCGGGCACCGCGTTGCGACCGGTGACGGTGCGGGTCCAGACGCGGTGCTCGACCATGCCGGCGGGCACGCGGAACTGCGCGTCGTTCGGATCGGGCAGGCCGGTCGGCGCGCTCTTCGCGATGAGCGGCGCCGCGCCGCCGACCACGGGCGGCGCAGCACTGGCGGCGGGGACGGCGAGGGCGGCGGCCGCGAGGACGGCGACGGTGGTGATGGTGCGTGACATGTCGGTCTCCTGTGGTTCGTCGGGGTGACACGAGGAGAACCGGGGTGGTGACCGGATGTGGCGGACGTTGTCGACGTGGGGTTCGGCCGCCGCGGAACGGGCGCGGGTGGCTATGCTCAGGCTCGAGGGCGCGTAGCTCAGTGGGAGAGCGCTCGCTTCACACGCGGGTGGCACCCTTCCCATAGTCCCTGCAAATCCGTACAACCGGTAACCGGTGTACGGAGCTTTTCCTCAATCATTCCTCTTTTGCGGCCGAGCGCCGGGGTGGCGAGCATGCCGCGCCCGCTGACCGGCAGCATCCGCGAGCGGCCCTCGGCCGACGGCCACCTGGCGTACTACGTGCGCATCCGCGATCGCCAGGTCCTCATCGGGCATGCCCCCGATGTCCGGCGCTCGGAGGTGGAAGCGCTACTGAAGACCCGGCTGCTGCCGATGGCCCAACTCGGGCAGGCCTGGTGGGACCATGCGGGAGGTCTGCAGCCACAGGCGCAAGAGCCGACCGCCCTTGTGGTCGCAGACATCCTCAGCGACTACCACCGCATGATCTGCGCGCGGTACGACAACCGCCGCACCCGCGATGCGTACCTCTTCCCGATCGAGGCACACGTCGGGCCGTTCTTCGCCTACGACGGTGATCGCCTGCGCACGGTCGACGAGCTGACGGGCCCGCTGGTCGCGGAGTTCATCGAGGTCAAGCGCGCCGAGCGCGAGATCCTGTGCGACCTCCCCGACACGCTGGCCGAACTCGACGACGCAACCCTGCGAGACCCCGACGCGCTGCGAGAGCAACTCGACGTTCACGAGTGGCGGATGCTCATGCGCTACGGACAGCGCGGCGGTGGCCGCCGTGCCTCGGACCCGCAGGCCACCGGCCGGTTCTCGATCAGCACGCGCGGCCTGTCCAGCAACGAGATCAACCGCTGCCTGAACCGCCTGCGCGATGCGATCCGGCTCGCCGAGGACGACCACGACCTCGTGATCCGCGACCCCACCGCGCGCCGGCGTCCGCCACGCGAAGAGCCCGACCGCACGTGGCTGATGCCGGATGCGCTCCAGGCGCTGCTCGACGCCGCGCGGGACCTCGACTCGCGGCGGCCGGTCGCCGAGACGGACGGCCTGCCGACCGGGCGCTACGACCTGATCGCGTGCCTCGGGCTCGCCGGCCCGCGCAACAGTGAGCTCTGTGCGTTCACGCTGGCCGATCTGCGCTCGGAGGGATTGCGCGTCGCCGACGCCAAGACGGCTGCCGGGCGCCGCGTGATCGAGCTGCATCCGCTCCCTCGGAAGATCCTGGAGACCCGTCGCCGGGAGATCGGCGCGGCCAGCGGCCTGCTCTTCCCGAGCGGCTCCGGTGGTCGCCGCGACCGCCACGCGGTGCGCCGGCTGCTCGGGCCTGTCGCCGCGCGCGCGAACGAGCTGCTCGCGCAGCGCGGGCAGGACCCGCTTCCTGAGCGGATCACACCGCACACCTTCCGGCGCACGTACCTGACGTACCTGTACTGGGCCGGGCACCCGATCAACTTCGCCCAGCATCAGGCGGGGCACAGGGATGCGCGGATGCTGTTGGAGATCTATCAGCAGAAGGTTCCGCGGGTGCTCGATCCGCGAGTGGCAACGTGGGTCGAGCGAGCGTGACCGGTAGCCGCTGATCACCGGTGGCGCTGCCGGGGAGGCCCAGGGTGCGCTCAGGGCGTCGGGTTGACCATCGTCTGGCCCAGCTGCGCGGCGAGAATCTCAGTGCGGAGATCGTCGGGGATGTCGACGACCTCGACGCCGACCTCCCAGGTCCGCAGAGCCTGCGCGACCCAGCCTCCCCCTGTGGCGTACGCGGCCGCATCCTGATCGGCGAAGCAGAGCATGAGCTTCACCTCCGGTTGCTCATGCCGAACGGTGATGAGCTTCAGGGTGTCGATCGCAACCTTCTTCTGCTGGCCGCCCTTCAGCGCTCCCTGGCGGGCGAAGATCTCCGCCAGGACGGTGCCGTCTGGCGACGCTGCGTCGACCTGGACCGGCGCACCGGCCTTCAGCTGGATCGTGCGCGGAACGAGCGGTATGCCGAGTCGGTCCGACAACAGAGCCCGAATAACCTCCTCGGCGCGCCGCTGCACCGCGGAGTCACTGACGTGCCCGTTGGCGTCCGCGGCCTCGAACTCCTCGGCCAGTTGATTCGCGGCTTCACGCGGGAACAGCCACGCGCCGAACTGCGACTTGGCGGCGAGCAGCGGGTGTCCGTCGGCCTTGCGGGCTCGCAGCCACTTCTGCAGGCGGTTCGACGTGACGCCGAGCTCGTCGGCGAGTTGGGCTGCGGTCACCATGTCAGTCATTCATGAGCAGTCGACCGGACCGGCGGGCCGTTGGCAAGGCCAACCTGCATGGGCTGGTCCACGTTCCGTTCGCCGCGTTTGCTCGTCCACTCGTTGACCATGGCGCGCGGATGACAGTCGATCATTCGAGCTCGACCCATGGGAGCCCCCAAACCGATCTAGGCGCCGGGCTGTCGCAAACTGAGCACGGCGATAGGCAACAGGCACGAGCCGCCCGTCGGGTCACCCCGGACCCACGGCAGAAGCCGCTATCGCCGGAAGTCACGACGCGAGCCACCGGCGGCCGTCGGCTCAGCGACGGCGCGCGCCCGGCGTTGGGCGGGTCGCTTCGGTTCAACCATGCCGGCGCTCATCCACGCGTCTGCGGTCGGGACGTGGAACTTCCACTTCGAGTTCGCAGCGTCCGGCGAGATTCGGCGGCCGCCGAGGTGTGCGCGGTGCTTGTGGATCCACTTCAGCGACATGTCAAAGCGGCGTGCAAGCTGCTCGGCCGAGGCCCATTCCTGGCCGGGCCGGAGTGCCAGCGGGTTGCCCAGTTTCCGGTCGGCGCGCTGCGCGCCTCCGCAGCCTCGGGGGCACGGCTGATCGTGCGCCACGCCGCTCGAGTCCGACGCAGCAGCAGGAGCACGCCCGCCCGTCGACCGCCCCCAAGCGATCGTGCCATCGGTGACGGTTGCGATCTGGAACTCGAACCGAGCCAGGCGATTGCTTCGGGCAAGTGCCGATGTGTTCCCAGTGGGCGATGTGGTGGTGCCGCGCTGCACACAGGAGTCTTACTGAGCCTCACGGTCACGGCGCTCGACCAGCGGTGACCGATCGCGACACCCTTCAGCTCGTCGACTGCGACGGATCGTCGAGCGCGTTCTCGAACGCAGGCGTGAGCTCGTCCAGCAGATTCTCTCCCTTCTCGGTGAGCCGATACGCGCGTCGGCGGCGATCGCTGTCAGCAGCAATGGGCTCGATGAGTTCTCGCGAGGACAAACGGCTGAGCGCGTTTGCGAGGCTGCCGGTCTGGACGGCCAGATCAGCGCTCAATGCCGACACCGTCACCTCATCCTGGCACGACAGGTACGCCAGGACGCTCCACTCGGTCGGGTCGAGCTGCGCCGCCCTGGCGGCGACCTGCAGGCGCCTGAAGCGCGCCGCGGTTCGCCAGACGCGCCGGCGGGATAGGTCAGTCACGTGGTGGGCGGAGCGTCCCGCCGCGATTGACATACATCATTATTGGTGATTATCTTTCTGTTGTCATGAGCTCACGGATGACGGACGATGACATGGAACAAGACACACCCTCGTCGCGCACGGCGCCAAGCCGCGCACAGCGCGCGGTGGCCGAGGCGACCAGCGGCGGGAACAGCCTCCCGGAAGCCGAGATCGCGGAGATCCTCCGGATCTATGGCGAGTGCGCGAGCCTCCGGGAGACGGCCCGCAGAACAGGCCGCAACCCAAAGACCGTGACCCGCTACGTCAGGCGCGCCGGGATGCCGGTCGGCCCAGCACATGGACGCGGCGGCCGAGCTGACGGCCGCGTGGACTTTGCCCAACCCCACGTCAGTACCGGTGAGCGAGACTGGATGATCGCTATGGCTCGCTCCGGTCACTCCCGCGCCGTGATTGCCCAGTCCCTCGGACGCAGCGAGGGGACCGTACGCCGTCACCTGGCCCGAGCGGGCGTCGTGTCGGCCGACCCTGCAGACCAAGCCCGGAAGCACCCGCTCAATCAAGACGCGTTTGCGTACCCATCCCCCGCCCGCGACTACTGGGCCGGCTTCCTCGCGGCCGATGGCAATGTGCACGAGAGCCGAATCACACTCGTCCAGAACGAGCGCAACGAGGACCACTTGATGGCGTATCTAGGGTTCCTCGGGAGCCCCGATCGCCCACTGCATCGCAGGCCGAGCACATGTTCCGCAGCGGCGGTCACTTTCTCTAAGCGCATGGCGACCGATCTCGCCACGCTCGGGATCACGCCGCAGAAGTCGCTCACACTTGAGCTCTCCCCCGAGCTCGCAGATAGCGCGGCCTGCTGGCTGGGGCTGCTCGATGGCGACGGAAGCACGAAGGGCAAGCGCGCGGACAGACAAGCGTCGCCGTACATCAAGTGGATCGGGACAAGGCGGCTGATGGCTCAGTGCGCGGCGTATTGGTCTCCGATCCTGGGTCGCCCCGTCCCGTCCTACCGCCACGACGCCGGGTCCGAGCTCTGGGCAGTGATGCTCTCTCACCGCAGCGCGCAGCAGGCAGCCTCGGTTCTGCTCGCGGCGTTTGCCGACTCCCTCCCGCAGAAACGGCGGCAGCTCGAGATCGCAGCTGCCTACCGGAGCCGACCGCGAAAAGACGAACCGCGGTGACCGAGAGGCCGCTCACGAGCCGGTTCGGGGGCCCCGGTCTCGACGCCCGCGCTCTTATTGCGGCCCTCCAGGAGTTCGTCGACCGCCCCGTCCGCATCCAGGTGGGCGCTGCCCCCGCTGACGACTGGCTGCGTGGAACACTCATCTCAGCGACGGTGCCCGAGGATCAGATCCTCACGATCGGCACCGATGTCGTGGTTGAGGTCGACGATGGCCGGCACGTCCACGCGCTGACCGTCAACGTCAACGCCGGCGGCCTATTGACGTGGCGCTGCCCGCGGCGGTGGGCACTGACGATCCAGGGCGCAGGTCGAAGACTCGTCGTCTACGACGACCGGCCGATCACTCGAATGGTTCGCGTCGAGACCGAGCTCGCTCAGGCACTCGCCGAAGTCGATCCCGTCCAACGGCATTCGGCTCTGGCCAACCTCGCGTATGTCGCTGGCTCCATGAGCGAGACCGAAGCCGATGATGCTCTGCGCAGCCGTCTCGTCGCGCTGTCCTTCTTCCTGACCGACTACGCAACGGCATGACGCAGGACGGAGCCGTCGAGTAGCGAGGCCGTCGACGGGCGGTCCACCCGTGCTCGCAGTCGAGACCAGTTGGCCGGACAGTCGCGTGTGGCTGAGCAATGGATCCCTCACGACCCCGGAGACGGCCGTCACCACGCCTTGCTCGACCGTGAGACCGAGCCGCGTGACCGGGTCTCTCAGGACGATTCGTCGCCCTGCCCGAACGACGGAGGACGCAAAGTGTCGACCGACAAGCACCTGCCGACGCACGCCAAGGCCAAGCGCCGCCCGAGGCGACGCGGCGAGATCAACAACGTGCAGTGCCGGATCCTTTTGCTGCTTCTCGGCCTGGGGGCCGCCAACACGGTTCAGCTGCGGCTATGGCTCGGCCGCAAGGATCTCGGCCCGCACCTGAGGGATCTCGAGGAGCGCAAGCTTGCCACGCAGCATCACCAGCGGTCACTCGACGGCGGGCGCTGGCCCTCCGTCTGGTCGATCACGAAGAGGGGCTGTCGCGAGGCGCTATCGCTGGAGTCCCGATCGCCCAGCTTGGGCTCGGACCTGCTTGGCCCAGGCGTGCGGCCGCCCGAGACGCGCAACGGCTTCGCACCCAGCCCGACGCCGGACGAGCACAGTCGTCACCGCATCAAGGCCACGTCCTTGGCGCTCGACCTAGCTCACGAGCTCAAGCGAGTGGATGACGTCACGGTCGTGTCCATCTGGGCGGAGGCTCTCCTCGCCCCGAAGGTCCGGATCAACGGCAAGACGATGGCGATGGCCGACTGCAACGACATGGACCGCCACCTCAACTCGACAGGGTTCTACCTCGTTCGCGAACTCGGGCTCATTCCGCCGAACGGCGGGACGCGGGTGAGCGGCGAACTCCCGTGGATCAGACCTGACATGACCCTGGTCCTCGACGTCCACGGACGCCGACGCTACGTCTTGGTGGAGTACGCCAACACTCAGAGGCCTGGTCAGATGAGGCGGAAGTTCGACGCGTATGCCCTCTTCGCCTACTGGGGTCGTCACGCGCTCCAAGCGGAGTTCACGGTGCTGTTCGTAGCTGACAAGCCGCCTTACCCGTACGCCCGCGCGTCTGCTCGCCGACTCGCTGTCGCCGTGATGGGGCGAGACGCGCAGGACGAGTACTTGATCCGCTGGCGCTTTCGTCGGTTCCCGTTCCTCTTCGCCGATCGCGGGGCCGTCACGAACCACGTCGCGCATGCGTACAAGCCGGAGAGCTTCCCGCTCACCAAAGGCACCAACGTTGCAGCCGTACTAGGCAACAGTCCCGATCGGGAAGGGCTTGACCGTCTTGAGTACGTGGGGCTCCTAGAGACCCTCTTGACACCGGAGCATCGTCAACGCCTGTAGCCCGTTTGACCACCCAAAGCATGGCGATCTAGGGGGCGCCCTAGGGTCTTTCTGGCTCAACTTTGGCCCTATCTTGGGTTCTGCACTTTGGCGTTGCCCCGAGAAGTGTTTATCCCTGCAAAACGATCATTTCCTGCAGGGTCACATATGGCCGGACAGTGTAGGTGATTGCTTATGCAGCAGGCAGTCGTCGGGGTCGGTGACGGCACGCTCGCCCGACACCGTCTGCGACACCACATGCGGCGGGTCCCTGTCCGGACATGCTTGGGCCGAGAGCGCCCGGGATGAAGCGTCGGCGGCCAGGGGTGTGCGGTGTGGGCAGGCGTCCGAGTGCTGTCGCCCCCTTGCTGGAGGCCCCGGTCGATCGGACGCCGGGGACGGTCCCCGCGACGGATGCCTTCCTCGGCACGCCGTACGCCACCGCCGGGTGACTCTCCGGCATTGAGGCCTCCTGACCCGGCTGGTTCCACTCCAGTCAGCGGGCGGCGAGCAGCACGGCGCGGACTCGGCTCGTCAGCTCGGCGTCGTCACCCGACTGGACCTGTCCCGGTCCAAGTTGCCGTCTTCGATCCGCAAGGCAGCGCAGATCGCCCCGGCGAGCCCAACGTCACGATCACGTAACGCGCGACGCGGCATAGTGGCGTGACGACGGCCAGCGCGGCGGCGGAACCGGACCCCGGCCAACCAGGGCAGGGCGCATGACCGCCTCCTGTCGATCGGGCGGCCGTGGGCTTGACACGCGGCCGCGGCATGCTCGCTCGCCTACCCGAGCGGACTGCCGACGGCGACGGTGCCGCCGGAAGTAGCAGCGAACCCACACGTGCCGGGGGCGATCCGACCGGACTGGGCGGTCGTCAGGTGGCGATGCGCTTGCGTCTTCCGGCGCCCCAGTTGGGCTCGCGGGACGTGAAGCGGTAGAGCGCCGCAGGTCGGCCGGGGCCTTGGGCGCTGGTCTCGCCGGTCGGCTCGATGAGCCCGGTCGCCTTCAAGTCGCGTGCGAACGTGGCCGGGTCGTAGTGCGTGTGCCCGATCGCCTCGTACACGGTGCGCGCCTTGGAGAGGGGGAAGCTGGCAGGAAGGATGCCCACGGCGACGTTCGACCACCAGAGCTTGCCCTCGACCCGGTCCAGGGCGGTGCGCACGATGTCGCGGTGGTCGAACGCCCAGCGGTGACGGCCTCGCGCGGTGATCCACGCGGCGTCCGGGTCGCGAGGTTTCGTGTCGGGCGGAACCAGTGCGAGGTGGGCGATCGAGGGAATCCAGCCGCGCGGGTCGCGGCCGGGGTTGGCGAACGCGGCAAGCTGCTCGACATAGACGTCGGTGACGCCGGTCTTCTCGGCGAGCTTGCGCCGGGCGGTGTCCTCCGGTGATTCGCCGGCGCCGACCAGGCCGCCCGGCAGGGCACGGTGTCCGTCGTCGATTTGCGTCGCCAGCACGAGCAGGTCACCAGCACGCGCGGTGAGCAGAACGGTGTCGACCGCCAGCGCCGCGGGCGCCTCGTAGCCCTCGCTGTTCCGCGCTGTCCACACGTGCCCGATCGTAGGGAGCAGGACGAGCGCACACGCGCCAAAAAGTCGTACTGCCCAAAACCTTCTTGACCCTTCGCCACTCGCCTCTTACGCTGTTTTTAGGCAGAACGACCAAAAGGACCGGATTCCGCGATGGCCGATATCAAGACCTACCCGTTCATCCGTCACCTGCGTGCTGAGCCGACGAGCCACGTACTCGCGTACCGAGGCGGCGAGTTGCGGCGCGAGGGACAAGGCGAGGCGTTCTGGTTTCGGGCCATCAACGCGGCGATCGCGGAGGTGCCGATCGACGACCGCGAGCAGCCGTTCGTCTTCCACGTGCGCAGCGCGGACTTCCAGGAGCTGACGGTGCAGGGCGCCATCACGTACCGCGTGGTCGATCCGCAGCGCGTCGCCCGGCGCATCGACTTCGCGATCGACCTCGACACCGGCGCCTGGAGGCAGACGCCGCTGGAACAGCTGGCCGGCCTCGTGATGCAGCTCGCCCAGCAGTTCGCCATCGACGAGCTCGTCAAGCGCGACGTCCGCCAGGTCCTGGCCGATGGGGTCGCGCCCATCCGTGCCCAGATCGCCGACGGGCTTGCAGCGGAGCAGGCGCTCATCGACCTGGGCATCGAGGTCGTCGCGGTACGCGTCGCAGCGGTCGCGCCCACCGCGGACCTGGAGAAGGCGCTGCAGCAGCCCACCCGCGAGGCGATCCAGCAGCAGGCCGATGAGGCGACGTTCCAACGGCGTGCGCTGGCGGTCGAGAAGGAGCGCGCGATCGCCGAGAACGAGCTACAGAACCGCATCGAGCTCGCCCGGCGAGAGGAAGACCTCGTCGCGCAGGAGGGCGCGAACACCCGTCGGCGCGCCGAGGAGGAAGCCGTGGCCGCCCTGGTCGACGCTCGCGCCGCGGACGACCGCGGGGCGCTCGCCGCAACGCGCCAGGCGGCAACGATCAGCGAAGTACAGGGCGCACAGCTGAAGATCGACGCCGAGCGCGCGCGGATCGACGCGGAGATACCCGCTGACGTGCTCCTTGCACTCGCGCTCCGCGAGCTCGCCGGCCAGCTCGGGCAGATCGAGCACCTCACGATCACGCCGGACATGCTCACCCCCGTCCTGGCGCGGATCGGCAGGACCGAAAAATGACACTCGCCCCCCGCTGCGTCCTGGTCGAACGGCCCACTGACTACGCCGACGTGCTCGCACGACACGGGACGCGAGAGCAGGCACGTTTCTTCCTTGCGCAGCGCGACATCGACCTCGCCGACGTCGAGGAGCGCCACTTGCGGTACCAGGAGACGCGCACGCGGGTACTCGGCGCCTTTCCCAGTGAATGGCGGATTGCCACGCTGGGGCGCGCCGACCTCGACCGCTTCCTCTTCGCCGAGGACGACATCATCGTGGTGCTGGGGCAAGACGGGCTCGTCGCCAACGTCGCGAAGTACCTCGACGGCCAGCCCGTGATCGGCCTGAATCCCGAACCCGACCGCAACCCAGGTGTCCTCGTCACCCAGTCACCGGACGCGATTGGCGATCTATGCGCCGACGTCGTTGCTGGGCGTGCCTCCGTCCAACAACGGACGATGGCGGCCGCCACGCTGGACGACGGCCAACAGGTTCTCGCGCTGAACGAGATCTTCTTCGGCCACCGCACCCACCAGTCGGCCCGCTACACGCTGTCGATCAACGGGCAGCGCGAACACCAATCCTCCTCCGGCCTGATCGCCGCGACCGGCACAGGCGCCACCGGCTGGGCCCAGAGCATCAACCACGGCCGCCGCGACCCTATTGACCTCCCGGGACCGGTCGCCCCGCAGCTTGCCTGGTTCGTCCGTGAAGCCTGGGACGGCCCACATACCGGCACTCGTCTCACGGCCGGCCTGGTCGACCCCGGTGCCGCGATCACGGTCACCTGCGAACTCGGCGAGGACGGCGTTGTCTTCGCCGACGGGATGGAAGCCGACCGTCTGCGCGTGGACTGGGGACAGCGCGTCACGATCGCCGCCGCCGACCGTCGCCTGCAGCTCGTCGGCGATTGAACGGTCTCGGGCCCGGAGGTCAGGGCGCGACCTCAGCGCGCCCGAGCGAGCACCCGACGAGCCGAGCGTTCAATCCGCCGCGAGCAACAGGTGGCCCACGTGAACGATGTGTCCAGGCAGCCCGACCTCGGTGGACGCGTCACGGATCGCCACCGCCCAGTCGTTGCACTGACACCGCCATGTGTCATCCGACCAGTACCACGTTGATGCAGTCCCACGACCCGTCGTCCGCGACCTCTGTCTGACCGGCACTGATCGGTCGACCCACGCTGTCAATTCATGCGGCGGCGCCCACCCGGCGAGGAGTATCCCGGCGCGCCACCGCATCGGACGACAAAGGGCAGTTAGCGCCTCGCTTGGACAGCGGGCACCGCGACGACCCCGGATCTGCCGGTCTCCGACGAAGCAGGACCGCCGATACGAGCGCGGCATCACGCGGTTCGCGGAGCCCGAGATCGAGCGCCAGCGGCGGACGTTCTTGTCGCAGCGGCGATGGAAGCCGCCGCTCGATTCTAGACGGCCGCTGATACGGGTCAGCGCACCGCCGACCAGTAGCCCCGAGCTCGGCACGAGCGCATTCACACTTCTTTACCGTTCGGCGAGCAGGGCAACGCACCTGGTACTGGGCCGATCACGAGAGGGGCCAATGGACGACTACGACAAGAAGGCTTGGGATGCGCTGGAGCGCGAGCGACAGCGACAGTTATCGCGGTCGCCTCGGCGGCTGGTGCCCGGTCCCGTGCGCGAGCGTGCCGGCAAACTTGGCCGCAGCGCCCACGACGGCGCGTCATCGGTTCCCGGCTTTGATCAGGCCGAAGACTTGGTGCAGGAGGTGCTCAAGGCCGCTGGTGAGGTCGGGGCGAGGCTCGCCGCCAATTCGCTTTGGCAGAAGAGGATCATCTCGGCTTACAGCGACGACGGGCACCGCGTCGCGTTGATCACCGACATCCAGCAACTCGCACTGCGGGACATCGACAAGGCCAAGCCCTCCATCGGCATCGGCTACATGGCGGCGGGAGCAGCGACCGGCGCTGCCGCCGGCGTCGCGGTGACCAGCGGCGAGATCGCCGCGCTGGTCGGCGGTACCGCCGGAGGGGCGGCCGGAGGCGCGGGCGGAGGCGGTATAGGCGCAGCCCCCGGAGCCGGCGCCGGAGCCGCGCCTGGCGCCGCCGTGGTCGTCGGCGCCATAGCCGCAGACACCGCTGCGGTCCTGTTCGGATCCGCGCGGGAGGTCTTTCACATCGCCGCCTACTACGGCTATGACGTGAACCGGCCAGAGGAGCGGCTGCGCGCGCTGGGCGTGCTCAACTATGCGACCGCGAGCACGCAGGCCGCAAAGAACCGCGCCTACAACGAGCTGCAGAAGTTGGCCGGGCTGATTGTGCGCAACGCGGTCTGGAAGCAGCTCGATCACAGCGTGATCACCAAGATCGTCCGTCGGGTCTTTGAGCTGCTCGGCCAGCGGCTCACAAAGCGCGCGCTCGGGATGGCGCTGCCGTTCATCGGCATCGCCATCGGCGCGACCCTTAACGCGTGGACACTGTCCAGGACCGCCGACGGGGCGGACCTGCTGTATCGCCAGCAGTTCCTGTGCGACAAGTACGAGCTGCCATTCCCGGACGGCGTGTCGGCCACTACGGCGGCGGAGCCTGAGCACGACGAGGACATCCCCCTCACCGACATCATCGAGGAGGAGATCGAGGAACAAGCCCGCGCTGACGAGCCGCCGGACGACGAGGACGGCACCGAAGACCCGCCCGCGGCCAGCATCTGATCGCCCGCGGGCGCGCGGCTGATCCGAGTTTGTTTGCAGACCTAGAGCGACGACGCGCGTTGGTGCGGTGCTCCGTTGCGCGAAGACCGGCAGCTCTCTGCTCAGCATGGAGAGAAACAACCACGGCCCGGCCTGCGGTGATCGGCGACGCGTCTCCCCCGACGCACAAGATCTCACGGCGAGCGTCGCAGCGGCCGATGAGATTCCCGACGTTCTCCGTGGGGGCAAGCGAGTCACCAGCATCCAGCCGTGAAGCGACGGTGCGACCCGGGGTCGCTCCGCTCCCCACGGTGAGTCCAACGTGGAAGGGTGCTCGATGACGAAAGCAGCGGCTGGCGGCGACGGCGCGGATAGCTCGATCGCAGACCAGCTCCACGCGCTTGGTGCGAGGGGCGTTCTGGTGCAGATGGCCGAGCGCGGCCAGCTCCTCGCCCTGAAGTGCGAGATGCCGCAGTGCTACCACCACAAAGGGCGCGGCGCGTTCGATCCGGTCACCACGCCGCGCACCAATTGGGCGCCCTCTCCCGACCACTACCCGATCCTCAAGAAGGACGGCGGGCACCTTCGCCCCGAGAACGTTCGCTTGGCCCACGTCTGGTGCAACCAACGGGACTATTCGTGGCGGACGCAGATCCGCACGCTGCTTGTGAAAGGCAAGTCCCTCACCGAGATCGCCGCGACGTTGAACAGTAGGAGTGTTCCCCCGGCCCACGGTACGAACCGATGGACGGCCGCCATGGTGCGCAAGGCCTACGTGTCCTAGTGCTGCCTTGACGCCAACTAGGTGCCCTAGGGCCGCGTCCGGTCGGTGTCGCTCCGGACGAGAAGCGGGGCGCACGCCTCGCAGGGCTGCGACTCTGAGCAACTAGCGAACTGAACGTGGCCGTGAGCGTGGACTTCAGTCTGCGTGTAGGCACTCGTGCTGCGCTGCTCGACTGCGTGTCGCGGTGGCGGCTTATCCGGCTGCGACGGCGGAGAGCGTGGCGTCGAGTGACCAGCGGGTGCTGGTGCGATCCAGCTCGATGCGCAGAACGCTGATGCGGTCGTCGCGGGGCCGGCACTGCACGCCCGGGCCTCGCGCCACAATGAGTCCCGGGGTCTCGCCGAGGACCGCGTTGTCGTCGGCCTGCAGCAATTCGGCGATCTTGGCGGTGTCGAGTCTCGCCCTGCTCGCGAGGCGCTCGGCCGCGTCGGTCGAGACGAGCGCGGAGCTCTCGTGCAGCGCGGTCGTGATTCCGTCGATGATGCGTTTGACGAACTCGCCGTTCGCCGAGCCCCTGAACGAGGGCGCGCCGACCGTAACGCGCAGCGCGAGCTCGCGATCGGCCGGCGCCTCCTGAACGACCTCGATCCGTGCGGCGCGCCGGACGGCCGCCCAGATGTCCAGCCAACTCGCCGGATGGCCCGGCAGTGAGGCCTCGGGCACGCGGACGATCTGCTCGCCGGTCGAGACCCCCGCGGACGGGTCGTCGGTGAGGCGGTACCCGTAGCGGACGCCCGGCCCTCCTCCTGCGTGGCGCTCCAGCGCGACGCCGTGACGCGTGGCGCCGGCTTGCGAGCCGCCGACGTTGTACAGCAGCGCGTTGTCCAAGTCGGTTCCAGCGACTCCAGGTCCGCTGACCACACCATGCAGCACCTGACCGGGCGACGCCTGCAGCGTCTCCATCAGCGCGCGGAGGTGCCCGCGCGCATCCAGGGCGTCGGCGCTCGTCGGCTCGAACGGAATCAGACGATCAGACGCCGTCCACTTAAACAGCTGCCCATCAACTGGGCTCATCAAGTCACAGCTCGGCCGCAGACGACCCGGCTGGCTTCAGGCCCGCGGTCGTGTCGGGCAGGGCGTCGAAGTCGATCCCGACCGCGTCGCACGCGTCGGCCCAGGTCACGTTTCCGAGGTACGCCCGCTGCAGTTCGGCCCGTTCGGCTTCTTCTAGCTGCGGCGCGGCGGCGTCAAGGATCGCCGCCAGCTCGTCAGGCTGCCCATCGAGAACGGGGTGCTCGCTCAGCAGCAGGGTGCCCCACGCTCGCCCCTTGGCCAGTTGTCGGGCAGCTTCGAGATTGCGAACGAGCTGGGAGCGCTGCGGGTACCAGTCGGTCGCCGCCGACAGCGGCTCCGTTCGCTTTCCCTCGACGGTGATCACGAGCTTCTCGGTCTGAATGACGCAGTCGATCTGCGAGACGCCCTCGAATCGCCACCAGCCGGACTTGGTGGTCGGGTTCGCGTCGATGTGGCGGAGCGCCTCGTCTTGAGCGACGTCGCGGCCCGGCGGCTCGTCATAGAGCAGTGCCCGGCGCGACCGCGTGGTCTGCTCGCTGTAGCTCAAACCGGGTGGCCACGCCAGGCGCTCTGGGTGACAGGCGCACCACCGCAGGAAGCGCTTGTCCGGCGCGACGCCGAACTCGAAGCACGCCCGCGGAGCCTTGCCGGTTGGGTGCGCGCCGAGGAATGCCGGAAGCATGTCGCCCGGCCGATCGGCGACCTCACCGAAGAGCGCTCTCGCGCGCGGTACGGCGGAAAGCAGTGCCGCGAGCCAGCCTTCCCGTTGGAACGCCGCCTCGAAGAACGGCTGCACCCGAGTCAGCGAACTGTCGAACCGGCCGGCCACACTCGCACCCTATCCACGCCCACCAGATGAAGCCAGGTTCGAACGAGACGGCTGGCGACGGCTGAGTCACGGACGGCGCCGTCGACGGTTTAGCCGGTCTACCCGTTTCAGGAATGCAACATCACTCTTCCCGTTGCGCTCAGATTGGGGTGCAGCAAAGCTACGGCGTAACGCGCAGCGACACAGTCTTGGATACGCCGCGGCCCTCGAGAGTCACTTGAATAGCCCCGACCCTGGTCGTAAAAGCGCGCGGAAGCCGCACCTGGTTGCGGCCCTCCAAGAGTTGCTCACGTAAGGCGCGCCCGAGTTGTCGGCGCCCGAGGCGCGCGCTAACTGATGCCCTGATTGGCCCGTCGGTCGTGACTACAACGATGGGCCGTGAACCACGCTTGGTGCGGCCAGGCGCGACCACTTTCACGACCTTAGGCGAACGAAGGACTACGCGTCCGATCCGATCGTTCACCGCGGTGAACCAAATGTCGCCCCGCGCCGAGACCGTGAGTTCCTGAACCCGCTCGACCTCGTCGCCCGTGTCGTAGATCCGCTGGGCGCCTGTCGGAGACATCGCATGAAGGCCGTCAAGCGCCGGGAACCACACTCGGCCATCTGGGCCTGTTTCAAGCGTCCAGCCGGGTCCATCACGCATCGGGATGTCGGCTGCAACGCCCGCCGGAGAGAAGCGTCCCATCCAAGGCGCGCTCCCGCGGGGCCCATCCACGACGTACCAGATCAGGCCATCTGGGCCGCGCGTCACGGTGCTAGGCGCAGAGAACGTCTGGTGGCGGGCAGGGAGCATGCTCAAGGTTCCGTCAGGCGCGATGCGACCGAGGGCGCCGGTGGGCTGCGAGACGCCGTCGAGGAAGGTCTGGCGCTGAACGCCGAACCAGATTGATCCAGACGCATCGCTCGCCAAGCCTCGGACTACCACCCTTTGACCCGGGGGTTCGACCACGTCGCCGATGTGAAAGGTGCGAACGGCTCGCGTTGACGGGTCGATCCGCGCGACCGCTCCAAACAACCCGGGGTTCCCGTAAGTCCAGACTGCGCCGTCGGGCGTAGTGGCGATCTCGAGTGGGCTCACGTTCCGACACGGTTCCGGTACGCAGCCCGGTGGCGCGGGAATGGTGATGAGCGATACCGACCCTGACGGGCTACGAACGGCAACGCCTTGATTCACGGTGTACCAGAGCGAACCATCGCGGGTCCGCACAAGGTCCGTTTCTCCTGAGATAGGAAAGGGCCGCCCGCGTGTGACCACTTTGCCGTTCGGGCTGAGTTGGCCGACGTTCCCGCCGTCCTCCACCCACCACATGTCCCCGGTGCTCCCCTCCGCGATGGCGTAGGGCGCCGCGAACTTCGCCGCCGGCACGCGGAATGTTTCGACCGCGTGGTTCTCGAGCTGGAGGTACTCGTAGCCCGCCGGCGGTGCGGCAGAGGCACCGGGGACGATCGGGGCCACCGCGACAGCAAGCAGGCTGGCCGCAACGAACAGGGCTCTGCACATGGAGCCGCACTCTACAATGGCGAAGATCGCCCGAGCAACATCATTGGGCGACGTGGCGAGCGCAGCTTTGGGAGTCGCCGACCGCTGGCTGTCCTCTGACCTGCCTCCGATCCACGCCTCCGAGCCAATGGCTTCGCCCGGGCGGAGACCGGTGCGAGCACGACCCTACGAAACGCCCAGTACAGGCCTCCCACGGCGGAGCAATTGGACCGTCGCGGTGTCGAGTTCCCCATCGATCCGAGACCCCGAAACCTCCATGGTGACGTTGGCCCTGCGCAAAGCCGTGCGGACAGGCCTCCCATATACGTCAGTTGGTATGGCGACACGAAAGAGCCTCGCTCCGGCGCCGTCAGCCATGAGCGATCGCGAAACAACGGTTCCCCTACCGACCTTGACGCGCAACCAGAGCTTTGTCCGTGGCTTGAGTCCAGAAACGCGAACGATCAACGGCCTCGTGATCCGTCTGAGGGAGACGGGGCCGACCTTCAAGCGAATCGCGGGAACGGCCGCCATGACGTACGCCCCAGTCCAGAGAGTGCGGTCCGGAAGCGTGCGCTCCGTATTGCCGAAGCCGAAGCAAGCACCGACCGACGGGCACACCGGCTTCCAGAGGCTACAAAGTCGATCTGCCGAACAGGTCGACGCTTCGGGGAACCAACGGTCGCTCGTCCAGGTGGCGCCGGGCCGCGCGTTGATCAGAGTGGACGTCCCCCCGACCGAAGACACGACACACAGACTCACTGCCGGGCACGCAGGACCGGATGCTCCCGGCGGACCCGGGCCGACCTTCGTCCAGCGCACGGGCTGCCCCCGTCGTCGCGTCCCGACCCACGTCGCGCCGTCAGAGCCGGTTGTACCGCCGAAGACGGCGAGACAGGACTCGGCTGAGGGACATGTCGCACCGCCACCGAGGTAGCTAGTCGGTCGAAACGCTGCGAGAGACAGGCTGAAGGTCGAGCCCTCGAGCGAGAACAGGCCGCGCCCCTGGACTCGGACTAGACAGAACCCGGGCGCGGGGCAATCTTCGACCTCTAGCTCCAGTCCGTCCGCAGACCCTGGGACTTGAACACTGGGCGTCCAGCTCTCGACGCCCCCTGCCGGATTCGTAGTCGTGAAGACCCCTTCGATTGGCTCCTGAGCCGAGGCAGCACCACAAAACCCATTGGACGCGCACTCCACCGAACGCGGTCCCCACGAGGCCGATTGGAACGACCAACTCGGCGTTCCCGGGCTCGTGGAGGTGGCCAGGATTCCAGAGCTGCCACCTGTCTCCGGTTTCGAGCCTTCACTACTGCCCGTCGCGACACACAATGACCGCGTAGGACAGCTCAACGCAAACAAGTTGACGCCCTCCGGGTACGCCTGGGAAACACGCCAGCTCGCTGGGAGCTGCGGCGGCCCCTCGGCGACCATGATCGTCCTGTCCGTCGTCAGCGCAACGCAATACTGCGGTTCGGGGCAGTCGACATCGCGGAACCCCCCGTCACTAATCTTCACCGGCGCCGAGAATGCGAACGCTCCGCTCGTTGCGTGGGAGGCAGGCACCCAAGACGACGCGAGCAGGAAGGTCAGAAGCCAAACGAAGAGGATGAAGCGCCACGCGGAGGTGTGAGTCACGCGGCAACCCTAACTGTTCAGGCGTCACTAAGCCTAGGCGCTGGCCCGTATTCACTGAGGCATGCGAGGAGGGCTGCCATCCGATCTCTCGCCTCGTCGTCCGTCTCGAACATGTGCAGTACGAGCAAACCCTCTCGGATGCCGGCCGGCGACGTGAATCGCTGGCGAGGATCGTCGTCGGTCACGGCCTCGCCAACCGGCCGCATGAGGTCATCCATGACGGACGTAGCCGTTCCCACCCGGCCCAGATCTACCGTCCAGCCATCATGGTCGCGGATGCGAAGTGTCCGATGCGACGGGCGTTCCCAGATCGCCTGCCCTCAACCGGAAGCCGGAGTCATGTACATGACTGCAGGACGCAACCGCCACCACTGCAGCAGGAGCCTGACCATCGTTTTCCTCCACCTCGACGCTCCTCAGCGTGCCGGAGGACCGGTTCCTGCTCCTGTCACCCCACGGAGCCACCGACACCCGCAGGACGTCGCCGACGAGTTGGTGCAGAGCCTCAAGGACCGGCGTCAGCGAGACCGGGCCTCCGAACGTGGCGGCAAGGCTCATCTCTCCTCCCCAAGACGCGCGGACACTCTCGCACTGCGGTGGGCCGCAATCGCAGTCAGCTTCCGTCGCTTCGGCGGCAGCGAGTACTCGGCGCTGGCAAGCAGAACGTCGGCGGCATGTTGCGCACTGCAGTGGCTGAGCGTGACGGCCCAGAGCGGGCTGGCCTTGCGGTTGAGGAGGTAGGTGGGGACAGGGCGCCTGAGCACGGATACCCAGAACGCCGCACACTGCGCCATGGACTCGGCAGACCCGACCCAAGTCATCCTGGGCCCGCCGGTGCTAGCCCGGTCCTGAACCGTGCCATCCCCATCCAGCACTCCAAGCCAGCAGACCGCGCTGAGCGCCGGATCACCGGAGAGCCGTAGCTCCATGCCGCAACCTGACTCCACGGTTCAGGGGTAGATCAACGTGTTCACGAGCGGGCGGACGAACCACCGCAAGAACAACCTGAGCGCTACACCCAGTCAGCGGAACAGCAACTCTTCGGGATCTCGTGGGGCAACCGGCGCCGAATATTGGGCATCAATCTCGTCGAGCAACGCGGTGACATCGTCGTCACCGCGCTCAATGAGCATGCGGCCGACCTCCTCGGCCAGGCGACGTCCGCAGACGAGCACGATCGGATAGCGGTCCTCGATCACCTCACGCTGCGTCTGCGCGCTGAAGTAGCTGGTCGTGACGTAGACACCGAGCCAACCCCGCCGCAACCTCGCGACAGTGCGAGCGATGTGGTTCCCGTGGGTCGGGTTGCCCGGTTTCTCGCACTTGGCCTGGCCGAGCACGATCAGCTTCGCGCGACCGAACCCGGTGCCGACATCGAGGCGCGCAATGAAGTCAATGCCCCCATCACCGCTCCCGCGAGTAAGCCCTCCGGGGACGTAACTGCCCGCGGCCGGGGAGATAGCGCGCTCGGCGACTCGCTGCGCGAGCGCCTCGAAACGGTGCTTCTTGCCGTCGTAGTAGTCATAGACCGCAGTGAGCACGGTGGCCTCGCGGGTTCCTGCCGCGGGCATCTGCTGGTCCTTGGGCTCGACCAACAGCTTGGAAACGCGTCGTCGCACGCGGTCCAGCGCAACGGCGCCCGAGTCCACCCACTCCTTCCAGGCCTTTGGCGCGTACCGCAGAGTCGACCCCAGCGGCTTGGCCGCGTCCCTGCGATCGGTGATCCATCGATAGTCCAGCTGTTCATGCTCTGAAGCGAGCGTCAGCACGAGCAACTCGAAGGCGTAGTTGGCGAATGTGCCCCCGGCCTTGCTCGAGTACTGCGTGACCAACTCGACGCCGGTGACGATGCCTAGCCCCTCAAACTGGGCGAAGCCCTTGGCGCGCCCCTCTCGTGGGACGCGTCGGAAGAGAATCAGCGGCGTCGCTCGCGTACGGTCGCCAGGGTCGTGGTGTGCATGTAGCGAGTGTGCCGTGATGAGCGCACGGTTCCCGGGCTTCGCGGCGGGATCAGCCCCCGGCGTGCGGTTGTCGCCGTAGTAGCGAACCCATCCGTTGTCGACGTCCCAGATGTCCTGCCACGGGTTCTCTGCCAGGCCGAGTTTGTGCGGGCTCGATGCGACGAGGATTGCGGGTACTCGCGCCCCATCCGGAGCCTTGCAGGTGGCGATGGGGTTGATGCCGGCCTCGAACGGCACGTGCTTGTGGCCGGGCGAGTGCAGCGCGGCGTAGAGGTTCGCGTAGCCCCCGATGTGATCCGGAGCCGAGTCCTTGGGGCGACTGTCGCGCAGCACCTGGCCCATTCCAAGCAGGTTGACCGGGTGGGCGTTCGAGGTCATCGCGGTGGTGTTCGCCGGCGCCGGCCGCGCCCCTGGTCGGCGCGGGGCCCAGCAACGTCGGCCCTCCGGCACCGCTCGCGGTTCACGTGGCCAGTTGCAGGAACCGCTGACGCTCCCGAACGATCAACTCACCAAGCCTGTGCGTCTCGCGGATGGACGGCGCGACAATCGTCAGCAGGTTCCGGCCGGTGCTCAGCCCGCATCCAGCGTCGTGGATCATCTCGGCGAGGACCTTCAGCCGCGACGGGGGTGCGGCAAAGAAGACGACCGGGCAGTCCGCCCAGCTGCGATCAGATATGTGAGATCGGCAGCTGGCCGCTGTCAGACATCCGACAGCCGACAGGGCGTGCGCCAGACCTGCGACGCCGATCTCCAAGCCACCAAGCGGCGGGATGTCGTCCGGGTCGGTGATGAGAGAGGCAAGCCCGGCGGTTGTCGCGCGTGCCTCGAGCGCGTCGGGAAGATCAGCGATCTCCCCACCTTCGATCGTGGTCGCCAAATCCTCGAACTCCTCGTCAGTCCGAGCGAGATTGTCGAGCCAAGCGATGAGTCGTGCCTCTTCGGCGAGAACCTCGGCGGCTTCGTCGACGGGCACGCAGCCCAAGAACCATGTGCTGCGGAACCCGCCGAACCCCTCCTCGCTGATCTCATCCGAGTGGGGCATTTTCGTGTCCGGCAGCGGCTCAGGAATCCGGGGTGAGAGGTCGACGGCCGGAATCATCCGCTCACGCGTCCACGATCGGCTCGTCCTTCTTGTTGACGTCCTTGACGACGAACTGGACCAGCCGCTTGTCAGGCGACCCTGTCGACTCCGGAGCGACGAAGACGAGAGCAACGATGACATCCGCGGCCCTGAGCTCGGCCGGAATGTCGTCATCATCTTCCTGTTCAACCATCGGATAGACGAGCAGCGCTCCGCGGCGCTCCTGGTGCAGCTGATCGGCCAGCGGATCGGCATGCGTGCCAACACCGGCAATGCGGTCGGACGCCCAGCGGTGCTTAGGGTCGCTGATCGCGCCGAACAACGGGTCGCGGCGCCGCTTACGGCGAAAGACACTGAGCGGCCCGTAGTCGACGATGGTCGCGCGTGGTCCCTTACCCGAGTGTTGGGGCAAGATGACGACCCAGTCAGCGATCTGCTCCTCGGTCAGGCCGTCGAGCCAGGTGAGGTCAGGCCGGAAGTGATCATCTGGCAGCCACCGGAGTGCCTTCAACATCGTCACGAAACTCGGATGGTCGATCGTCCCCCAAGGGCCCGGGAAGGTGCCGGTCCCCGTCTTGGTCGGAAACGTAAACGTGCCCTTGTTCGATGCGAGTTTCAGAAGTGGCAGAAGCGTCTCGGTGTTGGTCTTGATGGCATCCGCCGCCTTCGGATAGCCCACCGGCTCCAGGCGCTCGCCGGGCGAGCGCCGCTCGACGAGCCGGGCGTTGTACATCTTGTTAGAGGCGGCCGGTTTGAGCCATCCAAGGTGCTGAGCGACGAGCGGCGGTACCTCTGCTGGCGTAATCGCTGGAACGCCCTCTTCGACTTTGGCGTAGCGCTGCATCTCGGTCCGGAACAGCTCCTCGGATCGGCAGGCGGCTTCGAAGGCGTCGTAGAGATCGAATGCGGTCCCGCGCCGGATATAGAGCCGAACCAGATCCTTATAGCCAGCACGGAAGCCAAACCACCGGCCCATCTGCATCAACGTGTCGGCTTGCTTGGTGACTCGACGGTAGTACGAGACGGTCAGACCTTCAACCGTGAAACCGCGCGACAGCTTCGCGCCTCCAACGAGGACGCGCCAAAGCGACCGCCTATCAAAGTCCACGTCCTCCTTCGCGGCATCCGCGTCCCCGTTGACGACCAAGACCGGATCGTTGGCAGCTCCCTCGATACGGGTGACGACCTCGCCGACGAACGGTTTGATGTCGGCAAAGGAATCGGGAATCGGTTCGCCATCAGCTCGCTCGTCCATGACCAAACGGACGTCATCCTCGAAGAGCGCCTCGAGCCGCCTCAACCCGCCCGCCCCGTAGTAGCCGGCGGTGCGCCACATGTCTCGGATCGCATCGGCAAGATCGCGGTGATCTGCCTGCTTGACCGACTCATGGACGAGCATCGTGTGATGCTTGAACCGACCGGCGTCACCGGTCACCTGCTCTCGATAGAGCTTGATCGCCCCGGTGAGCACGAACATGTCGATTGCCTCTTGAAGGGCGCCTTCGGCAGTCTCGTCCGTTACGGGCCGCACAAACGCTGCTTCGTTTGAGTTGGCGACCGTCGCGACTTCGTCTTCCGGGAGCGGTTCCAGATCGTGGAAGTCGGTCGCGCCCATGTAGCCAGGTGCACGGTCCAGCGCGAGGATGAAGTCGCGCGGGAACACGTCGACCGCGTCGCTGGGGTCGACGAACACGTTGGCGAACGGCGTCGCCGTGTAGCCGACGTACTGGCCACGCGGAAGCGACTCGAGCAGTTGTGAGATGAGGGCGTTGATCGCCGTGCGCTTGGCGCGCCCCTGCTCGACCTTCTTCGGGTCGGAGGTGTTGATCGAGGCCTGATCGGACTCGTCGTCAATGATCAGAGCCGGAATGTCAGCAAGCTTGGCCGTAATCCTGTTCAGATCGCCGACCAGCTTGGTCAGGACGGACTTGTTCTTCTTGACGATCGCGATACGCGTCGGCACGCGATGGAGGTTGATCGACGCATAGAGTGGCTGGGCCGGATCGATGCGGTCAAAGTCCAGCGACGAGATGCCCTGCTTCAGGCTCTTGTAGTCACCTGCGTGCGTGGTCAGGCGGTAGATGTCGGTCACGCCGAGCGTGGACGGGAGCGCACCGTGGCGGACGAACTGATCCCAGTCGGGATCGGCGGCGTAGTCGACCGTAAGCAGCGCGTCGTGATCATCCTCGTTGACTCCGCGCATGAGGTTCTCGTAGCCAGCCAGCTCTTTGTCGAGCCGCCGCTGTGTCTGTCCGCGCAGCAGGTCGGTGGTGCCCGTCAGGACAATGACCAGCCTGTAGCCAGCGTCGACGGCTTTGGCGACGACACCGGTGAAGTTGGCCGTTTTGCCGCTCTGGACATAACCAACGACCAAGCCCTTGGCCTGATAAGCCTCGTCTCGTTCCGGATCGCTGAGGCGCTCGACTACGCGGGTGGTGTTGAGGTCGAGCGCCGCGATGGCGTTCTCGTCCCAGCCGCGCTTGGCGAGGTAGTCGCGGTAGTGCAACCAGTAGAACGGGTCACGTTCCGCCATGACCCGCCCGTACCAGGGCTTGAACGTGCGGCTCACGACCACGGCGTCGTCGGTGGCCACCGGCATCGCCGCATCGAAAGCCTCAGCGGATGCGTCGTCGAGCTTGAGGAGCGCGTAGATCCGCTGACGCCGTTCTACGGTGCGTGGCGCGGTGCCGTCCGTCCAGGGCCCGAGCGTGTCGGCGTCCCAGGTGGCTAGCGCCAGCCGCAGCTTGACCAACAGACGGTCCCCGATCGCGGCGTGCTCGAGGTGCTTGGCCAACGCTGCAGGTTCGGCAAGCGCCTCCGCGTCGCGCTCTTCGGCTTCGAATCGGACGCGACGACCGAGCGCCGAGGGGCCGCCGGTCTTCATTGCGTCGAGCGCGGCCGCGTAGATGTCAAAGAGCCCGTCGTCAGTCATCGAATCCCTTTCCCAAGTCCTTGATGATGGTCGCCACCGTTGCCGGCGGATCTAACGACGCCGGCTGGCCGGTGAGTTCGACCTCGTAGGTGACTTGGCGTAGCGGTGCGACATCAATCGAGACCGCGGCGAGCAGATCCGGCGTCAAGCGCGGGAAGTCGTCGGCAACGTGAAAGGCGACGGGAGCGGTGCGTAGGCGCCAACGGTCCGTCACCAGATCACGTTGATCGTCGCTCCAGCCGGCAGCTGCCACGCTTTGATCCAAGATCCCCCGGTCCGCGCAGGACAGGCGGACGCGTAGGTCGTCGATGAGCTCAGGGAGTCGATGGCCGTCGCCTTCACCGGCACGGGTCAGTTGGACCGAGAGCAACCACAGCGGTGAATCACCAGTAGGTACGAGTTGCCCGAGCCCGTGGATCCAGTGCCTGCGTTGCTCACTGGTCGTGGTCTTCACCTCAACGTCGACGTCGGCAAAGCCGAAGTCGTGCTCCTCGCTAAGCCCACCGCGCCATGCACTGGCGCCTGCCGCCGCCGTGTCGAGCATCGCCCGGAGAACGAGCAGTTCGCCGACGAGGCCCACTTCCGCCTGGACGGTAAGCCGAACCCGACTTGCGAGGATGGCCTCCCAGGTGGCCAAGGTCTGCTCTAACGCCTCGACCGGCTCGATGCCGTCGAGCTGGATACGGTCGGCGACGGCCATCAGCATGGCGTGGCCGTCGACGGCGAGCCGTTCGTCGGTCGTCGAGATCTCCAGGAAGCGCTGGTTGCCGTCGATTCGCACCTCGACGGCGACGTGCGCCAGGGCGTTGACGGGTGGCTCGACTTCGGACGCGAGCGGCACACGGAGCGTGAGTCGGCTGCGTGGCGGGTCTACCCGCAGCCGCAGCGTCGGTGTACCGGCGATCGGGATCGCCACGGGGACGCCGGCGTCCCAATGCTCCTGCAGTCCGGCGGTCGTCAGGTGACGACCCGGAGCAGGGCTAGTCACTCGGCCTCCTCGCGCGCGGCGGCCGTCAGGATGGCCTGCCAGACCTCAATGTTGTCCTTGTCGCGTGGCCCCATGTTCTGGCCGGCAAAGATGTTCTCGGTCAGGAGAAACAACAGCGCCTTGATCAACGGCAGATCGTTGAGCCCGCCACGACGGTCACCGGCCAGGGCCTTGCGGTAGCGCTTGTTGAGCCAAAGGATCCGTTCGTCGCGGTCGATGTCGAAAAAGTCCGCACCGGGGAGGCGCTTCCAGCGCACCTCGATGGGATCCTCGTTCTTGAGTGGCAGCTCTCGGCCGATCGACCGCCGGAGCTTCGGGGCAAATCCCTTGCCCGGAGGGAGTACGGGCTGTCGAGTCCGCCGTCGCTTGTTGGCTTCCTTGAAGGTCCCGCGCGCGTGGTCGAGATAGTCGTTGAACGTCGTGCCGTCTGAGGACGCGGCCGCAACGATCGATGGCCCAAAGGCCGGGCCGACTTCCACGCCGTTCTTTTCGGGCTTGAGGGACAGCACCTGCTCCACATCGCCGTCAATGTCGAGAGCGACCCGCGCAAGGTTGAGCTGCTTGTCGGCGTGGCAGAGCCCGTTCCAGCCACCGCGCTGGATCAAACGGTCGTTGTAGTAGATGTAGAGCCCTTGGCGCTCGATCAGGTTGCCGTCGAGGCGGAACTCGTCGGCGTTGGAGCGTCCGGGCCAGATGTGGCAGTCGAGCAGCAGCTTGCGCTTGCCGCGACCGACCTGGATGCGCTTGGGCCACCCGGCGGCTCCGGTGCGGTGGTATCCGAAGGGATCGAGCGCCGGTACTTCGGTACGCAAGACGATGTCCCCGGCGTCCTCAACGTCGATCAAGAGACGCACGTCGCCCCTGGTGAGGATGCGGTGAAAGATCAGGCCGAGATGGGCGCGGATCTTGGCGAATGCGGACTGCAGAAAACGCTCTACCGCCGTGGGACTGGCCACCGTCGGAAAGCCCTTGACGTCGTCCCAGCGAACGAGCGTCCCGGTCGGTGACTCGGGGAATCCCCAATCATGCGCGAGCAGGGCGTGAGCGAACGCCGGGTCGACGATGTCGCAGCGATAGTCCTGCTTGGCCTTCGTCAGATGCCACTGCCGCCCCACGGCGTCTGCGTTGGCAGCGGCGGAGACGACGGTCACACTGCGTGCCTGGCTGAACGATGCGGCCTTGAGACCGAGTCCGAAGCGGCCGATCTCGCCGTCGTCGTAGCTGCGGGCGCCGCCTACGGTCATGGCGATGTCGATTCGCTCGTCGGCCATGCCTGACCCGTCGTCGACAACCAGCAAACGGACCAGTCGCTCGCCGTCGCGAACGAAGCGAATCAGGACGTGCTTGGCACCGGCGTCGATTGAGTTGTCAACCAGCTCGGCCAGCGCTGCTTCCAGCGTGTGGTTGCGACCGAGTGCCTCAAGGGACCGAGGATCCGGCACGAGCTGGACCGAGCCGGTGGTCGGGATCGACTCGCTTGTATCTGAACGCTGAGTCATGTCTCCGGCGTGGGATTGCGCAGCGCGTCGACGAGCTCCACAATCCTCTGGACAGCGGGTTCAGGGAGATCGTGCTCCCAGACCCGGATCACGGTCCAACCGGCTGCCTCGAGCCAGGCAATCTGCTGACGGTCTCGCTCACGGGTGCCTTCGATCTTGTTCTTCCAGAACGACGCGTTGGATCGCGGCAACGAGCGGTGCTCCTGGCAGCCGTGCCAAAAGCAGCCGTCGACGAAAACCGCCAGCCGCACCTTCGGAAAGACAACATCCGGGCGCACGCGATGACCGTCGGCGATGTCCAGTCGATGATTCTTGCGGAAGCGCAAGCCTCGAGCGTGCAACGCCGACCGCAGCGCCACTTCCGGTCCGGTGTCTCGACCACGATTGGCGCGCATGGTCGCTGTGGCGTGGTCACTGGAGGGCGGCGCGATCGGCACGGTATGCCGATCATGCCATCACACGCGGCGCGGTACCGACTATGCGACTTGCTCAAGAGCAGTCGCGCTAGCTGCTTCGTCCAGCGCCTGCGCGATGGGTTCAGCGAGTCGTCGCGCCATGAGCGGTGGAACGGCGTTCCCGATCTGACGCGCCATGGCCGTCATCGGCTGGTCTTCCGGAAGCTTGTGATGGCTCGGAAAGCTCATGAGCGACGCTGCTTCGCGCACGGTGATGGCCCGGTCCTCGGTCGGGTGGAGATAGCGCCCCTTCTCGGGCTTGTGAAACTCGGTACGAATCGTGGTCGCTGGCCGATTCCCCCACAAGCGACCGAAGACGTCGTACGACCCCTTCCGGTGCTTGCGCCAGCACGGGGGGACAAGGTCGCCCTTCCCCTGCCGATCGAGCTCTCGTTCCATGTCGAACCGATTCCCGCCCGGTGGAACCGCCCGGTAGCGGACTAGGCTCTCGGGCCACACGTTCCGGTCACGGTGCCACTTGTGCCCGTCGGGCTGCTTGGGCAGGTGCTTGACCGCCTGGTTGAACGTCCTCCACGGCTTGTAGCGCTCG
This sequence comes from Solirubrobacteraceae bacterium, assembly GCA_016463515.1. Classification (GTDB taxonomy): domain Bacteria; phylum Actinomycetota; class Thermoleophilia; order Solirubrobacterales; family Solirubrobacteraceae; genus JAGIBJ01. Next base: position 48,887 of record JAEMRF010000002.1, on the reverse strand, counting down.
TCTTTGAGGTCGGGATCGGCGTGCGTCTGATCCGGCCACGGGACCCCGCCAAGGCGCTTGTCGATCCCGATGACGAAGGCCCTTAGGCGGCGTTGAGGGACGCCGTAGTCGGCGACGTTCAGCACGCGCGCGTCAAGCGTGTAGAAGCCGTCTCCCTCGATCGCCGCGACAAAGGCCGCATACTCCGCGCTGTCGAGAATCTGGGGCACGTTCTCCATCACGAACGCCGCCGGCTGGATCGCCTTCAACGCGCGGACGTACTCCTGCCAGAGCCGGCGGCTCGCGACGTTCGCCCCGGCTCGGTTGAGCGTGGAGAAGCCCTGACACGGTGGCCCGCCGATGACGACGTCCGCCGTCGGAAAGGACTCGACCTGCTGGATCGGGTCCTGAACGAGAGTTGCCGCGGGGAAGTTCGCTGCGTAGGTGGCGGCCGCTCGTGGCTCGAACTCGACGGCGAACACGGGCTTGAATCGGCCGCTGTCCGCGAATCCACGACTCATCGCGCCGCATCCCGCGAACAGGTCTACTAGCCGATACGTGTGCACGCGCGCGAACGGTACCGCCGTCGCCGGCGGCAAGGTTCCACTAGGGGCGGCACGCGCGGCGCACGGGCGTGGTTAGGCGGCCAGCCCAGCGATAAGGCGGCAACGCCGAGCGCATACGAGACCGGTGCTGCCCCCGAAGCGAATACCCTGAACCCCGTGCAGACGTCGGCTGGCACCACCTCCCCCAAGTCCTCGTTTGACCCTGCCTCGATCCGCCGCCTGCACTTTGTCGCGCGGTCGCTGAGCCCAGAAGGACGCGTCAGCCTGCACTACGCGCTCGACGATGCAGAGGCATTCACCGAGACCTTCGACATCCCCCTGCCCGCGGGCGTCGTCGCCGACGAGGACGCGGTCGCACCGCTGCTAGACCTACTGCACTGGGTCGCAGGCGTCAGCTACTTCAAGATGGCGGCGCCTCCCGAGGTTGCCTGTGAGACCGGCGACCCGCCGCCAGCAGCCGCCACCCTGCTCGAGGCGCTCTATTCGGAGGGGCTCGGCGAGTTCGCGTACGAGAACCGTGAGCGGCTCGTGCATCTGCCGCGACCGAGGTTCGCGCGCGGACCGATCCTCCGGGCCCCCGCTGCCCGGCCACCACAGGAAGCCACGCGTGTGCTCGTACCCGTCGGCGGCGGCAAGGACTCCATCGTGGCGCTGGAGACGGTACGCCGGACCGGTCTGGACCTATCGCTGTTCGTCGTCAACGCGCTTGATCCGATGAGACGCACGGCCCAGGTCGCAGGCCTGCCGCTGCTCGAGGTCCGCCGGAGCCTGCCGCTCGACGACATCCGCCGCCTAAACGCGAGCGGCGCGCTCAACGGGCATGTGCCGATCACGGCGATCGTGACCTGCGTCGCGCTGCTCACTGCCAGCTTGAATGGCTTTGATGCGGTCGCGCTCGCCAACGAGCGTTCCGCTTCGGTCGGCAACCTCCAGCACGACGGAATCGTCGTCAACCACCAGTTCAGCAAGAGCGCCCGTGCAGAGGACCTGCTGCGCGCCGCGGCCGCGGAAGCACTAACCGATATCGATGTTTTCTCGCTCCTGCGGCCAGCGTCCGAACTGCTGATCGCCCGTACGTTCGCGCGCGACTTGAACCAATACCACCACGCCTTCACGAGCTGCAATCGCAACTTCCACATCGACCCAGCCGAGCGTGGCGGCGAAGCGTGGTGCCGCAACTGCCCCAAGTGCCGGTTCGTGTTCTTGATGCTCGCACCGTTCATGCAGCCGGACGCCCTGGCCGAGATCTTCGGCGGCGCACTCCTGGAGGACGAGGCGCAATACGAGGGCTTTGCGCTGCTCACCGCCACCGGCGGCGCCAAGCCCTTCGAGTGTGTCGGCGAGGAGGAGGAAAGCCTCGCGGCAATCGAGATGCTCGATGCCATTCCCGGCTGGCGCGACCAGCCGCTCGTTCGGCGCCTCGTGGCCGAGGTGCTCGAGCCAGCCGGTCGCAGCCGCGCGCGGATCGACGAGTTCCTCACTTTCGACGACGGCCAGCGCGTGCCGACCGCGTTGAGGGACGGGCTCCGTGCGTTTCTCCGAGCTTGATGGGCTGCGCGTCGGCGTTTGGGGCGCTGGCGTAGAGACCCGCTCATTCGGCACGATCCTCCGCAGTGCCCTGCCCGCGGCGCGGATCACGGTGGTGGTGCTCGAGGCGGCTGCGGACGCGCCCGAGCTGACCGATGGAGCGCGAGTCGTCGGCGCCGATGAGGCCGTTGCCGCGACGGCCGACTGCGACGTGGTCGTACGCTCACCTGGCGTTTCGGTGCACCGCTACGAGCTTCAGGCGATCCGCGCGCGAGGCACCATCGTCACCACCGCAACCGGACTATGGCTGGCCGAGCGCCGTGGACGCAACGTCCTCGGGTTGACCGCGACCAAGGGCAAGAGCACGACAGCCTCACTCCTCACCCACCTAATCGCCGCTACCGGTCGGCCCGTGCAGCTAGCCGGCAACATCGGGCGCCCCGCGCTGGAGCTGTTCGATAGCAACGACAACGAACTTGCCGTCGTCGAGCTGTCGAGTTACCAGATCGCCGATCTCGCCTGTGGGCCGCAGGTTGCGATGGCCAGCAACCTGTATCCCGAGCATCTTCAGTGGCACCTCACGCACGATGCTTACATGGCCGAGAAGCTGCGGCTGCTCGCGCTCCCCGGCGTTGAGTGCTGCGTGGTCAACGCGCTTTCGCCTGAGGTCATGGCCGCGCCCCGTGCACCAGGCCCGGTTCACACGTACGGAAAGCCACCGGGCTGGCATGTGCTGGACGACGGCAGCGTCGCCCGCAACGGCGTGATGGAGTTGCCGCGCGGCGTGTTGCCCCTGCGCGGCGCTCACAACGCTCTGAATGTCTGCGGGGCGCTGACCGCCCTCGAAGCGCTGGAGATTCCGCTGCCAAAGTTCCCGCAGGCGTTCGCGGATTTCGCCGGACTGCCGCACCGCTTGCAGACCGTGCATCTGGCCAGCGGGGTGGAGTGGGTCGACGACAGCATCTCCACGACCCCTGAGTCCGCTGCGGCCGCACTCGCCTCGTTCGCCGGCCAGCCGGTGATCCTGATCGGCGGCGGATTTGACCGCGGCCAGGACTACACGGCGCTCGGCACCGCGATCGCTGCGGCCGGCGCGCGCGTACTCGCGTTGCCTGTTACCGGCGAGCGACTTGCCGACGCGGTCCGCGCCGCTGGAGGGCAGGCGACCAACGTGCGAGACCTTCCGGCCGCCGTCGCAGCCGCCCACGCAGCCGCGGAGCCCGGCACGGTAGTCCTGCTTTCGCCTGCCGCTCCGAGCTTCAACAGTCACGCCGACTTTCAGGAACGCGGCAGCCACTTCCGCGAACTGGCCGCATCCCTGGGCTGAGCGCAGCGGTCAGCCTGGCGAAAGCTCTGAAAACGCCTCCTCAAGACGCTTCCGGATGGCGTTGAGCGCGGACAGACCCGCGTACTGTTCCTCGGACGTCTCGAGGATTGCGGGGCCGCTCACGGTCACCGCCTCGTACAGCTCCTCCAGCGGCACCTCCTCCCCCGCCGTGAACCGGGTCAGCACGGAAGGCGGAACGAGGGCCTCAGGCACCGCGTAGGCGAACCGCTGCAACTCTGCCAGCGAGGCGATCGGCACGCCGCGAATCTCCTGGTAGGTCTGTGTCAGGTCTTCCACAGCTGTAACCGTATCGCGCTGCGTCGCTACCGGTCTGGTGATGGTGATGGCTTCCGCTACAGAGGTTGTCGCCTACACGCGACCAGCGAGCCCCAGGTGAATGGCGCTAACCGTCGATGCGGGCGAGCATCGCTTCGAGTTCGGGAGGGTCATCCACGGTCGCGCCTAACTTCGCGGCAGCGTCGCGCCGCTCGTCCTCGGGGAACGAGCCCAGGAACCGAACGCGAACGCCCTGCCCCAGGGTCGCGCGGATCGCGCCGCGCACTGTGTCGTCGTAGATGTGCCCGGGGCACTCTACGAAGAACAGGTCAGTTCCGAGCAGTCCGCGACTTGGGATCGACTTGATTGACTTCATGTTCATCCCGCGGAGGTTGAACTCCTGGATCATCCGCACGAAGCTGCCTACCTCGGTCACGGATGGCCAGACGGCGAGCGCCGTGCGGTCGCGACCGGACGGAGGCTGGCATGTGTGACTCAGCAACACGAATCGCGTGACCGCGTCGGGATCGTCACCTACGGACTCCTCGGCGACAACCAGGCCGTACCGGCCCGCGGCGTGGGCCGGTCCGAGCGCTGCCCAGCCAGGCAACTCCCCGGCCCCGACCTGCGCGCAAGCCGCCGCATTGCTGTCGGCGGCACGCTTCTCGAGCCCGGATACAGCGAGGTATTCCGAGCACTGTTCGAGTGCCATGCTGTGCGCCGTGATGCCCCGCAACGGTGAGTCGTCACCTGCGCGCCGCATGAGCGCGAACCGCACCGGGAGAACGTGCTCGGCTCGAATCACGGAATGAGCGGTGTCGTGGATGAGGCCGTTGAGGCTTCCGGGCACGAGTCCCGCGCGACTGTTTTCGATCGCAACGACCCCAAGGCGGGTCGTGTCGGCATCGACGGCCTCCAACACCGCGCGGTGGTTGGTTTCCGCCACGGTGACTGCGTGCGGCGCGAGTGCTATTGCAGCCTGTTCGCTGAACGTGCCCGACGGGCCTAGGTAGTGGATCTCCTTACTCATGACGAGCGCTCTCGTGTGACGAGGTACCCGCGCTCGCGGTCGAAGGCAAGGATGCGCGTCGACGTGCGGGAGAGTGCGCAGCGAGTCACCTCACGCCAGCGTCGCGCAAGTTGCGGAGATTCGATGCGGATTCGCTCGATGTCGTCGGGCACAGCCACTGCGACGGCCGGATCCAGGACGTCAAGCATCGTAGGTTCTCCGTCAGGCGAGACGCCAACAATCGGGCGAACCGGTGTATCCGGCGTGGGCGACTTCTGACTGGTGTCGTCAAGGTCCCATCGGATGAGGAGCCGATCAGTGTTCTGGCCGCCATTGATCGCGTCGTCGATCTCGCCGTACAGGTCGGTCTCGTAGCGCGTCGCTTGGGCGCCAAGCACGCTCAGGTAGAGGTGAGCGTTCCGTGACACGAGAGGATCGAAGGTTCCTTCAACTGCCGTGAAGCCGGCAGCGTGCGCCCAGTGCAGGACCTCCCGGGTGAGTGCGGTCCCGAGGCTCTCACTGCGCGCGCGTGGCGCGACTCCCAGGACGTGCGTGTACAGCACCCGGGGGTCGCCGGTGGCGGCGAAGGCGACGACGACCCCCGAGAGGGTCCCGTCATCGCTTTCCGCAACCCGGACGCACGCCCCGGTGTGAACGAGCGCATGCAGCAGCGGCACGCTGACCGGCGCGAACGGACCCTCGGCCCGCCAGATCTCGCTCAGGAGGCCTGCCACGGCCGGAACGTCGTCGTGACGGCACGCGCGGATCATGCGTCGGTTTCCGTAACGATCACCAGTGCGTGGGCGCGCTTGCCGCGCCGCAGAACCACCCACCCCTCGGGGGCGTCGATGGGCGCTCCGGGGTCGGTCGCCTGGGCGCCGCCGACGTACAGCCCGCCTTCGCTGGCGGTGCGCCTCGCCTCGCCCACGCTCTTGAACAGTCCGGTCCTATGCGCGACCTGATCTGTGCGCAACTCGGCCAGGTCCGCGGCCGTGAACTTGCCGGTCGGGATCGCACCAGCGATCTGGCGAACGCCCGCGGTGTCGAGGTTGCCGGCGAACAGGGCGTCAGCTAGACGCGCGGCGGCATCGACGGCGTCCTGGCCATGGACCCACGCGGTCACCTTATCTGCGAGAGCGCGCTGAGCCAGGCGCTCCGACGGCCTGACCTCGTGGCGCGCGAGCAGGTCGTCGATCTCGGGCCCCGTCAGGAGCGTGAACTTCCTGAGCAGGTCGCCGACGTCGGCATCGGCGCTGTTGAACCAGAACTGGTGGAAGGCGAACGGCGACGTGCGCTCGGGGTCGAGCCAAACTGCGCCGCTGTCGGTCTTACCGAACTTGGTTCCGTCGGCCTTGGTCAGAAGCGGCCACACCAGCCCCCACGCTGGGCCGAGCTGCCGACGACGGATCATGTCGGTGCCAGCGGTGATGTTTCCGTACTGATCGCTGCCTCCCAGCTGCACCTCGCAGTCCATCTCCGCTCGCAGGTGCGCGAAGTCGTGGGCCTGCAGGAGCTGGTAGCTGAACTCGGTAAAGCTCAGGCCGTCGCCCCCCAACCGTGACTTGACCGACTCGCGCGCGAGCATCTCGCTGACTGGAACAAGCTTGCCGACGTCACGGAGGAACGCCAGCGCGGACATCTCCTCGAACCATGAGCGGTTGTCGACGATCAGGGGCTGCTCGGCTCCGTCCTTTAGAAGCGCGCCTATCTGAGCCGTCAGCGCCTCACGGTTGCGATCGAGGGTTTCGACGTCGAGCAGGTTGCGCTCCTCGCTCTTGCCCGACGGGTCGCCGACCATGCCTGTGAAGCCGCCGACTAGTGCGACCGCCCGGTGACCACGACGCTTCCAGAGGCGCAGAACCTGGAGCGACAAAAGGTGCCCGACGTGCAGGCTGTCCGCCGTGGGATCGAACCCGCAGTAGACCGTCATTGGCGGCCCGTGCAGGCGCTCGGCGAGCGTGTCACGGTTCGTGCACGTGTGAACTAACCCGCGGGCGTCGAGTTCGTCAAGGATGGTCTCAGGCAGCACGGCGGGGAGTCTCCGGAGTAGTGGAACGGTGCGCAGCAACAACACTCAACACGCTGGCGATGTCGGCCGCAAGGTCGTCGTGGGCGGGAAGTGTGAGCGCGTCGCGCAGCTCAGCCACCAGCGGCCGCAGGTGGGCGCGCATCCTCGGGCTTCCACACGCGTCGGTGATCTGTTCAGGGCTCGAAGTAACGGTGATGCGCCGCTCCCCAGGCTCGTTCGCGTAGGGGCTCGTGCGTGGACGCTCGTCGCGGCGGCGACCCGCTGCGGTGTAGATGTAGGTCAGGCCGTCCCCAAAGACGTCACGGTGCACCGCGTCGAAGTACCGCTCGTCGTAGCCGAGCACCGGGCGATCCAGGTCGGATTCCATGGTCCATCCAATCTTCACGCCGGCACCGAAGACTCGCCGCGCCCACTCGACATCGGCTGCCTGGCGGGCAGCGTACGGGTCGTTCGTCACACGCTGCGCCTCACGGTACAGGCGCCCGTGGAGTCGGCGATCAGCGCCGCACGCGTCGATCTGGGACGCCCGGAGCACCTGGTAAGGCCCGAGGCCGAGCACTTGCGCCGCACACTTGACGTGCGCGGCCAAGGATGCGGCGGCGCGCTCGACTGCGGAACTTGTGGCGAAGTCATTGACCAGCGCGTGCGTGTCGGCGATCAAGTGGATCACGCGCTTCGCACCAACGGCGATGCGGGCTCGCTCGGCGACGAGCATCATGCCAAGCGCGTCGAGCGGCAAGTCGCCAGTGACGAGACGCCTCCGGGTGGCGACGCCCATCCCGACATAGACAGCGTCGATGCTCTCCTCGCTGTCACCTTTGCGCACAGCCACAGCGAGAGGCCCGAAGTCAGTGGTGGTGGAGTGTTGGGTCGGCATCGCTTTCTCCGGCGAGGTCTCCGCGGCCCGGCCGGCCGCGGTGACCACACACTCCCAACGCCCGGCTGGACCGCCCCGCCGGTTCCACACTTTCTGGCCCCAGCCCGCTTGGAAGCCCTAGCGCCGAATCACCGAACGGTGGAGAACCGGCTCAACGCCGCCCGGCCGCTCGAAGTGGCATGCCGCGGCGCGGGGTTGCGTGCGACCCGCGCGAGCTGCCGCCGCCGGACCGTGTCGGCGCGACCGCGGAGCGGACCGCCGATGGTGCAGCCTCGCGGTCGCTGAGCCAGTCGCGCAGAATCGGCTCGAGCAGCCTGCGAAAGCGGGTCTGCTCCTGCCGCAGCGAGGCGTGCCCGATGCCATGGCGGCGGGCGACTTCGGACTGGTCGAGACCGAGCAGCTTGTCTTCGGCCCAGCGCGCAAGCCTCGGATGCTGCGCTACCGGCAGCCGCTCCTTCGCGTAGCGGACGAAGTCATCGAGAGAACACTCCGCGGACCAGGTGGCGAGACGTCCGGTCCGCCGGATGGCTTCGACCGTACGCGCGTCGCTCTCATCGTCGCGATGCGACTCGACGCGGCGCTTGGCCAGGCGCGACAGGATCTGGTGGCGCGCGGCCGCGACCGCTGGCACGCACGACTCGCCGTCGTCGTCGTCGTCCAGGTTCCAGCCGTCGGTTGCCCAGCGCTCGTGGTCCGGAATCCCGCGCAGGAGCTCCCACATGATCTGCTGAAGGCGATCCTCGGACGTACGCCAGCCCTGGTCGTGCTGTGGCGCGCTCGGCGCGCTCAGGGCCGCGAACGCGCACTCGACCGCGCTGAACTGCCCAGCGAGGTACGCGCCGCGGCACTCGGCCGCCACTGCGTCTTGCCACCGCCCATCCGCGAGTTCCTCGGCGAGAACGCGGAGGGCCTTGTCCACACCGTCGGGGGTCAGCAGGCGGTCGCCGGCCAGGCGCTGGCCAAGCTGCCGCCTGGTGTCCTGGAGCAGCCGATCGCTGCGGGCTGAGTCCTGACCATCGAAAGGTTCACCGTGCATCGTCACGACCTCCCGGGTTTGCCACGGCGTTGTGGAAGGAGCCTTCGGCCGCGGGCGCACCTGCCGGGCCATACGCCCGCGTGCTCGGGCGACGCGTTGGACCGGCGAGCGGCGCGGTGTTGCTGATGCCGCGCGGGCGCTGGCAGAGGAGGACCGGCGCCATTCGTGGCGCCGGTCCCCGCTTCGGTCTGGCTAGCGCTGCGCGCCGCGGATGGCGGCGGCGCCGAGCGCCTTCTGCTGGGCCTGCTGCGCCTGCTGGGCGCCGCGGATCGCAGCCGCGCCCAGGTGCCGGGGCGTCTGCGAGGGGTTGAGCGGAGCGACGCCCGGGCGGATCTCGGGCGCGTTCTCAGGGTTCCAGTGAGCCATGTGGCTCCTTCCGATGGTTGGTTGATGACGCGCCCGATCGGGCGCTCAGCAACGGTCGCACCGCGGTTCCGGCCGGGGACGGGTCTTCCACACTTCCTGACCCCAACTCAAGGCGAGAGCGGATGTCACACGGCGGCTGGCTCGCGCGTGTAGGAGGGGTGCTCCCACTCAGAGGAACGTCAAGACGCCGCGCCGAGGGCGCACCACGCCTCGCCCGCGCACACCATGGCGCGGACGAACGCGCGCACAGGCTCTTCTTTCGCTCGAACCTTGTGAAGTTCGTGCTTGTCCGAAAGGGCCTGGGCCAGCGCGTCTCCGACCCGCCCGCGCCACAGGTGCCGGGCCGCACAGTTCGCCAGGAGAGTCCGCTCGTCGGCCGACAGCGACGTCGCGATCAACCAGGCAGCAAGAGGCTGCTCCTTTGTCCCGAGGGTCACCAACATGTCAGCCGCCACGGGGCTGTCATCAACCGTGAACGGCCCGACGAGACACCACGCGGCGGCCTTGTTCTCGACTTCGACGCCCGGCACCGGATCCACCCGGCCAGCAATGAGTTCGCGGCAGACTTTCGAGACCAGGTCATGTCCGCTTCCATGCTCAGCATGTGTAATCCGGTCCAAGTGAGCGCTCTCGCGCTCGGCGAACGTGAACGCCATGGCGGCCCACGGGCGTCTCAGGCCACTGATGTGGGCGATGAACTCCGGATCCAAGCCCGGGTGCCAGTGGCCCAGGGGCACATAGGGGTCCTCGTCCGAGAACCCCCAGGGAACCGAATCAACCAAGAGCGGCAACTGGGTGCATGGCTGCGCGAATCCGCCAGGGGCGTTCACCCGTCGCGCGGCTTCCGCCCACCCGATGTGCTCGAGCTGAGACAGGATCAAACCGCCGGGCTCGACCTGCAACCCGTGGTTCGGAACAGGCCCCGCCCAATGGTCCGCGTGTTCTGGGTCATCGACAGTCCCCTTCAGGACGGGTCCGAGCGCTTCGGGGTAGACCTCTGCGGGGGTGGCGAGTGCCCACCCGGCGAGCCGCTCACGGGGACCGCCTTCAAGCCACATCTGAGTGCCATACGGCCCCTCCGGCAGGGCCTGCGGCTCCTCCTTATTCGCGGCCTCAGCCTTGAGGCGCCTCGTCACCCCTTTCGCCCGAACGGCGTTGCCGGCGCGCCCGTGACAGAAGACCGAAGTTATGTAGCTGCCGCCGCTGATGTCGCGTGCGATGAGCGTAGCGACGAGCTTCGGGTGATCGCGTCCTCCCAGGTTGTTGATGATCGCCGCGTCAGGCGCCCGGTCTGGTCTCGCGACTTCCGCGAGGGGTGGGCGAGTCACCACGGACGGCGGGCTGGCAGAACCAATCGCGCGGACCAACCGGTCGAGCGCGCACAGGTCTTCGGCTCCGATCTTTCCGTACCGATCAAGCAGGGACGCGTGAAGCTCCTCCTCGTCTGGCTGCGGACCGGTCCAGCCGCTCCTGTCGTGAACGGAACTCGTGTACTCGGCGAGGATTGTCTTCCAGGAGGGCGCCATGCAACGTTCGATCAAAGAGTGTCGGAGCCGGACGCGCCGACGAACGCGAGCATGATCGACTCGGCGCGGGATACTACAAGCGGCACTCCAGTCGCCACGAGCAGATGACACTTGACGAGAACTCAGACCTAATCGCCGCACTCGCTCCCCGCGAGGCAGAGTTCAAGCCCGTCCCGGCCTGGGTGGGCCGCGGAGAAGTGCTTCTCGCCCCGACCCGCGGTGGATGGCTCGTCGTCGCGCCTCCGTGGGCCGGTCTCCACGCCGGCGAATCAATCGACGCGAAGGCCGAGTGGCGAGTCGGCCTCTTCCAGAGCCAGGATGGCGACACCGATCTCTACACCGACCCGGATGTGGTGACGACCCCGGCGTTCCGCGACCTGTGGAACCAAGAGCAACTCGCGTCCAGCCACCCCTTCCTGCTTGCGGTGCTCAAGTCACAGATCCAGCACTACGACATGATGCTGGTCCTGGCCCCCGACGACGAGCTGGGTGACGTAGAGATGCGCCTGTCCCACCTTCGTGGAGATTGGAACGTTCTCTTCCCAGACGAGCCGTGGCCCGTCGAGCACGCGAGCATCGTTGAGCCCTCGCCGCCAAGCCGCCTGGATCGCGCGGCATCGGCGATCCAGCAGATAGGGACCACCATCCTCGGCTCGATCGAGTTCAGCGGACCGGCACTTCAAGCCGCAAGTGGCAGTGGTTTCTTCGACGCCGCAGATGCTGCATCACCTCGCGTACGAGAGCTGGTCTTCCCGCCCTACGAGCCCGACCCCGACCCGCGGCTGATCGTCGAAATCCTGCCGGTGGAGGACACGGTGACGTTCATCCCGTGGACATCCACCACCGCTGAGATGGCGGCCCTCAAGATCGAGGGGCTCGGCGTCCTGTACGTCCCTCTGTTTCGGACTCGCAATGGGTGCGAGGGCAACGCGTCGCTGCACAGCACAAGTCATCAGTTCAGGGGTCGAAGCCGACTTGAGTTCGAGGTGAGCGTGGCCGCCCTCGCCCTGCCAGCGCTGGAGCAGGCCGATCCAGCTCACTTGGAGATGAGCGTTAGAGCTGCGCGTGGGCACAGCGCCGCCACGCAGCGCTGGAACGAGCTTGCCGACACACTGCCGACCGGCGGCCAGCAGTCTGCTGTAGCCAGCGCGCTCAAGCATGGCGCGTCCTAGCGCGAGCGCGCTGATCGACGGCGGGTTTCTGCTCGCCTGCGACCGGGCCGTGGCCGAGGGCGATCTGGAAACTCTCCAAGATCACGCCTACGGCTCCTCAGCCGAGATCGAAGCTATCGAGCTCAGAGTCCCGGAAAGCGCTCGCCGTGCCCAGGCAATCGCAGCCGTCGCGCTGGCGTGCGCCGTCGACGCTTCCGACCGCGCCGACCACCTGGCGGCTGCCATCGAGACTTGGAGCGAACGACAAGTCCACAAGGCGGACGCGCTCATTGAACTCGGGACCATTAGCGCCCCGGAGGACGCTGAGGCGAAGCTCGCACGCGTCTGCGAGCGGTGGCCCACGGCGCGTCTTGCTCCGCTCGCCGACGCCGCCGCGCGGTTCACGAACCGTACAGCCGATCCCCGACAGAGCGCGGTGATGCTGTTCCCGACGACCAATGCGTCGCAGACCGCTGGCCAACTCCTCCGAGTCAAGGTGTCGGAGCGCGATGGATTGGCACCCGGCATCCACGAGGATCTCGACGGCGTCCTGGCCCCGCGAGATCAAGACTGGCGTGCGATGGAGACTGCCGTTGATGCCTACCTGAGTTCACGCGAAGGCGGCTCGCGAGCGCCACTCCGCTACGCACTGCAGGATTTGAAGCACGTCGACAAGAAGGGGGAAACGCCCCACTTCACCGACTCGCTGAGCGGCAACAGCGCCGGCTTGGCCCTCGCGATCGCCGCGCGCGCGGCGACCCGCCAGCCCGGGCGCGCCGAGCGAGTCAAGCTCGTGTTGCGGCGGCGGCACAGGCTCGACGGTAACCCGCTCGACCGAGGCGTCGGTGCCACTGCCGCTATCGACAGCGACGGCAACACCCGGGCCGTTGGCGGCTTGTTGGGGAAGCTCACGCCTCAGCCCGAGCGTCAGCTGTCGCCTGATGAGCGCAGCGAGCTGCGCCGCCAGTACTTCGCCCAGATGCGGATGCTCCTGCTCGCCGGCGATCAGGAACAGGACATCGACGGGCTTCGGGACGATGTGCCCCTCACGCAGGTCAAGTCGGTCGACGCGGCGCTCGCGGCCGCCCTCCGCCGCGATCCGTGGCCGGTCAAGACCATCGGGGCCTTTGTGGTCGCGGTACTTGCGGCGGTGTTCGTCACTTGGCAGCAGGTCCGTCCCGATCCGCTGCCAGCGGCGCAGCGGGCTCTCCCGGGACGTATAGATGCCGCCGAGGCGCGGCTCAAGAACACCGATCCAGACCTCGCGTCTCTCCTGCGAGTCGAAGAGCAGGTGGTCATGCCGAGCGACAACGCGATGAGCAAGTTCCTGAGCGTGTACAAAGGCGCCAACGAGCGGTCGACCACGATTAGGCCCGGCTGGCCACCCAGCGAGCTCGGCTTCGACGGCGCGGGACGGCTGCTTGTCGGCGGTCCTGGGACCATCGAGTCCTTCCTGGCCACGGATGGTCGTCAAGCCGATGAGCAGGAGGTCTTTCGGCCCTTCGAGCGCGTGCGCGGCATCGGGCTCTCAGAAGGCGGGGGGAAATGGCTGGCGACGAGCGACTACAGATCGCTTGAGATACGTAGGCTGGGCTCATCGGCGGTCGTCACCTTCAAGACGGCCGGGATCAACGACGCCGAGTTCACCGCTGACGAGCGGCACATCGTCGTCGGAGGAAAGGGCCGGGCTGGGGTTATCGCTGGTCCCGAGTTCAGGCGCATCCGCTGGCACGACCTCGACAGCGACGACGATGCGCTCGTGCTTCCTAAGCCCGACTCTGAGGAACCGTTACTGCTGCTCACGGACGGCAGGCGCGAGTACCGACTCGTGACCGCGAATCTTGCCACCGGCAAGACAACTCCCGTTCGCCGAACCGGCGGCGCTCAGGTGCGCCGATCTGTCACGTCCGATGGAGCGGGACGCTACGTCGGCATCACCCAGGACGAACGCGGAGTCGAGGTTGCGCGCATCAAAGGCACCCGCTGGACCTCCGTGCGAACCGTCCCTCTGGATTGGAAGGTCCGGCTGGTGGCGCGGATCGACGGCACTGATGCGGTGCTGGTCGCCGGTGACACGGACGCCGCCATCGTCTCGGCTCGCACCGAAGTGTCAGGCGCAACCGTCATCCCTCGCGGATGGCGGGCATTGGCCGTCGATCGCGCACTCGACCGGCTCGCCGTGGCGGACGAGCGACAGGTGCAAGTCATGCCTTTGGACGGCCGGACTCCTGGCTCAGTCATCTACTCAGGCGCGACCGGCGGCCGCAGGATCGCGTGGGCCGCGCAGCGCAATCGGTTGGTGGTCGGTGCGGAGCGAAAGCTCGGGCTGGTCGACCTGGACGATCCGGACCGGGACCGTGTCATCGAACTGCCGTTTGGATTCGCCATCAGAGCGGTGACCGTCGATCCGAGGGGCACAGTCGCGTGGGTCGCCGGGGCTGCCGGCAGGGTGGCACGCGTTGACCTCGAGAACACGGATACCACGCCGACCGAAAGCCAGACGTTCCCCGACCAGATCAACGCACTCGCGTTGTCTCCGGACGGGCGAACGCTCGCTGTCGGCGCGTTCTCGGAAACCGGCGTCGTGACGCTCGACGCCGAGACACTCCGGTGGAACGAGGACCTAAAGGATCTGGATGTCTCGGCGCTGACCTGGTTGTCTGACAGTCGACTGCTCGTTGCCACCAGCATCGTCGGAGGGAGTCCAGCAACTCTGCGAACACTGGGCCGGGACCTGCGGCCGCTCGGCAAGACGGTCGCGTTTCGGGACGCAGGATTCCTGGATCTGGCCCGGCGCCCAGGTTCGTCGACCGTCGCCGGCGTCGGCGCGGAGTTGGCGCTGCTCGACATCTCCGGCGCCACGCCTCGCGTGATCGCAGAGCCGACGAAACTCCGTCATGCCTCGCAGGCGGTGGAGTGGACACCCGACGGCCGCCACCTCGTCGTCGCGGATCCGCGCTCAACGCGTGTCTACACCTCAGACAGGTCTCTCGATCTCCTGGGTGAACTTGCAGGCGGCGGCGCCGTCGACGTCGCGGCACGTGGAGGCCGCATGGCGACTCTGCCCGGTGACGACGGGACGGTCAGGGTCCGCGGGCTCGGAGTGGAGGCCTGGAGCCAAGAGATATGCGATCGACTGCGCCGCACGCTGAAGCCGGCCGAGTGGTACTCGGTGGTGAAGGACTCGCTGCCTCGCTACCGATCCGCCTGCCGCGGACCCAGCAGTTAGTCGCGGGCCGCGCAGGACGGCGCCGTGCCGCCGCGAAACAGATCGATCCGCCGGACCGTCGCGTTCGCGTCCGCACGCGCGACAAGAAGCCCGCCCTTCACCTGGTACTCGTACTCGACAGCGCCCTGTCTGGATCTCGTCGTACGGCGAGCGGGCATGCCGTGAGCGGCCACGAGATCGTTGAGCGCGTCCCCGGCCCGAACGCCTCGCCAGGTCCGTGGCCCGCGGGGTACCACCTTCTTCACGCCCGGCTGCAGATCACCGATCCCGTAGTCATCCTCATCATCGATCTTCGTGTCGCGCGTGGTGACCGAGAGCGCTTCGAGCGTGTCGTCGACGAGCGTGCCGCGGACCCCGAGCCGGTTGTCGAGACGCAGGTCTGTGGCGCGGATCTCCGTACACCGCCCGTTCCGAGAGAGCGTCGTCAGAGCAGTGCTCGTCGCTGCCCGGATGCTCGCAAGGGAACGCCCGAGCTGGAGCGCGCCGACCCCGGACGGCGTCAGCACCGCCCGCGAAGTGAGCGCTGGCCCATCGCCCACCGTAGTGCGCAACGTCATTGGCGACGCCGGAGAGAATGCGACCGCCCTCGTTCCCTTCGGTAGCGGTGTCCGCTCGCCACCCACGGGCTCGAGCCACGCGCTGCCGTATGCCAGTTCGTCCGCTTCCAGGCCAACGTCCAGTTTGCCGCTAGGCACGGTGCCATTCACGCGGGCGATCCGCCCGTCGGAAGCGACCGCCACGTCGGCCACACCCTCGCCACGCTGCTGCCACTTCCCTCTCCGGAGGTGAAACCATGTCCGTTGGCCACCGTCCGTTGATGCGCACGTGTCCGACCCCTGCAGGAAACTCATGCGACGAGCGATCAGATCGGCCGACTCCCCGCTGGCAGATAGTTCACGAACGATCCAGACGGCGCCGATCGACTCCGGAAGGTTCGGGACCTTTAAGCCATACCCGGCCAGGGAATTCCCGGCTGCACACTCTGTTCCGGCCTGGGTAGCCCAGACGACGCGGCGGTCATCGATGCGGACCGCAGCAGCGATCCCGGCTTCGCCGCGGCTCGGCCGGAGAACCCGCGTGCTCGCGGTGTCCGCGCGGTAGGCGACCAGGTCGTACCTCGATCCTTCGGGTCCGGCCCCCGTCAGGCGCGCAGGAACCAGCCAATCACCGTTGATCGGCGTTGCGAACGCCGTCTCCGTGGAGGGGGCGGGTGACGCTGGCTCGAGCCCAAGCGCCTTGCGCCGCTTGGGCGTGGCGGGAAGGGTCACGCGGTATGAGCGCTGAGCGCCATCGGGAAGGTACTCGTGGAAGCGACCGTTGTAGGCGCCGATCGCGACGCCGCGGGGACTCGGCGTGAGTAGGCCGTACACGTCCTTCCATGTCCGCTCGACACCAGTCCTGACATCGACGAGGTGAAGTGACTGTTCGTAGGACGGCTCTTCCGTGTTCTGCAGCCATGCCAGTTGTCGCCCGTCACCTGACCAGAGGAACTGGTCGATGCGGTCGTCACGATTGACGCGAGCAACGGTCCTGTCTTTCCCGGCCTCCTCGACGACGACGGCGCGAGCGGTCACGTACGCGAGAACCTGAGGGCTGGGAGGCCGCACGATCTCGCGCCTCCCATCGGAGGCCGCTCGCGGCTTGTCGCCGCCGCCGCACCCGGCAATCAGAGCCGCCGTCACTGAACCTGCCACAACTCGCCGGCTCAGCATCTCACCCGCCCTCGTCTCGGCAGCGTGAAGCCCGGCCGTCGGGGAGCCACCACAGCGTGCGAACTGTGCCAGCCGCGTCTACCAGCGCCGCGAGTGTGAGATCACCTTGCGTGAACACATAGCGCGTCGCGTCGTCGTCAACGACGTCCGCCCGATCCGGGTCTCCTTCGTTCTCGAGCAGAGCGTCGACCGAATCGCCGACCTGAGTGCCTCTCGACGTCGCCGTTCCGGGCGCCTCCCGCACAGCCGCGTCCGACTCGCCACCCTCATCGGAAGTACCCCTGGGCGCGTCGACGCGGAGCCAGGCGAGCCTCCCATCTTTCAGGTAGCCGGTAGTGCCGAGACTCGGCTGCAGGTCGGGGTCCTGGGCGGTTACGGTGCCGCACCCGCCTCGATCGAGATCGAAGCGAAGGTGCGTGCTGGTGGCGGCCTGGAGTGCACGAGGGTCGCTCCCGAACTTCAGCGGCCCGGCACCGGAGTCGTCGAAAAGGAGCTTCTCGGTCAAGTCGGTCGTGCCAGTCGATACGTCCGAGAGCGACATCGGCGCGTCGGGCGCGAACAGCACCATCCGCGTGTCATGTGGGAGTTTGACGACTGTTCCATCGGGATTGGAGACGGCGGCGCCGAGCGGCCTCACATCGTCCTCTTGGCCTTCTCCGTCGAGGCGAACCTGCCCATAAACCCGGGCCACGCGACCGTCGTTCGCCAGCCCGAGGTCGACCAGTCCGTCCTCGACGTCGCGCCACCCGCCATCGCTGTAGGTCATCCATCTCAACCTCCTCGTGTCGGGCCGGCATCGCGGTGGGGTGTCCGTAGTCCAACCTCCGTGGAGCACGCGAGCGATGACGTCGATTCGGCCATCGCCCGGGATTGCCCGCCGGATCTCCCAGTTGTCGTATCCGTCGCCCTTCGCACGGAGCTTCGGCAGGTCAGGGATGCGCAGTCCGTAGCCACCGATCTCGTAGTACGAATCGCACGCCCCGCCAGAGCTCGTTTCCACCCATAGAGCGGACGTATCGTCTCGGCGTTGGAGCGCCGAGGCGCTGAAGCCAGCTACTCCCGCCAGCGTGAGCGTTGCTCGCGCCGGGTCGTAGGAGAAGATGCGCTGAGGCGCGCCCTTCGCGCCCGCGCGTGAATCGCTCTCGGCGCCGATCAGCCACTGCCCGAAGAGCGGCGCGGCGAACGCGACAGACGTCCCTGGTGGGGAGATGTCGTCCGTCGTGTCCTGTTCGGCCTGTTCTATCGAGAGTTCGGTTGGAGGCACCTCGACCGTGTAGCTGCGCGTTGCTCCCGTGGAGGTGTACTCGGTGAACGTCCCGCCGTAGCTCCCGCCCGTGAGGGTGTGCAATCCGGGAGCAAGGCCCGCGAATCCATGTCCTCGATCGTCGATCGGATAGGAATAGCTGTGACTCTTCCCCGTCTTGGTGTCGGCGACCGTGAGATGGCGGTGCCACTCATCGTCTTGCTCAACCCATCCGAGCGTGAGTCCGTCGCCGGCCCAGTTCATCTCGACGACCCGCCGGCCCGGCTCGATCTCGCCGACGACGGCGGTCTGACCGTCGCGCAGGACTCCGATCTGGGAGCCGGTCGCGTACGCGAGCGCCTGCTCTTTGGGAGGCGTCACACGTTGCACCCGCGTCTCCGGAAACTCCCACGCTTCGGTCCGCGAGAAACCGCATCCCGCGGCGACTACAACGGGAACCGTCAGTAGGCCGGCCAACGCTGTGGCGCGTGTGATGTCGGATTGGTTGAGGAACCTCATTCGGGTAGCCAGCGCGCAAGACTATCGTCTGCGAGACTCGCCTATCTGCCTATGAGGAACGACAAGATGGAGCTTTCCTGTGCGGGTCGATGAACGCGGCGGACTGGTGTCGCTCCGTTTCGAGACTCTCCCCGCGGCCCGCGTCGATGCGCTCGTCTCAACCCGCACCGGCGGAGTGAGTGGCGTCCCTTACGGCTCGCTGAACGTCGGCCTTCGCGTCGATGACGATCCGGCGGCAGTGCTCGAGAACCGGCGCCGGCTGTTCGCGGCATACGACCTGCCGCTCGAGAGGTCGATCTGGTGCAAGCAGATTCACCGTGACGACGTTGCGGTTATCGAGGCTCGCGACGTGGCCGAGCGCGAGGACGGCCGGCGTGACCGAGGTGGCTTCGACGAGGACACAATCGTCGCCGATACCGACGCCTTGGTCACCAACCTGGTCGGCATTCCGCTCTGTGTCACACTCGCCGACTGCGTGCCGGTTGTTCTGTATGACCCCGAGCATCACGCTATTGGGCTCGCGCACGCCGGATGGGGCGGAACGGTCGCGCGAATCTCGTCGCGCACCGTCGAAGTGATGCGCGGCCGGTACGGAACGGAGCCGTCGTCGCTGGCCGCCGCAATCGGACCTTCCATCTCCCCGGCGCGGTATGAAGTCGGGGGCGACGTGATCGACGCCGCCCGTACCGGATACGGCGAGGACGCCGACAAGATCCTGCGCCCACTTGGGGACGGCAAAGCGCTCTTCGATCTGTGGGAGGCGAACGCCCTCGACCTCGTGCGCGCCGGCGTGCCGCGCGAGCAGATCGAGATCTCATCAATGTCAACTATCGACGACCTCGACCGCTTCTACTCCCACCGCGCCGAGCAGGTGACCGGCCGCCTCGCGGGCATCGCGATGCTGCGCCCGGTGGCGCCGTGATGCCGAACCCAAGCCCCACCCCACCCGCGGGCGGTGGCGCACCTGCCAGGCTGGAGGCTGGGACCGACGTGCCGACGTTCTGCCGCGAGTGGATCACGTCGCAGGCTCTCCACGACCTTGCACGCGCGTACGGAGGCGAACCGCCCGGCACGGGCTCTGTGATTGACGTGTTCGACTGGTTCGACGAGTTCTCCGTCGTCTGGGACTTCCGCCACGAGCGCGAGCGAAACGAGGCGGCTGCCCCCAAGCTCGCCAGCGAGACCCGCGCGCTGGTTGACCGCGCCACGCGCGACCTCGGCTTGCAGGACACGCTCCCCCCCGCCCGACGGCGCTACGACCACGTGCTGATCCTGGGCGGCCTCGCGCGAGGGTGCCTGGCCCGCCCGCTCCACGCCGCCGGTCTCATCGCGAGCGGTGACGTCAAGACCGGCGATGTCACCGCGATCGGCGCCTTCCGTCCTGTCAACGAAAGGGAGAGGCCGATCCTCGATGAGTTTCGGCTCGCCACGGCCGAGACGGAGTTCGACGTCATGGAGGCCGGGATGCGCCGCGCCTTCGCGCTCGACCGATACCCGCATGTGGACTCCGGCGGAGAGTGGTCGGACGGGTCGCGGTGGCAGGCGAACGAGTACACGCTCGATGGCGGGACGCGAGTCCGGGTGGCGGCTGCTCCGTCGCCCGAGCCGGGGCGCCGCGCCAACACGGGTGACACCTACGAGTGGCTCGCTGCCGTCAAGCGGGCTTTCACGCCGGGGCAGTCGATTCTGATCGTGACCACGTTCCACTACCGCCTCTATCAGCTCGCCGATGCGATCCGCATCCTGGGCCTCCCGCACCACCTCGACGTCGACGCCGTCGGGATCACGCCCGGGATCGTCGACCCGCGGCTCGCATGGGAGCCTACTCCTGCGGCGCTTCTTCAGGAGGCGCGGTCAAGTGTCGGGGCGCTCAAGCAGCTGTACCTGGCCGTCGCAACAAGTTAGGCGGCCTCAGCGGGCAGTTTCGCTTCATCACCGGACGGCAGCAGCCCGGCCGTGAGAAGCTCACGCTCGGCCTCGCTCAGGAGCGCCTCGTGCCTCTCCGCGCGCTTGTCCGAAGCGACCGTGAACAGCCAGCGAGCGATTGCGATCTTCGCCGTCAGGCGGAGCGACTTGCCCACGTCGCCGTCGTCGCGGCTCCCGGCGAGCCGCTCGCGCTGCGCTGCCGCGTCGCGCTCGTACTGCGTCGCCTCGCGGAGGAGTCGCTGCCGCTCATGAGCGTCCGACGGCAGCAGCACCGCCCGGTAGTAACTGACCATCGCCAACCCTGAAACGCATGCGGCGACGTGCGGGTGGTCGAGCCCAGGGTAGAAGGCCTCGCGCTGCCGCAGGACTTCTCGATAAATCTCCTCAGCCTTGCTGAGATGTTCCGCCGAGTTGTCGGGATCGCGCTGCGCGAGGTTGATCCGGGGCCCGGCGAGGTTGAACCGACTTCGAGCCCGCTCCTCGGGACGCGTGGTCGGGTCGGCCGCGCGCATCCGGTCGGCCGTCTCAACCATGTCGAGCCCCGCCCGGAGGTCGCGCACCTGCTGGTCCTTCGGTCGGCCGCGGAGCGTACCCCGCTTGCGACGGAGGAGCCCTTTCATCGCCAGGAAGCGCCCTGCACTGGCTCCGAGCCCCGCCAGCTGCATCAGTTTCTCGCCTTCGTCGGCCCACGCGAAGGCCTCGTCGATCTGCTCCTGGGTCGGGCTGCTGTCCCTGAAGTGGCGGCGTGCCATGCCGAGCAGGCAGTCGGCGAGAAGGGGTCGGTCGGTGGTGCCGGTGAGGTGAGCGCGAGCAGTATCGAAGGTATCGGCCGCCTCGCGTGTGGCTCCGCGGAGCTCGAGGACGCTCCCGAGCGCGTGGAGGCTGATCCCGAGCCCGCGATCGGGTGTCTGGGCGCTGCGACACCGGTGTTCGAGCAGCGCGAGAATCTCGAGGATGAGCGCACGATCACCGAACTCGGCGAGATTGTCGCCCGCCTCGGCGGAGCCGGTCAGCGTTGCCGCGACGTGGTCGCGGGTGGCCAGGTCGGAGCCATCCGGATCGTCGCGGATCGCCTTTCCGATCAATCGGTGCATACGTCCGAAGTGCTCTCCCGCTGCGACATCGAGGAGCCCTGTGGCGACCAGGCGCTCGGCTGTGCCTTCACCCGGCGCGCATTCCTGAACCGCCGCGACACTGACGACGTCCGGGGGCAGGTACGCGGCGCACCGCGCCGCGCGCACCTGGCCCTCCGTCAGGACCTGGTCGCGAGCCGTCTGCCAGATGGCGAGAGGGCCGTTCTCGCCCGTGCGGGCGATTGAGGCGTCCACCGAGAGTTGGCTGGGCTTGACGCCCAGCGCGTCAGCCAGGTGCTTGAACGCGCTGACCAGCAGCCACCGGCCCGCGACCAGCGGCGCGATGTCTGAGTTGCCGAGTTCGGCGTCCACCTCGCTGTCGGCAGCCGGGCCCAGCGGGTGAACGCGATGCCCGCTGGCGTTGGCCCACGCGAGGTCCGTCGTCGTGAGCACCACGAGTTGGCCGAGCCGCGCATCGGTCGGCGGAATGCGCGCCAAGGCCTCGTCGGGCTTGTCGTCGGCGTTGTCGAGTATGACGGTCCACGGGTGGTCTGCCTCGCGGAGGCGGCCTCGTGCGGCCTCCGCGTACCCGTCGCGATCGGCGTCGGCGAGGCCCACACTCGTTTGGTTCTGCCCGATGAGTTCGGCTTCGGCGAGGCTATTGGTCAGCGTCTTCTTGTCAGATGCCCCGAGGAACCAGCCGGAGCCGAACGGGGCGTTGGCGACGAGCCGCCGCGCGATCGTGCTCTTGCCGAAGCCCGGGTGGGCGGCGATCACGTGGATGCCCGTCGCGCCGGTCAGTTCATCGAGAATCTCCTGCTGCGCCGAGCCCAGCTTCTCGTGCCCGAGTCCGCCGGGCAGGTAGGAGCCGATGCCAAGTAGGCCCTCAGGCGGGTCCAGCGGAGGTGCGAGGATGACGCCGTCGCGGTCGGGCTCATGCAGCCACGCCACGTCGATCACGCGCCAGCGCACGTCGCGGCGCTCGAGCGCCGCGGCCCCCTCCGCGGTCGCGTCGGCGAACGAGGTAGTCGCGGCTGAGGCGGGTCCGGACGCCGCGCGGATCACAGCCCCGGTGCACTCGACGGGCAGCAGCACGTTATCGACCAGCCGGGCAAACCGGTCGGCGTCGGTGACCACTTGGACTCCTGGGTACTCGGGCTTGCAGCCCGGCAGAATCAGCGGGTCTCGCTCGCCGCGCTGCCTGCCGGGGATGAGCGCGACCAGGGCGTGCCCTTCGCCACCGAAGAGCGAGACAGGCTCACCGACGATCAGCAGGGGGTCGATGTGGGCCGACATGCACATGCCCGCGTACGTCACGGCCAGGTCGAGGCAAGTGCCCCACTTCAAAGCGAGCAGCCACTGCGGATGTCGGATCTGCTGACGCCTGAGCCCACGCGGGATCCGCGGGTCGAGAGCGTAGCTCAGCTTCAACAGTGCCAGCCGTTCGTATAGGGCCCGTGCAAGGGCCTGGTCGGCGGCAGCGGATTGATCGTCTGAGACCGGCCGCGGAACGTTCAGCAATTGCGCAGCATCGACCGCGCGCGGTGACACGTAGCGAGCCAACGTGGCGTGCGCCGGGACGGCGCGCCCGTCCGTGGCAACCGACCCGACGCTCGGCCCCCACGTGTCCCAATACCTGCTGTCCCCCACGGACATGGCTGAAACATACCTGCGCGGTCAACCGCGATCGCGAACGACTCCAGGGGAAGGGCGCCGCCGCGCGGCTGGGTGCGACTACGGGCCCGGCGGCGGGACCGACGGCCTCTTGCGCGGGACGCGGAAGCGCCGGCCTGGCGGCGGGGTCGAAACCCCGTAGGCGCCGTTGCCGTTGACCGGTTTGGCCCGCGGCCCGCCTCCGTTGCCGTTGTCCGGCGGCGCTTGCGGCAGGCCGAACCCGCTGCTGTTCGTGAGCTGAGACCGCACGGAGTTCGCCCACCCATCGATCGTCGCGCGCCAGACCTCCTTCTCGACCTTGGCGGTCTCCTGATGCATCTCTCTGAGCGCCTCCTCGCGCAGCTCGACCAGGATCTCCGCCTCCTTCTCAATGAGCTCGGCGTCCTTGCGGTTCGCCTCGTCCTTGGCGTCCTCGATCACCTTTAGGCACTCCACGTCGCGGTCCTCGATCTCCTCCTCGACCCGCTCGGGGAGCGACTTCCTGCCGATCAGTCCGAGCATCTTCATGACGACCGCCGAGGTGTCGATGGCGACCAGGAGCAGCGCGAAGAGCCACTCCCGCCACCTCACGGCTGGTGACTCCTGCTTGAGGTGCTCGAGGGCGCGGGTCCGATCGATGAACCCCACCGGTGCCGCGAAGTCGGCAGCGATACCCGCGCGGTCGCTCTCCATCTCGTCACGACGGTCAGCCAGAGCGCTATTCACCCGCGCGAGTTCCGGCGTCGCGATACGGCGGGCGGTGTCGGCCGCCGCAGCACCCTGGCGGCGCAGCCGCGACTCAACTTCACGCAGCGTGCGGTTGGCCTTGTCGGCGACGTTCCGGCGCTGATCGACGACACGCATGTTCGACTGACAAACCGGGCCGCACCCCGCCTTGCCGGTGCCGCACGTCCCCTGTGCCTCGCAGCCGACCTTCTTCTCGGCCTTCGCGAGTTTGTCCTGGGCGTCGTCGTAGGCCGCCGTCGCGGCGTCGTACTCCGAGTTCCCCTTGAACGTGATGTCCGGGCCGTTGGTGAGCTCCTGCTCGAGCTCATTCTGCTGCGCCTCCAACTTCGGGATGTCACCGTACCGACCGTCGAGCGCTCTTACGCGGGCGGTCTCCTCGGTCTGACGATCCTCCTGGACCTGCCGGGCTACTTCCTCCCTGAAGGCGAAGAGAACTAGCGGCTGCGCGATCGCCAACCCAGCGAGGACGGCGACCAGGATCCGCGGAATCGCGAGCGCGACCGTGAGCCAGGTACGATCCTGCCGCTTGGCGCTCGTGAGCATCAACCGATCGAGGCTCACCATCATCATCGCCCAAGTTCCGGCGGCCAGCAGCGCCGCGCCGACCGGCAGGTGCAGCATCTCGCGTGCGAAGAACCCACCCGCGGCAAAGGCCATCACCCCGACCATGAGCACGGCCGCGCCCGCCGCGGTGCCGTGCATACGCGTCCGCGGAACACGCGCGACGACGTCGGAGTCGATTCCCCCGAGCCAGTGAAAGAACCTGCTGACCGTCGCCTGCATCGGACCTATCCCCTCGTTCCTCGCCGCTCCCTATCGCGGCGGTTTGCGAGCCTTGGTTTGTATGCCCGGACGAGCGAGCGTTTCGGCTACCTCCACACTTCGAAGTCACCGCCGCCTCAAGCTGGAGCCCATAAGGCGTGGGCCGCCAGCCCGCGCGAAGCGAGGCGGAGCCGGGAGTTCGGGCGACGGCTGCTCCGCCGGGCCCCGGTACGAACGGGCGAACGTCGGCGGCGCCGGGTACGGCTGAGCCGCAGGCACGTCCACAAGCCCGCGGGGCAACTGCGCGGCGATCGAGAGCGCCGGCATCTGAAATGCCGGCGGCACGGGGAGGCGGACGCGCTCGATCTTCGGCAGCGGCACGACACGTACGGTCGGGCTCTCGACCGTCTCGCTGCCGAACGCATTGACGGCGGCAACGCGCACATGGAAGTGCTCTTTCGCTACAAACGTCATCGACCCGGTCGCGGGCTGGCGGCCTCCGGGATCGAGTTCGACGTAGAGCGCGTTGTCGGCGCACCATGCGATCACGACATCGTCGCCCTCGATCACGATGTCGTCGCCGACAAGCCTGACCTTGATCGTCGGCGGCTCGGACACCCCGCTGAGCGCTCCAACCCAGTCGTGAGCCGTCGGACGGGCAGCCGCGTTAGGGCCGGCGCGGAACAACGTGGCGAACAGTGTCGTCAGCTCCGCAGGGACCATCTCGAAGATCGGCCGGAACGCGGCGTAGGCGGTCAGCGCATCGGCGCGAAAGTACACGGCGTTCTCATCCACGTCCGGCCAGTCGTCGGCGGCCGACGCGTATCCCGAAAGTGCGGAGATCCCATTGAGGAAGAACCCAGGGTGGACGGTGAACAGGAAGAGCCCGATCAGTGACGCGTAGGACCAGCGCTCGGCCTCTAGGCTGAACCTAGAGAGGTCGAAGCCCTGCGGCGCGTTCGGATCGTTGACCTCCGGCGGGACGTAGATGTCGCCTTTGCCCGGGACCCTTGAGCGCTCAGAGCCGGTCGTGACCACGCGACCGGCGTCGAAGTCGATCACCTGCACGTCGTGGGTCCTCGGGTGGATCATCACGTTGTCGGGGTTCAGGTCACCGTGGAGCAGTCCGCACTCGGCGAGCAGCCCGAGTTTCTCTGCGACGCTCGTCGCGAACGCGATCCGCTCGTCGAGCGTGCGCTGGCGGTAAGCCGCTACGTCCCCCTTCTGCGACGTTGGCGCAGGGACGTAGCCGCGGGCCCCGAGGTCGAGCATCAGCGCGACGAATCGCTTCTTCCCGTCGAGCTGGACAGTCAGCAGCTGGAACGGCAGTGCGAGGACGAGTTCGGGCCAGTCGGGGCGGCCGCTCACACCGAGGGCGCCCCAGAGGCCGGTGAGCGTCTCGACGACGACCTGCCCGCCGCCAAGGTCAGCGAGCTCGTTCTCCTTGAAGACCTTCGCGACCAGCGCCACGCCGGGCGCTGCGCCGCCGATCGCGAGCACCGGGTGGACCGTCGCGAAGCCGCCCCCCCTCCCCGAGCCAGCGAGCTGGATCGCTTTGCCCCCCGCCACGAGCGAGATCTGGTGGTGGCGGGCAAAGGCGGCGCAGTCGGCGACGACGCAGGTGACCTGCGCGACGCTCACCCGGCCGCCTCGTCGTCGGCGGCGTCCTCAGGGATCAGCCCCTCGGGTACCGGAGCGACGAGTACCGCTCCTACGCTCGCGTCGTCGTCGAGCAGCCCCTGGCCCACGCACGACTCGAGCGCGGACTCGAGCGCCCGCTCCAGCGCCTCGCTCGAGCCGGGATCGCGGGTCAGGTCACCCCACGCCGTGCTCAGCACCTCAAGCACCTCGACGAAGGGCGGGTGCATCTGCGCCCACACCTGCCCGGTCGACTCGACCTTGCCGATCTGGTCGCGCTCCTCCGCCGAGGTGATCCCATCGGTGCACGCCAGGAGCAGCCGTGTCCGGCCGGGACGCGGCAGCAGCCCTCCCGCGGTCGCCTCCACCGGGAGGTGCTGAGCCGGAAGCACAGAGCGCAGCGCAGCCTGGGCGCCGACCATCTCCATGTGCGGTAGCGCGAGTTCTCCGAACAGGAGCTGCGCACGCCCGTCGCGTACCGAGAGCGGCTCGATCGCGAAGATCGAGCCGTTTCCGACCAGTGTGAAGCAGACGTGGCCGTCCTCATCAGCACCGATCGCTACCAGAGTCGTGGCGCCGTCGGGGAGCTCGCCGTGGCCAGCGAGCGCCTCCGCAGCGACGCCGGGGCACGAGACGATCCCCGCCCCGACCCCCTCCGCGGTGATGTGGTCGCAGGCCGCCGCGAGAGCGAGTTCCGCGACGAGCGACGAGTCCTTGAGAGACCCGACGCCGTCGCAGAGCACCGCCGCCGCGCCGCCGGCGACCACCGGCGCGCCCGCCCGGTCCTGGCTGCTCGCCCCTCGAGGGGACGCGGTCGCCACAGCGCTGCACACCGTGAACGTCACACCGGTGTGCATGTCGAGCCGCGACAGCATCTCAGATACCCCCGCCTGCGAGCGTGATCGACGCGAGGAAGAACTCGCGCAGCTGCTCGGCGTCGTGGACCGTCTTGTAGAAGCGCGGCCCGCTCGCGACCGCCTGCAGCAGCTGGGCGCCGCTGTCCGTGTCCCGGGGCCCGCGGAACAGGCACGCGGCGACCGTAACGTTCGGGATCTCCTTCAGTGCCGCGGCGGCCTGCAGCGTCCGCTGCGGGTTCGAGCACAGCCCGTCGCCGTACAGGACGACGACATTCGAGACGTGCAGCGTGCCGGGGCGAGCCTGCCGCCAGCGCTCGATCTGCTTGCGCGCAGCCTCCAAGCCGAGGTACATGCAAGTGCCGCCGGTACCGGCCGCGGTCGGGTCGAAGTCGTCGGTCGCCGGGATGTCGAGGATCGGGACGATCGGCCGGTCGACCGTCACGCGGTCGTTGAACGCGACGAAGCCCAGCGAGAAGTTCGCCGCCTTGCTGCTCGTCTGGAGGCGCGCGACGACATCGCTGGCCGCGACGGTCGCAGCTGCCGCCTTGGTGCGGGCCGGAAGACCCGGGATCTGCTCACCGGTCTCCGCGAGCGATTCCGTCATCGACTGCGAGCCATCGGCGACCTCGACGATGCCCTCCTCGCGGGTCGCCGCGGCGACGGGCTCCGCGCCGTCGGGGATCACGATCGTGGTCCCAGTCGAGTCGATGTAGTCGCTGGTCTCAGCGAGCTGGTTGCCGCCCTGCACGGCGACGGCCTGCTCGCCGAACGGCACGAAGGGATCTTGACCAGTCATGGCTCACTCCTCCTGTGGGTGCCCGTCGGGGGCACCCGGTCGATGCGAGCAGTACAGACGCCGCGCCTAAGCGCGCGGATCGTTTTCCACACTTCGCCGCGACGGTCACGCCAGTGCCGAACTGTGGAATTCGGGGTCTGCTGCGCCGGACGCGCAGTTTCCTCCCACGCATGCGCACCTGGCACTGGACACGCGTGGCACTCGACTCGTTCGCCACGAGAGGCGGAGTACTCGGCCCCGACAGTCGCCCGCCCCACAACATGTCGGGCTACTACGACTACCGCGGAACCGCGACGCTGCGCGAGCTTCCGCGCCTCGGCGCGCATGACCTCTTCCCCCTCGGGCGGTTCGTCAACCCGCGCACTGGAAGACGCAAGAGAGAGATCGGCCTCGCGCCCGGCGACATCGCCACGCACGCGCTGGCGGTAGGCCCGACAGGCTCCGGCAAGACGACATCGCTCGTCGTGCCGTGGGCGGCAGCGGCGCTGGACGCGGGCTACGCCACGATCGTCGCCGATGTAACCGGTGCTCTCGTGCCGAAGATCGGGGCGGAGCTGATCGCGAGCGGCGTGTCGGGCGTCAGTGCGGCGCGGATCGATTACCGTCATCCGACCCCCGACGGCTGGGCGTTCGTCCGCGAGCTGTCCGACGAGCGCAGGCTTTCCGCCGCGGCACAGGCGCTGATAGGCCGCGAGCGCCCGGGCGACCCGCAACCGTTCTTCTGGCAGCGTGACACGCGTCTGATGACCGGCCTCCTCGCGACTGCCCACGCGTCCCGTCGGCCGGTGACGGCGCGCGAGCTGCTCGCGGCGGTCCACGATCAGCGCGCGCTGCGCGCCTACGTGAGCGCGTACGGGACGCCCCGCGCCCAGGTGCTGCTAAGCGATGCGCTCGCCGCGGACCCGTTCGACTACTCGAAGATCACATCAGGTGTGGTCAACGCGCTCGAGCCGCTCGCGGTGCCGCAGGTCGACGCTATCACCGGCAACGACCGGGTGCGGATCGACGACGCCCTCTCGGGTTCGGGGCTCGTCGCGTTCGGCGCGCCGCTGGGCGACGGCCGCCTCGGCGAGAGTTTCGCGGCGCTGTTCCTGAACCTGCTGATCGAGCGGGTCCACGCCCGCCACGGCGGTAGCGCCTACCCAGCGATCCTGATCATCGATGAGGCGGCCCGGCTCGCCGACCGCGTCGACTTCGAGCTGCTGCTCAGCACCTCGCGGGCCGCGGGGGTGTCGGTGGTGCTCGCAGCGCAAGATATCGCCCAGTTCCCCGAGGGCCGTGTACGAGACGGAGTTCTCGCCAACTGCCAGACGCTGATTACTATGCCGGGTGTCGGCGCGACGACCGCGCAGAAAGTGAGCGAGCGGCTCGGCACGCGGCCGGAGATCGAGATCGACCACCACCGCCAGACGAATCACTTCTTCGCCAGCGCGGTCAACCGGCGACACCAGCGCGTGCCGGTGCTCGATACGCGTGAGATTTTCGAACCGCCGTTTGGGCCACAGTGCGCGGTCGTGCACAGCCGCCCACTGTCGCCGAAGCCGTTCGTAGTCGACCTGTCGCGCTCGGGCCTTTGAGGGGTCGAGCGTGATCGGGCGCCGCCTGACCGACGAGCCGCGACACACGCCGACGCCGATCGAACTCGGCTCGGTCGCCAACCGCGTCCGAGTCAACGCGGGCCTGCGCGTGCTCGCGTGGAATCCATCTCTCGCCGCCGCCGCGCTGGACCACGCCCGCGACCTCGTCGCCTCGCGGCGCTTCTCGCACACCGGCAGCGACGGCTCGGACGTGATGGCGCGCGTCCGGCGCCACTCGAGCGAGTGGCAGCTCCTTGGCGAGAACCTCGCCAGCGGGCAGGAGGTGCCCGGCGAGGCGATCACCGGCTGGCTCAACAGCCCCGGGCACCGCGAGAACCTGCTGCGCCCCGAGTTCACCTACCACGGCACCGCTGTGATCCCCCTTTCCCCAAGGCCGATGACGCTGCCCGGTTTCATGTGGGTCCAGGTCTACGGGCACCCGGTGCAGTCGCCGTTCCGACTACTCATTCGCTGACCAAGGAGGTCACCGGTGTTCCCGCTCCCGCCCGTCCCCCCACCGCACGTCGTCGTACGCCAGGCCGAGGCGAGCGTCGTGCGAGCCCTGGAGTCCTACGCGCGCATAACCCAGTCACCGACGCAGCCGCAGCAGCAGTACGCGCGAAACCAGCAGAACGTCCGGCGCGACGGCGTCGAGCGTCAGCGGCGAGACACGACCGCGCAGCTGCGGGGCCGGACCAGGACCAGCCAGCGGATCTAGTGGTCGGCAGGCGCGGGGCGCGGCCACCTCGAGGGTGACCGCGCCCCCTCCCCGTGTAGCTGCGCGCTACTCACCGCCGAGGCGGTGGAGAGCAGCCGCGTCGACGACGCTCAGCGCCCCGGTGCGAGCCTGGAGCTCACCGTAGGTGAGCGACTCGCTCGCCAGCAGGTTCAGCAGGTGGCGCAGGCCCGCACGGTCGACGCCGCTTTCGAACAAGTGGTGGGTGAACACGACGCCGTCGCCGCAAGCCCACACGCGCCCGACGCGGATCTCGGCGTTGCGGCCCGCGACGTAGTCCAGGACCGCGTCCTCGTCAGTCGCGCGGAGGCCGACGATGTGGATGCCGGTGACGATCGCCTCGTCGAGGAACTGCTCGACTCCGATCGAGACCGGGACGCCACTCCACAGGACCTGGAAGTAGTGATCGCCGTCCTCGTCGATGCCGACCGGGCTGTACTGCTCGCCGGCCAGCTCGCGGAGCAGGCTGTCGACGCGACCGGCGAGACGCCAGCGCGGCTCGGACCGGTTGACCTCGGGGGTGGACTCGTTCTGCAACATCGTGGGGCTCCTCTCTCGGCGGGGTTGCCGCGTGGCCAGGAGCACCACTGATAGGACCGGTCAGGCATTCACGCCAAGCATTCCCACAGTTTGCCCCGGTGGTCGTGATCGGGCGGCACGACGAATCAGTCCGGATGTGTGGAGGTCCCTGGTCGATCGCTCGTCCCCGATGGCACAGGAACGCGGTTCTCAAGTGTGACGGGAGCGACGTGACCGGTGATGTCGAGGGCATCTGGAGCCGCCTGCGCCACGGGCGTCGACTCGATGACCCAGTCGGCCCCGCCGATGTGTGGAGCTGGCCGAGTTCCCCTCGCGCGAGCTGCAATAGATCGACACCACGTTCAACCAGGAGCGCACGCCGATGACCGTCACCGAAGTCCTGCCAGTCGTTCGCCCGAGCGCCGAAGTCCAGCGCGTACTCGAGCACCGGACCAGTTCGCTCGTCCTGAGTCCCGCACGCGAACGCGGGATCGAGCTTCGTCCGGTCGGCCTTACCTCGTTGCCGGACCGTGAGGTCGTAGTTCGGACCGAGCACGGTACGTGGCTGTTTGCCGACCACGTTAGGGATCCAACTGCGCGAAGGCGGCTCGGCTGGCGTCGCGGCAGGATCCCCGTCCCCGACGAACCGCTCGCCCAACTTCATGCTCTTCACGACGCTGGCGTGCGCCCCGACCTCGTCTGGCTCGGACACGAACTGCCAGGCACCTGGAAGGAAGGTGACTCCGTGCCGGTCCCGACGCCACGGGCGCTGCGCGAGAGCGACGAGCGCCTGGCGCGCCGCCTGCGGCTTACCACCCGGATTCTCGCACGCGGAGCCGCGCTCACCGTCGCCGCCGGCGCGGCTCTGCCGGCCGCAGCCCTCCTCCCCGTCGCGGCTCTGGGTGCCGGGCTCGACCCGATCGTCCTCGGCGGCGTTTGCCATCCGGCCACTCCGGTCGTCTCATGGACGCTGCTCGCGCAGTGGGACTGGGAGTAGCAGTGAGTTTCCCTCCCAACCGTCTTGCCGGCTCAGGGCACCGCCAGCAGCACCCGTCGCCGCTCGGAGCGTTCCTGCGTTCGGCGACGAGCCACCAGCGGGCCGGCGGGCCTATTCCGATCGACGTGCTCCGCTACGGAATCATCGGCAGCGCAGTCGTCATCCTCACGGGCGTCGTCGCGCTGCTGCTGCCGCCCGCGCCCGACCTCAGCAGCAGCGGGTTCTTCCTCCTGCTCGGCCGCCAGGTCTCTTGGATCGTCGAGTTCGCCAAGCACCTGGCCGTCCCGGCGATCGGATGCGGGCTTGCGCTGCTGTGCCTGGACCTGTACTTGATGCGCGCGCCAAGCGGACGCTACTCGCGGGCGTTCGTCGTCGGCCAGGCTGTCGCCGGTGGCGCGCTCGGCGCGCTCGGCGCGGTGTTCCTCGCGCTGGTCGCTCTCAACATGGTGCTATGGGTGGTGATCGTGACCGCGATCCTTGTGGTGGTCGTCGGCACGCTCGCTGCGCTGCTCTCGGGGGAGTAACGCCGACGCTCGCCGATCTGTGCGGCGAGCGTGCGGCCACGGGGCTCGACTTCCCGCGCGGGCCCCCTTTCTGCTCAGTCGCTGGCATGGGCGGCGCTGCTAATCGCACCCGAGAACTGCCCTGACGTCGGAATTGGGTGGTGGATAGAGCCGACCGCCGTTGGCACGCGTCTCGAGCGATGTCAGCGCCACGAGACAACGGACCCCTCGGTCGCCTAGAACTCGCGAGCGCAAGCCATCGCGCCGCGGTCTTCCCTCGCTTCCTGAGCAGCAGTTCATCGAGGAAGCCCCCAACTGGACGACAGCGCTGGCATGGCCAGCGACCCGACCGACTGCATGAAGCTCCGGAGCGTCCGCGACGAACGCCTTGGACACGGCTGGTCCCAACATTGCCGTACCGCACCGCGCGTGAGGCGCCAGACGCCACTCCGTGGTGTTTCTCCGTCCTTCAGCAGGAACGATTCCTGAAGCCCAGGGTCACCAGGGGTAGATCAGAGTGTCCATCGAAGCGGGGGAAGACCAGATGGCGGAGCCCAATCGGTCGACGACCTCTGATACGCCAATGGACTTGGGCGCGGGTGGACTCGCAGTCGCCGCCGATGAGCAGGTTGAGCACCTTCTCGAGCTACCGTCTCAGACTGTCCGCGCTCGTAACCGTCGGTAAGATCTCAAAAGCGCAAGACTTGTCGTTCAGATAGCCAGGACCTATCAGTCAGGGGCGATACTATGGCGCTGTTCGGGGGACCAAGAACCACCGTGCTGGATGACCGGGTTGCTGCGGCGCTCGCGAAGTCATACGGCGACAAGGGATACGAGAAGTACCAATTGAAGATGGCGCTCAAGGAACAGAGCGCAGTTCTGGCCAATCTGCAACCGGACGAGCACATCGTCTTCATCGGCAATGGTGAGGGGCTCGGACACGCGGGCATCGTCCTCCACATGTCTGCAATTGTCGTGACCACACAGCGCATGCTCGTGATCCGCGGTGGCAAGGTTCGCCAGGCCCTGGTTCGAGAGGACGTCAAGAAGGTGTCGACTGGGCAAGCATCTGACGGCTTGTACCTGCTGCAGGTGGTCGGGCCGCGGGAGATCATCGGCTTTGAGTTCAAGTCGATTCAGCGACGAGACGCGCTGATGCGGGCCCTCGGCCACGAACCGGTGTACTGACCCACGGAGGTGACTTGGCGCTCCGCCCCCTCCCGCCCCTCAAGACAATCGGGTCCCAGCCCAGTGCCTCAGGGCGCACTCGCTCCGGCTTCGGCGAATCAGTCACTGCGAAACGTAGTACTCGCCCAGGGCGAGGAGAATCGACAGTAGGTCTCAGGCGATGAGTCGAACCCGCCGTGGTCGACACTCCGGGTGCGGCTTCGACGACCGGAGTCCCGTCGATTCGAGAGGATCTGCACCACTCCCGACAACCGGCCTCGCTCACACCCAGTACGACGGTATAGCCCCGTCGACTCGGTGGCTATGCTCTCTATCTCCCGACGTCCGCCCACCGCCCTGAATCAGGAACCATTCCTGAAACCCAGGGGTATCAGGGGGTAGGCAGAGGGAGACCCAACCGTCAAGCAAACCCACAAACCGTGCGGATTTGCAGGACAAAGGGCGCGTAGCTCAGTGGGAGAGCGCTCGCTTCACACGCGAGAGGTCGCAGGTTCGAAACCCGCCGCGCCCATCCTTCCGAAAGCCCCGCTCAGGCGGGGTTTTCTTGTTCTAGAAGATCGCTCGTTGCCGGCCCTTCAAAGTGGCTCAGTGCACACACAGTGCACAGACGGCCCCTCCCAGACCTCGCCCTCATCGCCGGTCGTCGCGGTTGTAGCCAGGCTGGAGGGTTGGTGGTACGCATGCGCCCTGGACGCCCGGAAACACGGGGCTGCTGCGCCGTTCTGCTGGTACGGAACTACCCTGCTGGAATGGGCCGTTCGACCGAGACTTCCAGCATGGAGCGTCCGTTTCCTACCGCCTACGTCGCCGCGTACACCGTGGCTGTCGTCTTCCTCGTGGTGGTGCTGAAGGTCGTTGTGTTCGGGACGGCGACGAGCACTGCACTCTTCCTCTTGCCTATCGGCCCGGTGGTCGGGTGGACGTATCGCAACAGAGGCCCGTGGGTTCTCGTTGCCGCGCTGTCGATACTGGCAACGTGGGTGGTTGGTTTGGCCGTCTACGCCGCTTGGGCGGCGGGTTTGCGCAGAACGTAGTCCCGGCACCGGCCGCCCCGCGCGTCGAGGGTACGCCCGGGCCTTTCCACCCATTCCTCGCTGTCAGCAACGGCTGCGTTCCCGCGCGAGCCATCGGCGGTTGCCATCGACCCCGCGGGACGCGCTGTCGACGTCAGCTTGTATGACGCGGGCCTCGAGGTCTTCGCTCGACGGTGATGCGGCACTCGACGTGATGGCACCAGTGCCCTCGCTCACCCGCCTTTCCGGCGCACCCTCAGATCGGCCGCGACCTTCCCCGTCGTCCATGCGGTCCCAACACATCGGAGTTGGTGAAGTGGTCCAGCGCCGGTCACTCGCTGACGACGCTTGCCTGTCCGACGAAGCCTCCGAGTGTGGTGGGCGGAGTCGTGACCGTAAACGTGAGGTGTGTCGCGTTCGGGTTCGCCCACTGCACCGGGTCCATGAGCGTGAGGAAGGCGTTCGCCTGGTCCGCCAGCGATGGCGAGTTGCGGAAGGCGTTGAAGCCTTCGCCCGAGAACACTGCGCCGTCATTGGTCGCCCCTGTCGCGCCGATCAGCTGTGACAGTCCGCTGTCGGCGGTGACCGGGTCGCCCACCTGTGCTGCGAGCGTCGTGCCGGATCCGCCGATGGCCGCTGACAGGCTCGACATCGAGCCGTTCACGGTCGGAGACCCGATGCGGTCCGTGAGCGTGCCTGAGTGGCCGATACGCGCGGCGACGTTGCCGATCGAGGTGTTCAGCTGTGTCGCGTCGGCGTTAATGGTCGCGGTCTGGGCGTTCAGCTTCGCCGCGATGGTGCCCGAGTCGGTGGTCGTGCCGTCGATCGAGCTCAGGATTCCGCTCGATCCGACGATGTTGCCGTAGGGGCTGGTCGCAGCGGAGCCGCCGAGGAGCGCGTTGATCGATGAGGTGCCCACGCCGCCGTTGCCGAGCCCCTCGGCGAGGCTCGCAGCGTCGGAGGTGCCGATCATCGCTGAGACATTCGCGAAGGATGCCCCGGGGTCACCGAGCTGCGCGGCGAGGTTCGACCCGTTCGTGCCGATCACGGTCGTGAGATCCGACTGGTTCCCGCCCAGGGTGGGGTAGCCGATTCTCGCCTGGAGGGTCGACCCGTTGGAGGTGCCGTTGAGCAAGAGTGCCAGCGAGCTGACATCCCCCTGGAGCGTCGTCCCGGGTGACGAGACCAAGGTGTTCCGTACCGCGGCGAGGTCCTCGCTCAGCGTCTCGCCGGGCGTCGTGACCAGGGCATTGTGGATCGCGCTGGTCCGCGCGGCCGCGCTGCCGGTACCGCCCAGTCTGGTGTTCAACGACGACACCTTGCCGGAGATCGAAACATCGACCCCACCAAGCGCCGTCCTGACCGTGCTGACCGCCGAGCGCAAGTCGCTCGCGCCGGCCTGAACAGAGGACACCTGGCCGGCGAGGGTGTCGCCGATCGGTGCACCGGCGGTCGGGTCCGTGGCGTCCAGCGCCTGGCCGATGACATCGAGGTCCGCCTGCAGCGTGGCGGCCGGGGTCCCGATCAGCTCCCGCGCGCTCGTGAGGTCCGTCTCGAGGACGCCGGTGGGTGTGGTGAGGATCGAGTCCGACAGACTTGTCAGACGCTCGACGACCGTGCCGCTCGAGCCCAGAGCAGCGTCGACGGCGTCGAGGCGCGTCGTGAGCGTGCCGGAGCCACCGATCCTCGACTGCGCGTTGACGATGGTCGCGGCGGTCGCGCCGGCTGCGGCGACGTAGTCGTCGCTACCCGTCGTCAGATTCCCGCCACCGCCCAGCGTCTGGTCCACTGCGGTGAGCGCGTCCGTCAGCGAGTCACTCCCGCCGGCGAGGGTAACGAGCGCGCCGAGACGATCGGACAGCTCCCCGGTTCCGCCGATCGTGGTCTTTGCCGCGGTGACCTCGCGCTGGAGCGCGTCGCTGTTCGTGGCGAGCGCCTTGACGCGCGCGCCGAGCGCCTCGCCGTCCTTGGTGAGCGCCTGGTTCTGCGCGGTGAGCGCCTGGTTCTGCGTGGTGAGCGCCGACACGGCGCTGCTGTCTGGGCTGTTTGCAGCGTCCTGCGCAACGCTCTGCGCCCGTTGCGCCAGCGTCCCGCTGCCGTCAAGGATCGCCTCGATCGCCCGAGCCCGCTTCCTGGCACTGCCCGAACCGCCAAGGTCCGCGCCCAACGACATGGCCCGCTTGGCGAGATCGCCGGTTCCGCCCACCAGCCGCTGCGCGTCCAGAGCACGCTGGATCGCGCTCCCGTCCCCGCCGAGCCTCCTGCCCAAAATCCGAACCCGATGGGCGAGAGTCCCACGGCCACCGAGATTCCTGTTGGCACTGGCGATCTGTGCCTTCAGCCCGCGATTCTCGCTCTGCAACGCAGCGACCTGAGCTCGAAGGCCCGCCGCCGCGGGCGCCTGCGCGGCAGAGGCAGCCGTGGGCACGGACACCGCGGCGATGAGGGCAAACCAGAGGACCCCCGCGAGAGCGAGCGAACGACACGTGTCCATGACGGGGAAACCTCTTGAGGTTGGTTGGAGCCTTCCCCGGATGGGACTGAAGGCTGCCTGGCGACCGCGTCTCGTTTCGGAGCTGCGGTCCACTCACCCTGTCGACAGCCCAGGCCCGCGACGTGAATCCCGCTGGCGGGCGATTCATCTCCGCGTCCGGCGCACCTTCAGGTCGACCGCGACCTTGCCCGTCGTCAGCGCCGTCCCGAACACATCGGAGTTGGTGAACTCCTCGATGGGGAACCCGAAGCTGTACGACCCGCGGAACCGGAAGGTGCCCCCGGCCGCGAACTCCGCGCGCGGCACCGTGAACTCCCACGGCGTCTGGTTGCCCCGCGGGATCCACGGTCGCGCGGCATTCGGCGGGTGGACCCCCACACCTCGCACCGGCAGCTCCTTGCCCGGCGGCCGGCACTGCGGGCCGAAGAACGCGATCCCCGGTCCGCGCACCACGACCCGGTTGCGCGCCGGCTGGTCGACGATCTGCATCGCCGACTCCTCGTTCGTCGTGACCCCCTTCCCCGGTCCGTCGCTGCCCTCGGCCGAGCACTGGAGCACGACGGGCGCGGACGTGTCGCCGGCGGGGCGCTCCTCGGTCAGGACGCCTTCGCCCACGCGCCGCTTGAGGTAGGGCACCTTCACGTAGTGCACGCGCGTCGGGCCGCCGGAGGCCTTCCCTCGGACGCGCACCGGCCGGGGAGCCCCGCGCGACCAGGTCTCGCGCAGCTTCAGGTTCGCGCCGATCCAGCTCCCGCCCTCTTCGGTCGAGTAGGCGTTCCAGGACCCGGTCAGCACCGAGCCGGGACGCACCTCCGCGGTCACGCGCACGTCCAGCGGCGCGATGAGCTTGGCGGCGACGGCGGGCGCGGGAGCGGCGGCGACCGCCGCGGTGGTGGCCGCAAGGACCAGCGTCCAGCGAAGGCGAGCGTGAGGCATGCCCTCAACGATCACCGTCGTCCCCCATCGCCGCGACGTCCGAACGGTGTGGCCGAGGACACCGGGTGATGGTGCGCGCAGCTCAACGAGGCGTCGTGACGGCCGACCACAGGTCCATGTCGCTGACTGCCTTCGCCGCTGCGGCCCTGATGGCCGCCACCCCCGCCTGCGCGCCCCATGTCCAGGACGGCCACGCCGTCGTCGCGACGGGCGCCAAGGCGTTCGTCAAGGAGAAGAAGGGCGGCCACCGCGAGCTCGTCGTCCGGGGCGTCGAGCCGACGGCGGTCCGCCGGGTGCTCGAGGAGAAGACCGGGTGCGACATCGACCTCGAGGCGTTCGAGGCGCACTTCCGCGCCGCGCCGCACGAGCTCCACGCCCGCCTCGGCCGCCACGCGATCCGGGTGCGGTCCTTCGACTACGAGCCCGAGACGAAGACGCTGCGCACGAAGGGCAAGCTCCAGCGCGAGCCCAAGGACACGTCACAGAGCAGCCCCCGCCAGCAGACCAACTTGACCGCGATCGTCTACGCCTCGACGTTCATACCGTTCGACTCGAGCTTCTAGGCCGCGACCAGACGAACGGCCAGCGACGGGCCCGCAGAGTGAACCTCGGGCCCGGCCGGTCCGACCCACAGGACATGAAGCGCCGGCACGTGATCACGCTCGCCCTCCTCGCCGCGGGCGTCACCGCCACCCCCGCGATCGCTGACGTCGTCCCGCGCGACGGGGCCTGGGGCGGGACCATCACGAGCGAGGCGTGCGACCCGGCCCAGGGCGGCTGCGCCCCGACGGAGGAACTCGGCTTCTTCAAGCTCCGCGCCCGCACCGTGAGCGCGTTGAGCTACACGGTGCTGGTCGCGTGCTACAACCGCGAGACGCGTGAGACCTACGACCGCGCGTTCACGGGCGGCAAGCGGTTCCCCAGCGGACAGCGTGTCCCTACCAATCTGAGGCTCGTGGAGACCTACGACGAATCGTCCGACGGCCGTTCCGGCTCCGCGACGACGACGCTCGACTTCCGCGGCAGCCGCGCGAAGCTCACCGTCCGCTTGTCGGTGGGCGGCAGCATCGAGCGCTGCACCGGCCGCACCACCATCCCGCTGCGCCGCGGCCCGCTCCGCTGAGCGCGACCGTCCGAGCGGCGCTCAGGCGCGCGGCGCCTGGCGAAACGCCTCGGTGAGCCGGGCCGCATCCTCGGCCCGCCCCGCATGGACATCCATCGCCTCCTGCGCGTCCTGCAGCGCACGGGCACTCGCGTGCTGTGACCCCTCGCTGGCGTAGCGCACCAGATCGCTCAGGTAGGCCTGCAGGCCGGCCGGCTCCGCATCGAAGTTCAGGCCGCGCACCGTGATCG
This sequence comes from Solirubrobacteraceae bacterium, assembly GCA_016463515.1. Lineage (GTDB taxonomy): Bacteria > Actinomycetota > Thermoleophilia > Solirubrobacterales > Solirubrobacteraceae > JAGIBJ01. Next base: position 9,747 of record JAEMRF010000002.1, on the reverse strand, counting down.
TGCGGTGATCGGGCTCGAGCACGACCGACGTCCACGTCTGGCCCCGGCCCTCGCTCCCCCATGAGGCCGCCAGGCGTTCGAACTCGGCGACCCATGGCGCCGACACCCCGGCGCCCAGATCGACGCGCAACACGGCGTCGGCGGTGACGTGGGCGGTGGTCCAGTCGATGCGCACATCACTCATACCGCCCAGCATCCCAGGTCCGCCCGCTCGGCACCCGTGTGTCAGCCGTCACAGATCGGGGCAGGGTGTCTCCCGGCAGACCAACCGGAGAGGGCCATGAGCACCGAACCCATCGCTGCGCCCGCACCACAGACACCCGAGGAACGCGAGGCCGCCTACGTCGCGGTCGATGAGTCCGAGGAGTTCCAGAGCCTGCGCCACCGCTACCGACGCTTCGTCTTCCCCGTCACCGCCGGCGCGCTGGCCTGGTACTTCACGTACGTCCTGCTGGCCGCCTACGCGCCGGGCTTCATGTCCGAGAAGCTGTTCGGCAACGTCAACGTCGGGCTCGTCATGGGCCTGCTGCAGTTCGTCTCGACGTTCGCGATCACCGCGATCTACGTCCGGTACGCCGACACGCACCTCGACCCCGCCGCCGCGCGAATCCGTGAGCACATGCGCGAAGGAGGGTTGCAGTGATGCTCGCCGCCACCGAGACCGTCGGCAGCCCGCTGCTGAACATCGCCATCTTCCTGCTGTTCGTCGGCGTGACGCTGGCGTTCGTCATCCGGGCGAGCAAGACCAACAAGACCGCCGGGGACATGTACACCGCCGGGTCGGCGTTCTCCGGCCGCCAGAACGGCATCGCGATCTCCGGCGACTACCTGTCGGCCGCGTCGTTCCTCGGCATCGCCGGCGCCATCGCGATCTACGGCTACGACGGGTTCCTGTACTC
>JAEMRF010000002.1:0-8748 GCA_016463515.1 Solirubrobacteraceae bacterium | reverse complement strand
TCCTCGGCATCGCCGGCGCCATCGCGATCTACGGCTACGACGGGTTCCTGTACTCGATCGGGTTCCTCGTCGCGTGGCTCATCGCGCTGCTGCTCGTCGCTGAGCTGCTGCGCAACACCGGCCGGTTCACCATGGCCGACGTGCTGTCGTTCCGCATGCGCGAGCGCCCCGTCCGCACCGCCGCGGCCATCTCGACGCTGACGGTGTCGTTCTTCTATCTCCTTGCGCAGATGGCGGGCGCGGGTGGGCTCGTCGCGTTGCTCCTCAACATCGAGGGCCGGGCCGGGCAGAGCCTCATCATCGCGGTCGTGGGGGTGCTCATGATCGTCTACGTCCTCGTCGGCGGCATGAAGGGCACGACCTACGTGCAGATGATCAAGGCCGCGCTGCTCATCACCGGCGCGGGCCTCATGACGTTCTGGGTCCTGGGGAAGTCGGGCTTCAACCTGTCCGACGTCCTCGGCGACGGCGCCGCCGCCGGCGCATCGCTCGACCCCGGCCAGCAGTACGGCATCAACGGCACGACGAAGCTCGACTTCATCTCGCTCTCGATGGCCCTCGTCCTCGGCACCGCGGGACTGCCGCACATCCTCATGCGCTTCTACACCGTGCCGACCGCCCACGAGGCGCGCCGCTCGGTGGTGTGGGCGATCTGGCTGATCGGCCTCTTCTACCTCTTCACCCTCGTCCTCGGCTACGGCGCCGCGGCGCTGGTGGGGCAGGAGGCGATCCTCGCGTCGCCGGGTGGGGTGAACTCCGCAGCGCCGCTGCTGGCGTTCGAGCTCGGCGGCACGCTGCTGCTCGGCGTGATCTCCGCGGTGGCCTTCGCGACGATCCTCGCCGTCGTGGCGGGCTTGACGATCACCGCGTCGGCGTCGTTCGCCCACGACGTGTACGCCAGTGTCATCCACAAGGGCAACCCGCCCGAGGGCGCCGAGATCCGGGTCGCGCGGATCACCGCGCTCGTCGTCGGCGGTGTGGCGATCCTCGGCGGCATCGCCGCGAACGGGCAGAACATCGCGTTCCTCGTGGCGCTCGCGTTCGCCGTCGCCGCGTCGGCCAACCTGCCGACGATCCTCTACTCGCTGTTCTGGAAGCGCTTCAACACCCGGGGCTGCCTGTGGAGCATCTACGGCGGCCTGACGATCACGCTCGTGCTCATCATCTTCTCCCCCGCCGTGTCCGGGTCGGAGACGTCGATGTTCACCGGAGGCGACTGGTCGTGGTTCCCGCTGAGCAACCCGGGGATCATCTCGATCCCGGCGTCGTTCCTCCTCGGCTACCTCGGCACGGTCACGAGCAAGGAGCACCTCGAGAAGAAGGCGATCGAGATGGAGGTGCGGTCGCTGACCGGCGCGGGCGCGCACGGGCGGGCGCTCGAACACTGAACGTGACCGGGGGCGCCGCCGCAGCGGCGCCCCCGGACCCTGCCCTCCCCGCTCAGCCGAACCGCGCTGCGGCGGCCCGGATGTTCGCGTCAGCGTCCGCACCCTCGAAGAGGCGCGGCAGCTGCAGCGACGGTCCCCGGACCGCCGCGTCGAGGATGTTCGGCAGCCCGCGATCGAACCGCTTCTTGTCCTCGGCCTTGAGCTTGCGGATATCCGGCGGCGTGGCGATCTCGTTCTTGATGAACACCGAGCTCGGGTCGCCGCCCGCCGCGGCGAGCACCGCCTGCGCCGCCTGACGGCCGCCCTGGTTGGCGGCCTCCATGCTGCAGACGTTCGCGGTCACCCGGATCCAGTCCCCCGAGAGGAACAGGTTCGGGATCGCCGTCGGCCCCTTCGGGCGCTTCTCCCACGTGCCGACCGTCTGCACCGTGAGCGTCTCCTCGTTGGCGATGACGCCGCCCCCGCCGGGACCGAACTTGATCGCCGGATCCAGCGTCCACGAGTGGACGTTGCTGTCCCGGAACGCAGGGTCGCGCCGCGCGATCCGCTCCTTCAGCACCGCCCACACCTCGCGGAAGATCTCCTCCTTGGTGCAGTCGCGTGCCGCCTTCTTCGTCGTGATCGAGCCCGGGCGGTCCCAGGTCGAGATGTCGATCGAGATGATGTCCCGGACCGACCCGTCGCCGAACTCCTTCGGGATGTCGCGGCGCCACAGCTGACGCTGGAGCACCGCGCTGATCGTCCACTGGTGGTCGAAGATCCCGACGAGCGACGCCGCCGCCCGCGCCGGCTGCTTGAGGTAGATCTGCATCCCGTTCATCCAGTCGACCTGCAGGTCGTTCATGAGCTCGAGCGACGGGTCGTGCGCAAGCACCTCCGGCGTGGTGAGCATCGGCCGCAGCTTGTCGACCGGGACCGCCGCCATGTACCAGTCGGCCTCGACCCGGCGCTGCGTCCCGTGGCCGTCGACCACGGTCGCGCCGGTCACCCGTCCGCCGCCCAGTTCGACGCCCGTGAGCGCCTGGCCGGTGTGGAACCGCACGCCGCGCGACTGCAGGTAGGCGACCCACGGGTCGATCCACACCTCGCTCGTCGGGCCGTCGAGGAACCGCAACGCATACGCCGTGAGCGGGCCACGGTCGTAGCCCATGAGGTTCCACACGAACGCGTCCATGATGTTGCCCGCCGACGACACGGAGCAGACCTCGGGCTTGACCGCGACGAGCCCCATCGTGGTGCCCTTGACGAGGTTGTCCTTGAAGAACGTCGACCGGCCGTCGGCGCGCAGGAACTTCCACCACGAGATGTGGTCCCACGGGCCCTTGCGCCGCTCGTCGCACGCCGTGATGAACGCGCCGACGCGCGCGGCGAACCACGCGAGCTCGATCGCGCGGGTGAACGTCGTCGGCGTTGCCAGCCCGCCGAAGATCGTGTTGATCGCCTTGACCAGCTCGGCGGGGTTGCCGAGCTGGTTGGGGTTCGGCAGGCGCTGAAAATCGCGCAGCCGGATCAGGCTCTCCGTCGCGCTGCCCGGACCGCCCGAGTAGGTGATGCCGTAGCCGTCCTCGTCGCCGGCCAGGTCGTCGAGGCTGCGCAGCGCGCTGAGCACCCCGTTCTTCCGGCCCGGCGCCGGGATCCGCCGCATCGTCTCCGTGACGTGCTGGTAGAAGCCCGGGAAGAACCGGAACCCATGCTCGGCGGGCAGCTCCTTGCGCCCACCGTGGGCCGTTCCCGGCACCCCGTAGCTGCGGGCCTTGCCCCCGAAGAGCGACAGCGGCTCGTAGACGTCGACCTCGAACCCGCGCTCGACGAGCTCCTGTGCGGCGACGAGGCCCGACATCCCGGCGCCGAAGATCGCGATCCGGCGCCCGTGCATCGACGCCCGCGCCGTGGCCGACCGGCCGAGCGGGAACGTGGCGGCCGCGCCCATCGCGGCCGCGCCGGCGACGAACTTCCGCCGGCTGAGTGTGTTGGCCTGGGTCATCGGGCCCCCTGCTGCTGCAGCCGCCACGCGTCGCGCCGGCCGACGAACGTGCGGACGTGCTCGTACATGCCGATCGAGCCGGGCACGGTGTAGTACTGCGCCTCCGCCGTCGCGGCGATCCGCCCGATGTCGATCACCGCCGGCGTCAGGAGCTTGAACGTGATGTCCACGTCGAACTCGTCGCCCGGGGCGCACTTGACATGGACGTAGCCCGGCATCGCGAACGTCTGCCCGTTGAAGTAGCTGCGACCGGAGTAGAAGTCGCCCTGCTCCATGGTGGTCGACGCGCAGCCCTTGGGCGGCTGCCCGGGCCGCATCTCGCCGGCGGTGCCGACCCACACCCCGCCGCGCTTGACCAGGCCGCCGACGACCGTCGCGCCGCCGTCGGGCTCGTGGGAGACGCCCCACTCCCACCCGTCGGTGGTGTTGTCGAACATGTTGAAGTTGCCCCAGTTGTGGTCGGTGTAGCCGCGCCAGCCGGTGACGTCGATCTTCTTGCCGCCCGGGGGCTGGATCCAGCCGCGTGCGGTGCTCGTGACGACCGCGGACGTCCACCCCATCCAGCGGCGGTGATCGATCGGGATCGTCCCGGTGATGCCGGGCAGCCACTGCCCGTCGAACCAGATGTCGGCCTTGAAGCCCGTGGTCACGCGCAGGTGCCACTTGCCGGCCTCGGTGTCGTAGTCCAGCGACGCGCCGTTGGTCCGGACGCCCGGCAGGCCGTCATTGCGCGGCCGGATCGCCCGGGACATGCTCATCGGGACCGGCGCACGCTGGTCGAACGCCAGCGCCTGCTTGTGGCGTCCGAACTGCAGCACGCCGAAGTGCGCCGAGAAGGGCTTGTTCAACAGGCCTCCGACGTACTGGAGCTTCGTCTTGGGGTCGACGACGTGCCAGTACCACCACTCGGTCCAGCCGCCGTACATGCGGTTGTCCTCCGGCTTGGCCGGATACCCCTCCTGCGGAGTGAGGTCGGACGTCCGCGGGGGTGTCCCGCTCGGGATGGCCGCGTGCGCGCCCCCCGTTCCTGCCACGACACAGGCCAGGGCCATCGCCCAGGCGATACCGACTCGTCGCACCACTGTCTCCTCCCCGAGCTCGTTCAGGCGCCCCCGCTGACACATTGCCGACAGGGTGTCGGCATACTGCCGACAACATGTCTGAGATGCAACCCCCACCCCGCTTCAGGCGTCTCGGTTCCGGTGGAGGGCCGATAGGATCAGGGCGCATGCCGCCTGTCCGCACCCGCGCCGCCGTGCGCGCTCGGCGCGCCGAGCTGGAGACCGCCGCGCTCGAGGTCGTGTCGCGGCAGCTCGCCGAGGGACGCTCGTTCAACGAGATCTCGTTCCAGAGCATCGCCAAGGAGCTCGGGGTCCCCCGCAGCACGCTCTACATGCAGTTCCGCGACAAGACCGAACTGCTCATGCGGATGAGCGAACTCGCGCTCGACGAGGTCTACGCCGCGTCCGCCGCCTGGTTCGTCTTCGACCACCGCACGGGACCGGAGGCCGCGACGCGCGCCGGGCTGGAGACGCTGGCGAAGTTCCGCGAGCACCGTGACATCGCGCTCGCGGTGATCGAGGTCACGACCTACGACCCGGAGCTGGCCGACCACTGGTACGGCCACATCACGACGTTCGTCGACCGCGCCGCCCGTGCCCTGCAACCGCTGCAGGACAGCGGGGAGATCGCGCCGGACGTCGACCTGCCGACGCTCGCCTTCGCCCTCGTCTGCATGGTGGAGCGCACCGCCATGGTGCACATCCGCCACGGCGACCCGGCCGACGACGAGCGCGTCGCGGCCGCGGTCGGCCGCGCGGTGTGGCTGGCGATCTACGGCGACGCCTGAGGCGCCGCCGCACCGGACCCACTCAGCGCCGCTTGACCGATCCGCTCACGCGCGCCGCCTTCGACGCGTTGCCCGCGCCGTCGGTCGCGACGACCGTGAACCGCAGCTTGCCCGCCTTCAGCGCCTTGCCCGGGAGCTTGACCGACACGCTGCCGGCCTTCAGGCGCACGGTGCGGGTCGAGGCCTTCAGCACGCGGGTGCAGGCCTTGCCGCGCCCCTTGGCCGCGCACCGCGTGCCGGACTTGCGGCCCTTGACCAGGCGCTCGGTGACGATGCGGACCGTCGCGGCCTCGGAGAGCCGGAAGCGCAGGGTCGCGCCGCGGCGGACCGTCGCCTTGGGCGCGAGCTTCAGCGCGCTCAGCACCGGCGCCGACGTGTCACGCGCGGGGCCCGAGCCCCCGGTGCCCGTCGCGCCTCCACCGGTCCCGCCGCCCGGCGCGGGCGCCGTGCTCGGAGCCGCCGCGATCCCGGCGACCGCGATGCTCGCCGCGTCGTTCGTGGCGCTCTGGTCGGGGAGCGAGCCCCCGCGGCGCGCCGTGACGCCGAAGCTCTCGCCGTTGGCGCGCACCGTCGCGATGATGGTCGCGGCCTGGCCGCGGGCCAGCGTGCCGAAGGAGCACGTCACCGCCGCGCCGGTCGCGCAGGACCCGATCGTTGACGTCGCCGTCGTGGCGGTGACGCCCGCGGGCAGGTCCAGCGTGAGGGTCTCACCCGTCGCATCGTCGGCCCCGTCGTTCGCGTTGGAGATCGTCGCGATGAGGGTCACGTCGTCGCCTGCCCCGGCCGCGCTCTTCGACGCCTGCAGCGTGACGCTGCGGTCCGCGCCGATCTCGACGGCGCCGAGGTCACAGGCCGGGCCCGCGGGCAGGTCGTTGCCGCGCTGGTCGGCCGGGCGCGTCCCGCACCCGGTGGCGGCGTTGACCGCGGGCGAGTCGAGCGCCGGAAGCCGCGTGTCGGTCCCGCCGCCGTTGTTCTGGAGTGCGCCGAGCTTCGGAGCGACATTGCGGAGGCTGCCCGCGCCCATGCAGTCGAAGTTGTCCGACAGGTTGCGTGCCGGCTCCGTGAAGGTGCCGTAGGCGAAGCAGTTGTTGCCGCCACTCGCGGCCGACCCGCCGGCCATGATCGAGCTGCGCATCGAGACCGACGCGTAGCCCGGGATGTACATGTTGCCGCCCTGGCGGAAGCCGCTCGAGTCGGCAAACGAGGACGCGACGTTGCCGACGAGCGTCACGTGGTCGAGCACCATGTTGTCGCCCACGTGGATTCCGCCGCCCGAGGAGAACATCCCCGCGCCGTAGTTCTGCGTGGTGTTCGACGTGATCGTCGAGCGACGGATCGTCGTCGGCGCCGCTGCAGCGATGCCGCCGCCCGAGCCGGACCCGCCACCCGAGTTGCCGACCCGCCCGACCGCGAGGTTGTTGCTGATCGTCGAGTCCAAGATGATCAGGCTGCCGCCGTCGGCCGCGACGCCGCCGCCGTTCGCGTTCGTCTCCGACGCGACCGTGTTGTTGCGCACCGTCACGCGCTCGAGGGTCACGTCGCCCCCGACGATGTTGATGCCGCCGCCGCGCACCGCGCCCGCGCCCTTCGGACTCCCGTTCGCAACGGTCACCCCGCGCAGGGTCAGGTTCGCCGTGACGTTGAGCACCCGGCTGTTGGCCCCCGCGAGGATGAGCGTCGACCGTGCGCCGGCGCCCTCGACGACCACGGTCGAGCTCACCGCGAGCTGCCCGAGGCCGTCATCGAGCTGGTAGGTCCCCGCCGGGAGCACGATCGTGTCCGAGCCCGCCAGGGAGTTCGCCTCGCCCAGCGCGGCTCGGAGCGTGCACAGCCCGTTGCCCGCCGCGCACACGCCGTTGCCGGGATTCACATCGGTCGTGTCGGCGGTCGTGGAGACCGTGAAGGTCGCGGCCGCAGCCGGTGAGGCAGGGAGCACGAAGCAGACGAGCAGCAGTGCAGTACGGAGTGCGCGGGTCATGCCTTGAAGGTCGCACCGGAAGCCGGTCCGCACCCTCGGGTTAACCCGCGATCGTGGTCCGGCCTGCCCGCCAATCGCGGTGCGGGCCGACCCTCGCTCAGCCCAGCCAGGCCGCCGCGACAGCGCGCGCGTAGGCCTCTTCCTCGGGCCAGCCCACCCCGGACCGCGCGTACCGCAGCGTGGCGTAGCCGTGCAGGGCCGCCCACATGCCGATCGCCAGGTCGTGCGCGTCACCGGCCCGCGCCTGGCCGGCCGCCTGGCAGGCGACCACCGCCTCGACGAGGTCCTCGAAGGACTCCCGGCCGATCGGCTCGCCCGTGAGGGGCTTGTCCCCGGCCTCCTTGCGGTCGCCGCCCGGGTTCAGCGGCCCGAAGATGACGCTGTAGAGCGCGGGCTGCTCGCGCGCGAACGCGAGGTAGGCGCTCCCCATCGCCTCGATGCGAGCGCGCGGTCCGTCCGCCGCGTCACGCGACGCCAGCACCGCCGCGCGGAACTCGGAGAAGCCCCGGGCGACCAGCGCGTAAACCAGCGCGCCGCGATCGGCGAAGTGCAGGTACAGCGCCATCGGCGAAACACCCGCCCGCTTCGTCACCGCGCGGATCGAGAGCTGTGCGACGCCGCCCTGCTCGTCGACGAGCTCCTGGGCGGCATCGAGGAGCTGCTCGCGCAGCAGCTCGCCCTGCCCGCGGGCGTTGCGGGCGCGCGGTTCTGATGCGGGCGACGACGGCATACGCGCCAGTCTATCGACTGACTTGACACCTGTATATATACGACCGTATATTGCCGCACATGCTCACCTCACTGGCCTCCCGCATCTCCACGAACCCGCGCCGCACGCTCCTCGGCGCGCTGCTCTTCGTCGTCCTCGCCGCCGGGCTCGGTGGTCCGGTCTTCGGCGTCCTGCAGTCCGACGGCGGCTTCACCCCGGCCGACGCGCCGTCCGTCGCCGCCATCGAGCGGATCGAAGCCGCGACCGGGCAGAGCGCCAGTCCCGGCGTCCTGCTCCTCGACCGCCCGGGCGCGCCCCCCGCGTCCGCTGCGGGCCGAGAGGAGATCGCGGCCCTCGCCGAGGAGCTCGCCGAGATCGAGGGCGTCGCCGCGGTGACGTCCATCGCGAACGCCGACGACCCCGCGCTCATCTCCACCGACGGGCGCAGCACGTTCCTGGCCGCGACGCTCGACGCGCGCGCCGACGAGGAGGCCGTCGCCACCGCCGTCGTCGAGGAGTTCGGCGACCGTGAGGGTGTCGAGGTCGGCGGCTCGGCGGTGGCGAACCTCCAGCTGAGCGAGCAGATCTCGGAGGACCTCGGGCGCGCGGAGCTCTTCGCGTTCCCGCTGCTCATCGTCCTCTCACTGCTGTTCTTCCGCGGTGGACGCGCGGCGCTCATGCCGCTCGTCGTGGGCGTGAGCACCGTGCTCGGCACCTTCCTGCTGCTCCGCGGCATCAACGAGCTCACCTCGCTGTCGATCTTCGCCCTGAACCTCGTCATCGGCCTCGGCATCGGCCTGGCGATCGACTACACGCTGCTGCTGCTCACCCGCTTCCGCG
>JAEMRF010000608.1 GCA_016463515.1 Solirubrobacteraceae bacterium | reverse complement strand
CTCGAGCACCGCACCCTCGGCGTGCTGCTGACCGGCAACCTGACCGCCCCGACCTGGATCGACCAGGCCCCTGCCAAGGCCGACGCCCTCGCCGCGACGGACATCGTGCGGGCCATCGGCGAGCTGCTGCGCATCTCGCTCGAGATCGACCAGACGACGGTGCCCGTCTACCTGCACCCGGGCCGTGGCGCCGTCGTGCGCCTCGGCGATCAGGCGGTTGGCGTCGTCGGCGAGCTGCACCCGCGCATCGCCGCCAGCTACGACCTCACCTCGCCCGTCGCGGTGCTGGAACTCAACGTCGATGCGCTGCTGGATGCGATGCCCGGACGGCCGCAGTACCAGCCGTTTGCGTCGTTCCCGCCCATCAGCCAAGACCTCGCCGTGATCGTCGACGCCGCGATCCCCGCCAAGACCGTGGTCGCAGCAGCCCAGGCCGGCGGCCCGGCCTTGCTCAAGGGCGTGCGCGTGTTCGACGTCTACACCGGCGAGGGCCTCGGCGAAGGCAAGCGCTCGCTCGCGCTGCGGCTCACGTTCCGGGCTGAGGACCGCACGCTGACCGAAGAAGAAGCCAGCGCAGCTCGCCAGAAGATCCTCGGCGCCCTCGAGAAAGAAGTTGGTGCCGTCGCGCGTGTCTGAGCCCGTCGCCAATCCGCGCGTCCTGATCGCCGGCGCCTCCGGCTTTGCCGGGGCCATCGCCGCGCGCCTGATCCAGGAGCATCCGGTGTTCGAGCTGGGGCCGATCACGGCGCGGGCCGAAGCTGGCCAGCGCCTGGTGGAGCTCTACCCCCAGCACCGGGTCGAGGCGGTCCTGGAGGAACTCGACGTGGCTGGCCATGGCTCCCAGGTGCAGGCCGCGATCGTCGGCTACCCGCACGCCGCGGCCGCGCCGGTGGTCAAGGCGCTGCTCGACCAGGGCGTGCGCGTCATCGACCTCTCGGCCGACTTTCGCCTGCGCGACCTGGCGGTCTACGAAGACTGGTACGGCGCCCACCCGCACCCTGAGCTGATCGGGCAGTCCGTCTACGGTCTCCCCGAGCTGTACCGCGCCGAGCTGGCCACCGCCGACCTCGTGAGCGGCCCCGGCTGCTTCCCGACCGCCGCGCTGCTCGGCCTACGCCCACTCGCGGCAGGCGGCCTCCTGGCCGACGTGATCATCGACGCCAAGACGGGCGTCTCCGGCGCCGGGCGTGGCCTGAGCCATGCCACGAGCTACGTCACGATCACCGACTCGGTCTCGGCCTACAAAACGACCGGTCACCGCCACCGGCCCGAGATCGAGCAGGAGCTGTCGCTTGCTGGGTCGGACGTGAAGGTCACGTTCGTGCCGCACCTCGTGCCGGTCGACCAGGGGGAGTACGTCTCGGCCTACGCCACGCTCACCGAGCCCCAGTCCGCCGAGGCAGTCGCCGCGCGGTACGCGGAGGCCTACGCCGATGAGCCGTTCGTGGAGGTCGTCGCCGGCCCGCCGAACACCCGCGGCGTGCGCGAGACCAACCACTGCCGCATCCACGTGCAGGTCGAGGAACACACCGGCCGCGTGATGATCTTCTCGGCGATCGACAACCTGTGGAAGGGCACCGCGTCGCAGGCGATCCAGTCGTTGAACGTGATGTTCGGCCTGCCCGAGACCACCGGCCTGCTGCCTGGCGGCCAGCCCACCACCTCCGGAGTTCACGCGTGAACGAGCGCCCCGACCTCAGCCGTTGGCT
>JAEMRF010000607.1 GCA_016463515.1 Solirubrobacteraceae bacterium | reverse complement strand
CGCCCACGGCTCCCACAACGCCCACGGCTCCCACAACGCCCACGGCTCCCACAACGCCCACGGCTCCCACAACACCCACGGCTCCGATGACAACTCCAGCGCCCGCCAGCACGCCTGCGGCGGTTCCGGCGCCGACGCCGGCGCCGACCGCCGTGCGTTGTCAGGGGCCGGGCGTTGTCCTCGCTCCACTCGTCCGCCGCCCCAAGAGCTTGTCCTGGAGTGGTGCGACGGAGCCGGCGATGGTCGGAAAGACGGTGGAGTTGCGAGTTGGTGGCCGGTCCGTTGCCACGGCCGTTGTTGGCTCGGACGGCACCTTCGCCGGGCAAGCGCCGCCGGCTGCGGGCCCCTCCTTGAGGTATGTCGCCACGGTGGGCACCTACCGCTCGTCACCGGTCACCCCGACGCCTCAGGTGACGGCCCGGATGCGCCGCACCGCGGGCGACACGCTGCGCGTCAGCGGCCGCGTTCGGTCGGAGGGGCGTGGCACCCTTACGGCGACGCTCATCGGCCGTGCCGACGCCTGCGCGGCTCGCACCCTTGAGCGAGAGGTTGCCGTCCGCCCCGATGGCACCTTTGTATTGACCGCGTCCCCCGCCCCGGCTGGGCTGTACCGCGTCGTGATCCGGCGGAACGGAAACGTGGTCATGTCGTCGCCGTTTCAGCGCATCGACGGTGCCGCACCGGTCGGGTGATCGCGCCTGGGGTGTTGAGGTCGCGGGCGCACGGTAGCGTGGGCCGGACATGCTGTCGGCCGCCATTCAGCTGAACGCGGGCCCAGACCCGGCGGCCAACCTCGCCGCCGGGGTCAGGGCGGTCCGCGAGGCCGCAGCGGCCGGTGCCAAGCTCATCGTGCTGCCGGAGAAGTGGGTCGCCTACGGAGACGCACCGACGCTCGCTGGCGCGGCCCGAACGCTTGGCGAGTGGTCCTCTGGTTCGCTGCGGGCGCTTGCCGTGGAGCTCGGGATTGACCTGGTGGCGGGCTCGGTGAGCGAGCGGGCTTCCGATGGTGACGTGCGCCTCTTCAACACGTCGCTGCATTTCTCCCCGCTAGGGACCGCTGCGGCGTACCGGAAGGTGCACCTTTTCGACGCCGAGGTGGCCGGACGCCGGTACCGCGAATCCGACGCCGAACGGGCAGGCGATGCGCTCGTGGTCTCGGAGATTGATGGCGCAGCTCTGCGCCTGGGATTGGGCATCTGCTTCGACCTGCGCTTTCCGGAGTTCTTCGGAGCGCTCGCCGACCGCGGTGCAACCGTCTTCTCGCTTCCCGCTGCGTTCACCGAGCGCACCACTCGCGACCATTGGGAAGTCCTCGTGCGGGCGAGAGCGATCGAGAACGGGGCCTACGTGGTTGCTGCGAACCAGTGCGGTGGATACGCCGACGGCTCACGCACCGGAGGAACCTCGCTCATCGTGTCGCCCTGGGGTGAGATTTTGGCCCGTGCGGGCCGGGAGGATCCCGAGATCATCTACGCCGAACTCAGCGCGGCATCCGTGGAGCAGGCGCGGGCGGCGTTGCCGGTGCGCACGCTGCGTCGTCCAGCGGTCTATGAGGGTGCCATCGCCTGACGACGGATTGGGACGCCGCACGCGCTGCGCCGGTGCGACCGGCACGCGGCCCCGGACCCGGCTGGCCGGTCTGATTAGATGCGAGTCAGCGCGGTCGGCCCGAGCGGGCCGACCGACCGATTCAGGAGCGACTCCTCGTGA
>JAEMRF010000606.1 GCA_016463515.1 Solirubrobacteraceae bacterium | reverse complement strand
GCAGCTGTTGACGGATCGCCGCTGGATCGCCGCGTTTGGTGAACGGGTGCGGCGCGTGAGGGTGACCACGGTCCGTTTCGCGATTTGAGGCCGTTGACGATCCGCTCGACGCGGGGCAGACGACGGCGTAGGGTGCGGGCATGTCGGACGGCAACCACCCGCGAACGCTGAGCAGCGTGGTGCGCGGGGTCGTGCGTCCGCCGAAGACCGAGTTGGCGGTTCCGGTGGTTCCCGTGGTCCCGGCGCCGCTGTTCGCTCGGCTCAGGCCGCGGGTAGCGTTTCGCGCCGCCGTCGCGGCAGCCGTCGGCGTTGCCTGGTTGGTCCGCTATTTCACCCTCGGTACCGCACCGTCCGACGGGACCGTGCCGATGCTGGTGCTCGCCGTGCTGATCATGGCGTGGCTGGTGTGGGTGGGCATCCGCGATGCTCGCGAGCTGCGAGCCGCGCAGCCGGCGCCGAGCGAGGCTCCGGTGCGGCCCGTCGTGGAGGGCGCCGTCGCCGACGGCGGCTGGATCTGGCCTATGGCCGCCGCCCTCCCGTTCCTCGTGCAAATGCCTTTTGCCGTGGAGCCAGATCGGTATGGCTACGAGGCATGGCTTGCGCTCGTGTGGGTCGTGGTCCTGGGACTGAGCGTGCTCTGGTTCCTGGTCCAGCTCTCCATGCTGCGCGCCGCCGAACGCGGCGGCGTGACCATCCTGCGCGACCGGTCCGGCGAGTACTTCCGCCTGAGCTAACGGGGATCGCGTCGAACTGCTCGGGCGGTCGAGCAGCTCTGGCGATCGCGTCTCGGCCCCGGGTGCTCGGTCTGTCCCCGAGGCGCGCCTAGACGGCGACAGGCGCTGGCGCGCCCGCCGGCGGCGAGAGGATCGAGTCCGGGTCGACGTACGGGTGACCGGTCGCCGCTGCCACGGCTTCATGCGTCACGTGACCACCGGCGACGTTGACGCCCGGCCGCAGGCCAGGGATCCGCGCGATCGCGCCCGCAGCGCCATGCTCGGCGAGCGTGACGACGTAGGGCAGGGTCGCGTTGGTGAGTGCGTAGGTGCTCGTGATCGGGACGGCGCCCGGCATGTTGGCCACGCAGTAGTGCGTGATGCCATCGACCTCGTAGGTCGGATCGGCGTGGGTCGTGGGGCGCGACGTCTCGAAGCAGCCGCCTTGGTCGATCGACACGTCGACGAGCACCGCTGCTGGCTTCATCAGCGAGAGCTGCTGGCGGGTGATCACGTGCGGCGCCTTTGCGCCCTGCACGAGCACGGCACCGATCACGAGGTCGACCTCCGGCAAACGCTGCTCGATCTCAAGCGTGGTCGCAAAGCAGGTCGAGGCCTGGCCGTTGAGGATGTGCTCCAGGTCGCGCAGGCGGTCGATGTTGCGGTCGTAGATGTAGACCTCCGCGCCCATGCCGAGCGCGACGGCTGCCGCGTTGGTGCCGACGACACCGCCGCCGATGACCATGACCTTGCCGGCCGCCACGCCCGGCACGCCGCCGAGCAGCATGCCGCGGCCGCCGAGCGGCTTCTCGAGGATGTAGGCGCCGGCTTGCGTAGCGATCTTGCCGGCCACTTCGCTCATCGGTGCCAGCAGCGGCAGGCGACCATTGGCATCCAGCACGGTCTCGTACGCGATGCACGTCGCCCCTGAATCAACCAAGCCGCGCGTGAGCCCCGGATCCGGAGCCAAGTGCAGGTACGTGAACAGCAGGTGGTCGG
>JAEMRF010000166.1 GCA_016463515.1 Solirubrobacteraceae bacterium | reverse complement strand
TGGTGAATGCGCTGCGCCGAGCCCGGATCGATGGCCGCCAGCGGCTCGTCGAGCGCGAGCACGTCGCCACCGTGCACGAGCGCACGGGCCAGCAACGCCCGCTGACGCTGGCCCCCGCTGAGCTCCGCCACCGGTCGCGCGGCGACATCGGCGAGCCCCACGCGCTCCAGCGCCTGGTGCGCAAGGGCGCGGTCGGCCTTCGACACGCGCCGCAGCAGCGGCGTCCGGTGATAGGCGCCCATGAGCGCGAGTTCGACGGCCGTGATCGGAATGTCGCGGCGCAGCTGCTCATGCTGGCCCACGGCAGCGACGTTGCCGGTCACCACCAGCTCGCCGGCGCCTACGGGCAGTTCGCCCGTGATCGCCTTCAGCAGCGTGGATTTGCCTGAGCCATTGGCACCCAGCAGCGCCACCGATTGCCCCCGGGCGATCTGGAAGGTGGCACCACAGAGCGAAGGCTGCGCCTCGCCTGGATAGGTGACCTCAACGCCTCGGGCCTCGATCGTCCAATCGCCGGCGGGGGACGGGGTCATCTGCGCTGCCTTGGGATCGACACTGGTCATG
This sequence comes from Solirubrobacteraceae bacterium, assembly GCA_016463515.1. Lineage (GTDB taxonomy): Bacteria > Actinomycetota > Thermoleophilia > Solirubrobacterales > Solirubrobacteraceae > JAGIBJ01. Next base: position 6,193 of record JAEMRF010000166.1, on the reverse strand, counting down.
CCACGGTTACCTGGGTTCGGGTGGCTCCGCGTCGCACCGCGACGAGCCCAACAGCCACGGCTACGTCGACGCCTGCTGCCACAAGTGCGGCCGTGGCGCCCGGAGAGAGGTCGGTCGCGTCGGCGATGAGCAGCGCGACGAGCATCTCGGCCGTGGCGAGGGCTCCGGCGAGCGGCACCAGTTTGCGCGGATGTGGCGCCAGGCGCTGGGCCGTTGCCGCAGGCACCACGAGCAGGGTGCCGGCGAGGAGCGCGCCGGCGACAGGGAGCAATGCGGCCGAGGCGACGCCGATCATGAGCAGCAGCGCCAAATCGGCATTACGCGCGACCCAGCCGGCACCGGCGAAGGCGCCGCTCGTCGCCGTGCCGGTGGGATGGATCGCGCGCGCGAGCCACCACCGACCGAGCAACACGGCCAGGACCACCGCCAGTGCGGCCACGCCAAGGGCGGTGAGAATGTCGGCGTCGGTGGCGAGCAACGTGCTGCCCAGCAGCACCGACGTGCCCGTTTGCGGCGCGCCCGTGCGCGTTGCGATCACGCCGACGGCCAGCCCACACGCCAGGGCCAGTCCCGTGGCGACCTGCGCCGTCTCCGGCCGGCGGACGGCCAGGCGGCCCGTCAGCACAGCGACCAGCGCCGACGATGCCAGCGCCACCGGGAGCACGGCGATCGACAAGGCTCCCGCGACCGACGCGCCAGCAAACGCCGTCGCTCCGGAGGCGTGGGCGAGGAACGCCTGACGGCGCAGCACCACCCAGCTCCCAAGGGCTCCTGCGAGCACGCCGGTGGCCACGGCGAGGAGCGCCAATCGCACCGTGGGGTCGTCGAACGTCACACGGGCGAGCATACGGAGGGGGTGGCTGGTCATACTGCACGGCTGTGTCCGACGTTGCCGTCCAGCTGAGCGCTGCCTGGCCCGCCGGAGCGACCGTCGGACCCGACGGACTCGTTCTCGGTGGCGTCCCTGCAGCCACCCTCGCCGCGCAGTACGGCACGCCCGCGTACGTCGTGGACGAGGTCGACCTGCGCGCACAGGCCCGCGCCTACCGCGCAGCCTTCTCTGGCCACCGCGGCCGCGTGCAGATCGTCTTCGCGAGTAAAGCTTTCCCCTGCACCGCCGTGGTGCGCGCGCTGAGCGAAGAGGGCATCGGCGCCGACGTCGCCTCAGCGGGCGAGCTGTTCATCGCGCGCAAGGCCGGCGTCGACCCCGCCGACATCGTGGTCCACGGCAACGGGAAGTCTCTGGCCGACCTTGCCGCCGCGGTGCGCGAGCGCGTCGCCTTCGTGGTGATCGACAACCCAGACGAACTCGGCCGCCTCGCCGAGGCTGCGTCGGCTGAGGGCATCGTGCAGGACGTGCTCCTCCGGGTCACCCCCGACGTGCGCGGCGAGACCCACGACAAGATCTCCACCGGCCAAGCCGATTCGAAGTTCGGCCTCTCTCCGGCTGCGGCCATCGCGGCCCGCCAGCGCATCGACGAGGCCTACGGCTCGCTGAACTTCCGTGGCTGGCACATGCACATCGGCTCCCAGCTCTTTGAACTCGATGCCTTCGATCGCGCCATCCGCACGGTCGCTGCGTCGGGTCCCTGCGAGGTACTCGACGTCGGTGGTGGACTTGGCGTGGCCTACGGCGCCGGTCAGGAGCCGCCGAGCATCGAGGACTACGCCCAGACGATCCTCGCGGCCGTCCATGACACTGTCGGCGACGAGATTCATCTGATCGTCGAACCGGGCCGCTCGATGACTGCCCGCGCGGGCGTCACGCTCTACACCGTCACGTCGGTCAAGCAGAACGTCTCAACGTGGGTTGCCGTTGACGGTGGCATGTCGGACAACCTGCGGCCCATGCTCTACGGCGCCAAGTACGAGGCCGCGATCATCGACCGCCCTTTGCCGGACCCTGCGCAGACGCCGCTAACGACCAGCAGACTCGCTGGTCTGCACTGCGAATCCGGCGACGTGCTCATCGACGCCGTCGATCTGCCAGCGCCCGCCGCAGGCGACATTGTCGCCGTACCGACGACTGGCGCGTACACCTTCAGCATGGCCAACACCTACAACGGGACGCCTCGCGCACCCGTCGTCTTCGTCGGCGACGGCGAGAGTCGCGTGGTGGTGCGCCGTGAGACCATCGAGGAGCTTGGAGCACGCGATGTCGGATAACCCCGGAGCTGAGGGCGGCAAGACCGTCAAGATCGGCGTCCTTGGGCGCGGAACCGTGGGTTCGGCGCTGATCGGCCTGCTCGAGGAGCGGGCCGCGGTGATCGAAGCCGAGACGGGCCTGCACCCGGTCGTCTCTGGCGTCCTCACGCGCAGCCAGGGCGACGGCGAGCAGATCGTCGACGAAGCGGATGTGATCGTGGAGGTCATGGGCGGTCTGGAGCCGGCTGAAGCACTCGTGCGCCGCGCGCTGATGGCTGGCAAGCCGGTCGTCACCGCCAACAAACAGCTCCTCAGCCGCAAGGGTGACCAACTCTTCCCGCTCGCCTCCGAGCATGGTGCCGCCCTGCGCTACGAGGCCGCGGTCGGTGGCGCCGTCCCGATCGTGCGCGTGCTGGGCGACACCCTGTCGGCCACGCCCGTCGAACGGGTGCACGGCATCGTCAACGGCACCACCAACTACATCCTCACCGCGATGGCCAAGCGCGGCGAGTCCTACGCCGAGGCGCTCAAAGATGCACAGGACGCCGGGTTCGCCGAGGCCGACCCGACCGAGGACGTGTCCGGCAGCGATGCCGCTGCCAAGATGGCGCTGCTGGCGATGCTCGCGTTCGGTACGTGGGTCTCGATCGACGACGTCGACCACACCGGGATCGACAAGCTCGACCTGCAGGACATCGCGTACGCCCGCGAGTTCGACTTGGCACTCAAGCTGGTCGGCACCGCCGAGAAGCTCGCCGATGGCAGCGTGTCGGTGCGCGTGCACCCGATGTTCCTGCCGATGACGCACCCGCTGGCCAGCGTCGACGGCTCCTACAACGCCGTGACGATCGAGTCCCCGCATGTGGAAGAGATCACGCTGCAGGGCCCGGGAGCGGGCGGTCTGCCGACGGCCAGTGCCGTGCTCGGTGACCTCATCTCGGTCCTGCATGGCGCCGACGAGCCCAAACACGCCTGGGTCACGCTGCCCAAGGCGGCCGACGTGGACTCGGCGTTCTACCTGCACTTCGAAGTCGACGACGAACCGGGTGTGCTCTCGCAAGTGGCCCAGGTGCTCGGACTGCAGAAGATCTCGATCCGCTCGGTCGCGCAGAAGGGCAGCGGCGACGGCGCCCGCTTGGTGATGATCACCCACCGCGCGCCCGAGTCGGCGATGGCCGCCGCGATCGGCATGATCTCCGGCCTAGGCTTCGTGCGGGGCGAACCCCGCGCCATTCGCGTATTCGACGAGGAGAACGCATGATGATGTCCCGCGTCGGCCTGATCGATCGCTGGCGGGCCGAGTTGCCGTTCGAAGCTGGTGACCCGGTCATCACGCTCGGTGAGGGCTCTACGCCGCTGGTGCACGCCCCCAAACTCTCTGAGCGGGTCGGTGCCGAGGTGCACCTCAAGCTCGAGGGGATGAACCCCACTGGTTCCTTCAAGGACCGCGGGATGACCGCCGCCGTGAGCGCTGCCGTGAAGGACGGCGCCAAGGCCGTGATGTGCGCGTCGACGGGCAACACGGCGGCCAGCGCTGCCGCCTACGGCGCGCGCGCCGGCCTCACCTGTGCGGTGATCGTGCCGTCCGGCAAGATCGCGACGGGCAAGCTCGCCCAGGCGCTGATGCACGGCGCCAAGGTCATCGCGCTCGACGGCAACTTCGATCAGGCGCTCGATCTCACCCGCGAGCTGTGCGCTCGCCATCCGATCGGGCTCGTGAACTCGGTCAACCCGTGGCGCCTGGAGGGCCAGAAGACGGCCGCCTTTGAGCTGTTGGAAGACCTTCCGACGATCGACGGGCTCTGCATCCCCGTCGGCAACGCCGGCAACGTGACGGCGTACTGGAAGGGCTTTCAGGAGCGCGGCCACGACCTCTACCTCTATGGCTTCCAGGCCGCTGGCTCCGCGCCGCTGGTCGAAGGCCACGTGGTCGAGAACCCCGAGACGATCGCCAGCGCCATCCGCATCGGCAACCCCGCACGCTGGGAGGAGGCCGTGTCGGCCTTCACCACGTCGCGTGGCCAGGTCCGCGCGGTGACCGACGACGAGATCCTTGCCGCCTACCGCTTCCTGGCTCGCGAGGAAGGCGTGTTCTGCGAGCCGGCTTCGGCCGCTTCGGTTGCCGGCCTCATGAAGTACGGCCGCGGCGACGCGACCACGATCGCCTGCGTCCTCACGGGCCACGGCCTCAAAGACCCAGACAACGCGCTCAAGCAGTCGGGGTCGGTCGTGCCGTGCAAGCCGACGATCGAGGCCGTCGAAGAGATCGTCATCGGTTGATGCCGGGCGTTCGCGTCCGCGTACCGGCGTCGTCGGCGAACCTCGGTCCGGGGTTCGACGTCCTTGCCGTTGCGCTTGATCGGTGGCTGGAGCTCGAGGTCGTCCCCGCACGGGAGTTCTCGTTCACCACCGACCTCGACGTGCCGAGGGACGGCACCAACATCGCGGTCGAGGCGTTTGCGCGGGTCGGCGACCCGGGGCATGCCGCGTTCACGATGCGCTCGGAGATCCCGCTCAGCGGAGGGCTCGGCTCCAGCGCTGCGGCTCGCGTCGCAGGCGCGTTCGCCGCGCTGGTGATGGGCGGCGAGGAACCACGCGAAGCGCGCCACGCGGCGCTTGCCATCGCGATCGAGCTCGAAGGCCACGCCGACAACGCCTCTGCGGCCGTCCTCGGCGGCGTGAGCGTCGAGCTGCCAGACGGCGCCCTCACCCTCACCGTGCCCCAGCGTCTTGGCTTCGTGATCGTGGCGCCGCACGAGGCGGTCGAGACGTCGAAGGCTCGGGCTGCACTCCCCGCGTCGGTCCCGATGGCCGACGCAGCCTTCAACGTCGGTCAGGCGATGGCCCTCGCCGCGGGGCTGGCTTCCCGCGACCTCGAGCTGCTGGCCCGCGGCCTCGGGGATCGCCTGCACCAGCCCTACCGCGCACACCTCTATCCGCGCTCGACCGACTTGGTGGCGAACGCGAAAGAGCTCGGTGCGCTGGACGCGACCATCAGCGGCGCGGGCCCGACCGTGCTGCTGTGGTGTGAGCGCGACGCCATCCCCGGCGTGGTCGAAGCTGCCAAAGAGCAGACGCGCGGCTGGGCCGACGTGTTTGCCGTCGACCCCAGCGACCGCGGTGCTGAAGCCGCGCTGATCACCTAGGCGGCGGCACCGCGCCGACGCGTCCCTTCCCGGGACGCGCGTGCGCATGCCTATGGCCGGACGAACACCGTGGTGCCGGCGGGCACGTTCTCCACGAGCCAGCGCGACGGGCTGTCGCCCACCCGTAGGCAGCCGAGGCTGGAGGCCAGCCCGATGGACTGCTTGTTGGGCGTGCCGTGGATGGCGATGCGATCGCCGCCGGTCCAGGCTGCTGGGAGCTTGGTCTGGCGGGCCGACAGCACGAGGGCGCAGCAGCCGTAGGGCCCGCGGACCTTCTGCTTGAAGATCAAGCCGTCGGTCACGGCGTATCGGCCTGGCGGCGTGGGGTGGGTGATCTGGCCGACGGCGGCCTTCATGCGGCGGATGACCTTGCCGTTCTTGCGCACGATGATCGAGCGGTCTCCGACCCGGATCGCGACCGAGTACTCGACGGCGACGAACTTGGCGTTCGGCTCGACTTTGGTCCACGCCACGCGGTTGTTCTTGCGGTAGGGACTCACGACCGCGACCCAGTCACCGCGGGCCTTGAGGATCGGCAAGATCACCTGGCCGCCATACGGCGTCTTGCGGCCTACGCGCGCCACGAGCTGGCCGTCGGCGGCTGGCCGCGTGCGCAGCAGTTGCCGGCCCGTGACCTTGAGCGCCACATGCCCGCTGCCGAGCTGATCCTCGGCGGTGGCGGGCTCCAGCTCGCGCGGCTGGGCAGCGTTGGACGGCGTCGTTGGTTCGAGCGCCGGGGTCGATTGGGTGGGCGTCGACCCGGCGACCTGTTGGTCGGCGGGGTCATCTCCGCCGCCGACGAACCCTCTGACCGCGAACGCGACGACTGCCACCGCCACGACCACCAGCAGCACGCGCACAGTGCGCGTGGAGCGCGGCGGTGGGGGCGGGGAGTCGGGTTC
>JAEMRF010000605.1 GCA_016463515.1 Solirubrobacteraceae bacterium | reverse complement strand
GCCCCAGATCGCGTGCTGTATCTCGGAACCACCTCGAAGGTGCTGTCGCCCGCGGTGCGCGTGGGATGGCTGGTGGTGCCCCCGGAGCTGCGCGACGAAGTGATCGCCTGGCGGCTCTCGTTCGGCGGTGCCCCGTCGAACCTGACGCAGCTCGCCCTGGCCGAGTACCTGCGATCGGGGGCATTTGACCGCGGGCTCTCCCGGATGCGCAAGCGGTGTGCGGCGCAGCGGGCCGCAATGATCAAGGCACTGGGCAGCGCTGCGCCAGAGCTCACCACGACCGGCGTCGAGGCTGGCCTCCACGTGACCGTGCGCGTGGACGACCTGGCCCCGTGGAAGCTCGTGGTGGCCGGCCAGTCGCGCGGTCTCCAAGTCGCCGCGTGCGATGCCGGACCCGACGCGCTGCTGCTCCTGGGGTTCGGGCGCATCGAGCCGTCCGCTGCCGGCGGCGTGGCGCGCGAGGTGGTCGATCTCGTCGGTGCCGCGCGCGCCCTGGGCTAAACGCTCGCCCGGTCTCGCGCGCCCGCCGCGACCGCGCGCGCCCTGTTGGGCAGGCAGCAGGTGGCGTTAGGTTCGAGGCCGTGCCAGCTCCAACCCCAGCTGTGACCCTCTCGGTCACGCTCGACACCCCGCCAGATGAGGTCTACGCCTACATCGTCGATCCTCGGAATCTGCCGGTCTGGGCTGCCGGACTGGCTCCGTCCGTGGAGCTTCGCGGTGGTGCGTGGTGCATCGACACCCCAAGCGGCCCGTGGACCATTGCGTTCGCTGAGCACAACGCCTTCCGCGTCGCCGACCACGTGGTCACGCAGCCGGACGGCACCAGGCAACTCAACCCGATGCGCGTGCTGCCCAACGGTCTGGGCTCCGAAGTCACGTTCACCGTCTTTCGCGGAGAAGTGAGCACCGACGAGGAGTGGGCCTCCCTGCAGCACACCATTCAGGCGGATCTGGATGCGCTGGGGCCGGCGCTGCAACGCAGGACCCACCCGCCGGTGTAACACCGTTCAGGTCGCCGAGGACGGGTCTGGCCGGGTCGCAACGCGTCTGGACGGGCCAGTTCACCCCACGCGCCCGTCCGCTGGACTAGATTGGCTCAGATGCGCGTTCGCTTCGCCCCCTCCCCGACAGGCGCCCTCCATATCGGTGGCGCCCGTGCTGCGCTCTACAACCATCTCGCGGCCCGCGGTGCTGATCGCCGCGGCGAGCCGTCGCAGATGGTGCTGCGCATCGAAGACACCGACACTGAGCGTTCCACCCAGGAGAACGTCGAGCAGATCCTCGACGCACTGCAGTGGCTTGGCCTGACCTGGGACGAGGGCCCGATCAGTCAGGCCTCGCACGAGGCACGGCACCGCGAGGTCGTCGAAGATCTCCTCGCGCGCGGGCTGGCCTACCGCACCACGGCAGCCGCCGACGACGTGCGCGCCTACAAGGACGAGCACGGCGCCGACAAGGGCTACCGTGGCACCGACGAGGGCGAAGGCGCGATCCGCCTGCACGTGCCAGAGGGCGAAACGGTCGTGCACGACCTGATCCGCGGCGACACCGTCTTCCAGAACATCCACATGGATGACCCGGTGATCGCCCGCGCCGACGGCCGCCCGCTCTACAACCTGGCCGTTGCCGTCGACGACATCGACGCCGAGATCACGCACGTGATCCGCGGCGAGGACCACCTGTCCAACACCCCCAAGCAGCTGCTCGTCTACGC
>JAEMRF010000604.1 GCA_016463515.1 Solirubrobacteraceae bacterium | reverse complement strand
TGCGCCTCCTGAACGAGACCAGCGGCGAACTCATCGAGGGGCGGTGCAACAGCACCAACCTCTGCGACTACTGCTCCCGCCTCGCGGCGGTGCTCAACGCCGAGATGACCATCAGGGACACGCTCAACGGCGGGGCCGCGCCGACCATCTTCTGCGTCCTCACCACCCGCACCGCCACGCTCGACATGAGCGGGTTCTACGACTCGCGGCGCCAGGTCTTCAAGGCGCTTCGGCGCCGATGGCCGGAAGTCCAGATCGCCACCGTCCTCGAGTTCACCACGGGCACCGGGGAGCGCGCACAGGGCGCCCGCCGACCCCATTGGAACCTGTTGCTCAAGAACGTCCCCGCCGACGACGTCGACCAGGTCGCCGACGTCATCACCAAGGTCTGGTGCGCCCGAGAGGACGCGCTACCGCGCGCCCAGCACTTCCAGCGCGTGCACGCGATCGAGGGCCTGAGCCGCTACCTCATGCTCCACTTCCAGAAGTACAGCCAGGCCCCGCCGCCCGGCTTCCGGGGGCACCGCTTCACGCACACCCGTGGCTACTTCCACGAGGGCACGAAGGCCACCCGCGCGGCCGCAAAAGAAGACCTCGCCCGGAAGCGCGCGCTTTGGCGCGCGCTCGGGCGTGGCCTCTCGGGCCAGGCCGCAGAGGATGCGGTCACCCGCGAGCGCGAGCACGCGGCACAGGCGCAGTGGCGCCTGCTCGATATCGAAGCTGTCCGCCTTGCTGAGCGCCGACGCACTTCCGCCCGCGCGCCCGCCGCGCCCTCCACTGCCGCGCACGCGGAGCACGCGGCAGTGAAGGCGCGCCGGCCGCAGGACGGCCAGCACCGGCCACAGGAGCCGGACGATCTCGGACGAGCTGCCGACGCTCCGGCCCCCGCGCCCTCGCCTTCGGTGCCACCGGACCCGATCCCGTCCTCCGCCCAGGCCAGGGCGGAGCTCCGCGGCGATGCGGGACGCAACTCGCCGCGGCGACCCCTGGCCGCACGGCGGACACTTTCTGGCCACGCGGACCAGGATTCGGCCACATTTTGTCCGCCAGGAGTGGCACCATGGACCCCGTGAAGACGACCGCCCACACCGCCGTGGTGGCGAAAGACCGCAAGGGCCTCACGCTCTACGGCATCGCTGCCGCCCGCGTGGGCAAGCGGCGAGCCCGCGACGTTCTGCAGTTCATGGTCCAGTGGCAGATCGCGATGGACGCCCTGGGCGCCGAGGATCTCACCGTGGCCCAGTACGCCGAGTGGTGGGGCGAGTCGCCTACCACCGCGTTCCGCTACCAATCGTGGTTCAGAGAGGCGTTCCCGGGCCAGCAGAACCCGACGTACGCCCTGAGCCTGGCCCGCGCCGTGTGGGACGCCTCAAAGGGCGTCAGCGGCCTCTCTGAGGCCCGCGGAGTCATCTCCTAAACGGTTCCGTCCGACCCGGCTTCCATTATGGGAGTCGATGCCGGTCCGGACCCCTCTCGACGCACGCCAGGAAGCGCCCCAGCGGGGCGCTCTTGATCTGCATAAGGAAAGTTCGGACCCTAGCGTCGGAAAAGGCCCCAACCACGGGGCGGCAGGGTGGTCCAACCAGGACTGCCAAACAGAGCGGGAGCGCAGCAAGAGCGGCCAGCGGGAAGTTTCGGTGGGTTGTACCCGCTGGCCCGCTCACATGCGCCTCCTGAACGAGACCAGCGGCGAACTCATCGAGGGGCGGTGCAACAGCAC
>JAEMRF010000603.1 GCA_016463515.1 Solirubrobacteraceae bacterium | reverse complement strand
CCGTAGGCAAAGTCCAGCTGCCAGTCGTTCTCAAGGCGCTGGCGCTGATCGTTGTTGAGGATCGAGTAGATGATCTCGCGCGTGTCCGTCGGCGAGAGGCGCTCGTATCCCTCGAGCGGCTGCAGCCGCCCGCGGACCCGCACCATCGGCGGCACGCCGGCGGTCAGGTGGAGGTCCGACGCGCGGCGACGCAGCGTCTCCATAAGCAGGTCAGCGAAATCGAAGTCCACGGTCTTCTCGTCGGCGTTTCGGGGGGTTTCTTGAGGATCTGGACGCGCTGGTCACACGCATCTGGTCGTCCGTCCGATGACGGACCACGGGGGTGTCGGGGGCGGCGGCTACGTGCCGCAGACGCGCGCGACCTCTTGGATGGAGGTCAAGCCGAGTTCGACTTTCGCGATGCCGTCATCGCGCAGCGTGCGCATACCGTTGCGCCGGGCGGCTTCACCGATCTGCTCGGCGGTGGCACGAGCGGTGATCAGATCACGCATCTCCTCGTTGCACGACATCACCTCGTAGAGGCCGAGGCGGCCCTTGTAGCCGGAGTGTCCGCAGCGGGAGCAGCCCTTGGGGCCGTAGGCCTGGATCGGCTCGTCACGCATGTCGTAGCCGTTGGTGTGCAGCACCTCGACGGAGAGTTCGATCTCTTCCTTGCAGTGCTTGCACAGCTTGCGGGTCAGGCGCTGCGCGACGACCGTCTCGATCGACGAGGCGATCAGGAAGGGCTCGATGCCCATCTCCAGGAGCCGCGACACGGCGCTCGGCGCGTCGTTGGTGTGCAGCGTCGAGAGCACGAGGTGGCCGGTGAGGGCCGATTCGATGGCGATCTTGGCCGTCTCACCGTCGCGGATCTCGCCGACCATGATCACATCGGGGTCGGCGCGCATCAGCGCGCGCAGGCCGTTGGCAAAGGTGAGCCCCGCCTTGGGGTTGACCTGCACCTGGTTGACGCCGGCCAGCTGGTACTCGACCGGGTCCTCGACCGTGATGATGTTCTTCTCGGGCGAGTTGATCGCGCCGAGCGCGGCGTAGAGCGTCGTCGACTTGCCCGAGCCGGTCGGGCCCGTCACGAGGACCGCGCCGTAGGCCTGGCCGAAGCCGTGCTCGAAGCGCTCACGCTCCTCTTTGCGCATGCCCAGGATGTCGAGGTCCATGACCACGTTGGACTTGTCGAGGATGCGCATGATGACCGCCTCGCCATGGACCGACGGGAGCGTCACGACGCGAAGGTCGAGCTTGTGGCCGTCGATCGACAGTGAGATGCGGCCGTCCTGCGGAATGCGTCGCTCGGCGATGTCGAGCGTGGCCATGATCTTCACGCGGCTCACGACGCCGGCGGCCATCTTCTTGGGCACGTCGGCGGCGTCGACGAGCACGCCGTCGACGCGGTAGCGCACGCGCATGCCGAACTCGCCGGCCTGCAGGTGGATGTCTGATGCGCCGCGCTCGACGGCCTGGGCGACGACCTGGTTGACGAGCTTGATGACCGGGGCGTCGTCTGAGCCGCCGCGCAGGTCGACGACGCCGTCGTCCTCGCCGGCGTCGAGCTCGTCGACACCGTCGCCGCTGACGACGTCGTCCAGGCGGGTGAGGCGCGAGATGGCGGTGGCGACGTCCTCGCGGGAGGCGACGACGGGTTTGACGTCGAGGCCGGTCATCAGCGAGATGTCGTCGATGACGATGATGTTCGCCGGATCGACCATCGCGACCATCACGACGCG
>JAEMRF010000011.1:4530-27258 GCA_016463515.1 Solirubrobacteraceae bacterium | reverse complement strand
GCTTAGTGCCCCATGTGGCTGTGATCCATCTCGCCCTCGTCCTTCATCTGGCTGGACGTCGACGGCTCGGCGTCGCCGTACCACGCCGTGCGCCAGGCCTTCATGTCGGCGATCTCGGCGGTCTGGGCCGCAACGATCGCTGTCGCGAGCTTCTTGATGCGCTCGTCGCTGCCGGACTGCAGGGCCACGTTGGCCATCGCGATCGCGCCTTCGTGATGCGGAATCATCTCGTCGATGAAGGCCCGGTCGAACGGGTCGGCGTCGTCGAGCGAACCGGAGTGCATGTTCATGCCCATCTCGTTCATCGAAAGCCCGAGGGTCTTGGCGTCGGCAGCCATCTGACCGCCACGCGTGTCGCCGGTGGTGCCGAGATCCTTGGCGATCGCCTGCATCTCCTGGATCTCGGCGTTCTGGCTCTTGGTGATGTTGGCCGCGAGCGTCTTGACCTCGTCGTGCTCCGCCTTGTTGCCGGCGGGCTCGGCCATGTCGACGGCCATCTCGTGGTGCGGGATCATCTGCCGCACGAAGGCCGCGTCGACCTGCGCGGGGGTGCCGGGAGCTTTGCTGGCGGTGGCGGCGGGCGCTCCGCCGGAGGAGGTACTCGTGGTGCTCGAGTCGTCGTCGCCGCAGGCGGCCAGGCCGCCGGCCAGAGCGAGCGAGCAGGTCACCGCGGTGAGCAGCCGCGCGGGGGTGGAGGTCATGAGTGGCGTCCCTTGAGATCTGGTGCGGTGAGCGAAGAACGTGCCCGGGGTACGGCTACCGGCGGCCCGTGAGCCGACCGACCGCTGCCATGAGTTCGGTGGTGCGTTCGTCGCGGAGTTCTGGCGTCTGCGCGCCGACCACGCAGTGGTGCACGTGACCGTCCAGGAGGCCGAGCGCGACTTTGTCGAGCGCGGCCTGCACCGCCGAGATCTGCGTGAGGACGTCGATGCAGTACCGGTCTTCGTCGACCATGCGATGGATCCCGCGCACCTGGCCCTCAATGCGCGTGAGGCGCTTGCTGAGCTGGTCTTTGGTGGCGGCGTACCCGCGCGACTCTGGGCTGGCGTTCGCGGGGGCTGGATCCGAGGGCTGGGGGTCGGCCATGTGGACACCCTAGCAGTACCCCCAGGGGGTATAGTAGGTTCGAAGAGGGATACCCCCTCCCCGTATCGGAGCACCACCGATGACCAGCGCCACGAGCACCACCACCTACGCCGTGAACGGCATGACCTGCGGCCACTGCGAGCTCTCCATCCGCGAGGAGGTCGGCGAGGTTGCCGGTGTCGACGCCGTCACGGCTGACCACGTGACGGGGGCCGTCGTGGTGACCGGCTCGGCCGACCGCAGCGCCGTCGAAGCGGCCATCCGCGATGCCGGGTATGAGGTCAGCGGATGATGGCCGCGCCCGTCGAGGTAGCGCCGGAACTCGAGCACCTCGACCTCGCCCTGGAGGGCATGACCTGCGCCTCGTGCGCCAACCGGATCGAGCGCAAACTCGGCAAGCTCGACGGCGTCACGGCGTCGGTCAACTACGCGACCGAGGTCGCGAGCGTCGCCTACGACCCTGCCGTGGCCACCCCGGACGATCTCGTCGGAGCTGTGCAGTCAGCCGGCTACGCCGCGCGCCTGCCCGAGCCGCCGCGCCCAGCCGGCCATATGCACGATCACGGCGAGCCAGAGCCCGTCGGCGACGGCCGCTGGAACACGCTCACGGTGCGTCTCGTCGCGTCGATCGCGCTCACGCTCCCCGTCCTTGCGGTGTCGATGGTCCCTGCGCTGCAGTTCGACTACTGGCAGTGGTTTGCGCTGCAGCTCGCGACGCCGGTGGTGCTGTGGGGCGCTTGGCCGTTTCACCGCGCCACCTGGGTGAACTTGCGTCACGGCGCGGCCACGATGGACACGCTGATCTCCGTCGGCGTCCTCGCGGCCTGGCTGTGGTCGCTGTACGCCCTGTTCCTCGGCGATGCCGGCATGACGGGCATGACGATGACCTTCGAGCTGCTGCCCTCAGGCGATGCCGGCACGAGCCACATCTACCTGGAGACGGCTGCCGCAGTCACGACCTTCCTGCTGGCAGGCCGCTGGTTCGAGGACCGCGCCAAGGGCCGGGCTGGAGCTGCGCTGACCGCCCTGCTGGAGCTGGGTGCCAAAGACGTGACGGTGCTTGGCGATGACGGCCAGGAGCGCCGAGTCGCCATCGAGGACCTCGCCGTCGGCGACCGCTTCGTGGTGCGCCCCGGCGAGAAGATCGCCACCGACGGCATCGTGGAGGACGGGCAGTCCGATGTTGACCAGTCGCTCCTGACTGGCGAGCCCGTCCCAGTGCCCAAGGCCCCGGGCGATCAGGTTGCCGGCGCGAGCGTCAACTCCGGTGGGCGCCTCATCGTGCGCGCGACGAAGATCGGCGCCGACACGGCTCTGGCCCAGATCGCGAAGCTCGTGACCGACGCCCAGACGGGCAAAGCGCCCGTCCAGCGCCTGGCGGATCGCATCTCCAGCATCTTCGTGCCGGTCGTCTTCGGGATCGCCGCGGTCACCCTGGGCTTCTGGCTCGCGGCCGGCGAGGGTGCGACCTTCGCGTTCACCGCGGCCGTCTCGGTGCTGATCATCGCCTGCCCCTGCGCCCTGGGGCTCGCGACGCCAACCGCACTGCTCGTCGGCACCGGCCGCGGCGCTCAGCTCGGGCTGCTGATCAAGGGGCCCGAGATCCTGGAGTCCACCCGCCGCGTCGACACCATCGTGCTCGACAAGACCGGCACCGTGACCACCGGGAAGATGACGCTCACGAGCGTGGCGGTGGCCGAGGGCACCAGCCGCGCGGACGTCCTACGGATCGCGGGCGCCATCGAAGCTGCGTCCGAGCACCCGATTGCGCAGGCCGTAGCTGCCGGCGCCCGCGACGAAGTCGGCGAGCTCGGTGCGCTGGAGGACTTCAGGAACGTGGAAGGGCTGGGCGTGCAAGGGGTGGTCGACGGCCGTGCCGTGCAGGTCGGGCGACCGGCGCTCCTGAAGGAGTGGAGCGTTGAGGAACCCGCCGACCTGTCGACGGCCCGCAAAGCTGCTGAGGCCGGCGGCGCGACCGCGGTGCTCGTGGCGTGGGACGGGGTCGCGCGGGCCGTGCTCGTGGTCGCCGACGCGGTCAAGGCCACGTCGGCCGAGGCGATCGCGGAGCTGCGGGACCTCGGGCTGCGGCCGGTCCTCCTCACGGGCGACAACACCGCCACGGCGCAGGCCGTGGCCGCGCAGGTCGGGATCGACCCAGCCGACGTGATCGCCGAGGTGCTCCCGGCCGACAAAGTCCGCGTCGTGCGGCGCTTCCAGGACGAGGGCCACGTCGTGGCGATGGTCGGCGACGGCGTCAACGACGCGCCCGCGCTCGCGCAGGCCGACCTGGGACTGGCCATCGGCACCGGCACGGATGTGGCGATCCAGGCCTCCGACATCACGCTCGTGACCGGCGACCTGCGCTCGGCCGCCGACGCGCTGCGTCTCTCGCGCGCGACCCTGCGCACGATCAAGCAGAACCTGGGGTGGGCCTTCGGCTACAACCTGGCCGTCTTGCCGCTCGCGGCCCTCGGCCTGATGAACCCGATGCTTGCGGGCGCTGCGATGGCGCTCTCGAGCGTGTCGGTCGTCGCCAACGCCCTGCGCCTGCGGCGCTTCCAGTCGGGCCCTCAATAAGTGGACGCCGCGCTCCAGATCGGCAGAAGAAGGCCGATGAGATTGGCATGTACGCTCGGTTTCCCCGGCGGCGCGCCACCTTGGCGTGTTCGCTGATCGCGTTTGGACTGGCGGCCGCACCGGCCCAGGCGCAGTTCGGTCCCCCTTCCTTCGGTGCCATCAGCACGACCAGTGGCGACTGGACCGACCCAAATATCTGGATCACCGGCTCGGGTCCAGGCGTGCCGATCGCCAGCGACGCCGTCACGGTGTCGGCAGGTCATGCGGTGGAGCTGACCGGCGACGTCACCGTCGCTGACCTCACGCTGCGGCAAGGCAGCGACCTGGATCTCAACGGCCACGACCTCACCGTCAACGGCAAGATCACGGTCGACGGATCCGGCGGAACCGCCCCAGACCTGCTCTCGACCGGCGGCAGCGGCGACGTGACCGCGCAGTGCCTGGAGACCGAGCAGGCGAACTTCACGAACATCGCGCTCAGCGTGGTCGATGCGCTCTCCTGCACGCAGACGACCATCCTGCGGACCGGAACCACGACGTTCACGAGCTCGACCTTCAGCCAGACGGGCGGCAACGCCACCATCGGCACCTCGCTCGCGGGCCTCTCGCCGTCGTTCACGGGCACGAGTCTGCGGGTGGTGGGGCAGCACAGCATCAGCGGCACGCTCACGCTCGCGGGCACCAGCCCGATCGCGTTCATCCCGACCACCGCCGGCGGGACGCCGTCGCTCACGCTCGGAGGCCTTTCCACCAGTGGCACGCATCAGGTGAGCGTCGATTGGACCGGCCTTGATCCGCTCGTGCCCAACACGACCAACAAGACGCTGGTCCAGGTGCCGGACACGTCAAGCCTGAGCGGCCTGACCTCGCCCAACGCTACCGACACGCTGTTCACCCGCGCCACAGCCGGCGGTCTCAGCACGCTCCTGGCGACCTACACGCAGACGGTGCCAGCGGTCGTGACGGCCCCCACGCTCACCTCCAGCAATGCTGCTCCCGCCCTGGCCGCACCGGGCGACACGCTGACCTGCGGCGACGGCACGTGGACGGACGCCGCGTCGTTTGCCCGTGCGTGGAAGCGCGACGGCCAACCCATCTCCGGCCAGTCCGGGACGACCTACACGGTGGTCGAGGCTGATCTTGGCACCGCAATCGTGTGCACCGTGACCGCGACCGGCCCCGGCGGCGACACGCCCGCGGACACCGGCGCGATCAGCGTCCCGGCGGCGCCCGTCGTGACGTTCACGTCGCCAGGGGCCACGACCGCAGAGCGCACGGCATCGGTCGCTTACACGGCCTCAGCTGGCACGACGGTCCTGAGCTGCAAGCTCGACACCCTGGCCCTTGAAGGCTGCGCCAACGGGCGCGTTCTGACCGGCCTACGCAACGGCGCGAGGACCTTTTCGCTCACCGTCAAGAACGCTGCCGGCGTGACGGCCACGATGACGCGAGCCTTCGAGGTGCAGGCGCCCCCGGCCCTTTCGCTCCTTGGCTTTCCGAAGGAAATCACGATGGGCCAGGCGGTCTCCTTCGCGTTGACGGCGCTCGACGCAGACACGATCACGTGCGTGCTCGCCAGCAACGGTGGGCGCCCCGCGATTCCTTGTGTCGAAGGCGTCAACACGGTGATTGTGCCAACTGGAGGAGCGAACTCCGCGGTCTTTGAGGTCCGGGCTCAGAACGCCTTCGGCTCCGCGTACGACGGCCAGTCGCTCACCGTGTTTGATCCGCCCGCCCGGCCGTTGCCGGTTGTGATCCCCGAGCCGCCCCTGCCGCCAGCGTCGGCGTCGGCGTCGGCCATCCCATCGGGTGATGACCTCACCCCGATGATCATTCCGACAGGCACGGAGCTGATCCGTCAGCTGTCGCAGGCCTACGCCCAAGCATCCTTCGATGGCGGCGGGGTGGCAAAGCGCAGTTTTGACAAGCTCTCACTCGAGGCGCCCAGGGCGGGGAAGTACCGGGTTGGCTGGTCGGCCGGAGCAGCGCAGAGCTCGATGGACGTGTTCGCGTTCGATCCCGAGAAGCTCGCCCTGCCCAAGAAGACCATGGGTGGCGCAACCAAGACCGACCGACCGCTGACGTGCAAGAAGGGGCCCAAGGGCACGATCTACGACTGGTCCGACGGGTCCCAGCGACTCCAGGCGCCGCCGTCCACCCCGCATCAGATGCCGGCAAGCCTCCTCCCCGAGGACGGCCTCGTGACGTGTGCGAGCCGAGAGCCGGACGGTGACGTGACGTACCTGAAGGCCCTGCTCTTTGGAACCGATCGGTTCGCCGTCACGTTCGAGGACGACAATGTGATCGTGCATGCGACCGGCAAGGTCGCCGTGCATCTGAGGGCGAGGAAGGGGTCCGAGCCCACGCGGAGGGGAAAGGACCCAGATCGCAAGGTGACTCTCACGCTCAAACCCGGCGCGAACATCATCAAGAGGTTCGAAGGTCTCAACTTCAAGGCGTGGAAGGTTCGGCTCGCGGTGACCGACACCCGTGACGGCCGGCGGCGCGCCTTCCTCCTCGACGCGAACTAACCCGCCTGGCGCAGCGTCAGCTCGACGGTCGGCAGCGCCAGCGGCGCGCCGGCCTCGAGCAGGCGCAACAGCTGCGCGGTATCCAGGTGTGCGTCGATGAGGTCGCCGAGGCGGTCGAGCTGGGCCTCGCGCTCGGCCGCAAATGACGTCGCCGGAGCGGGGGTGAAGTCGATGCCGCGCTGCTGGGCCGTCCACCGCAGCAGCGCGCGGCGTGCGTCGTCGTGCTCCAGCAGACCATGCCAAGACGTCCCGAGGGTGGCGCCGACGACGCACCCCTCGAGGTCGTCGCTGCCGTCGAGGGTGATCAGCGGGGCGCCGCCGGCGCCGATGATGCGCGGGCGGCCGTGGCGGATCTCGTAGCCGCCCACGTCGCTGCCGAGCAGCGCACTGTGGCCGGTCACGTTGCGCAGCACCTTCTGCTCGCGGAAGGTGGTCGACACGGGCAGCAGACCCAGGCCGTGGACCTCGCCGGCGCCGGACTCGACGTCGTCGAAGATCGACTCGCCGAGCAGCTGGTAGCCGCCGCAGATCCCAAGGATCGGGTCGTCGCAACGGCTGCGCTCGATCAGGGCATCAGCGAGGCCGGAGCTGCGAAGGCGACCCAGATCCTCGACGGTGGCCTTCGTGCCAGGCACGACCACGAGGTCGGCGCGCTCGACGTCGACCGGCGACCGCGTGAACCGCACCCGCACACCCGGCTCGCAGGCCAGCGCATCGAGGTCGGTGAAATTGCTCATCCAGCCCAGCCGAACGACCGCCACGTCGAGGGTCCCGGCGGCGCGGTCGGCTTCGCGCTGCGGGCGGGGGCGCTCGATCGCCAGGGAGTCTTCGGCATCCAGATGCAGGTCGTCCACGAAGGGCAGCACGCCGAGCACGGGTCGGCCGGTGAGGTCCTTGATCATGTCCAGGCCGGGGGCAAGGATCGAGTGGTCGCCGCGGAACTTGTTGATCACGTAACCGGCCACGTGCGCCTGGTCTTGCGGGCTGAGCGCCGCGACGGTACCCAGGAGCGAGGCGAACACGCCGCCGCGGTCGATGTCGCCGACGAGGATGACGGGCAGGCCGGCTTGGCGGGCCAGGCCCATGTTCACGAGGTCCGATCGGCGCAGATTGATCTCGGCGGGGCTGCCTGCGCCTTCGCAGATCACCACGTCGTAGCGCGCCTGCAGCTGCGCGAGGGCTTCGCTCACGATCGGTCGCAGCTCGTCGGTCATCGGCCGGTAGCTGGTCGCGGTCACGTCGGCGTAGGGGCGGCCCATCACGATGACCTGGCTGTGGTCGGTGCCGGACGGCTTGATGAGGATCGGGTTCATCGCGACCTCAGGCTCGATCCTGGCTGCTGCGGCCTGCATCGCCTGGGCGCGGCCGATCTCAAAACCGCCTTTGGCGACGATCGAATTCAGCGACATGTTCTGCGCTTTGAACGGCGCGACGGAGACCCCTTGCCGCTGCAGCCAGCGACAGAGCCCGGCGGTGACGAGCGACTTGCCGGCGTCGCTGTGGGTTCCGGCGACCAGCAGTGCCCCGGCAGGGCCGTGGTGGCGCCCGGGGCGAAGCTTCACGCCGCGAGGCTCCGAGCGGAACTGTGGCTGTGGCCAGCCCGCATGGCTGCCCAGGCAAGCCGGGCACCCACGGCCCCCGCCACGCTGAGTGCGGTCACGGCTTGCGAGAGGCGCACCGCGCCGCGCAGCGCGAGGGTATCCGGCGAGCGGCCGTCGCCGAGCGTCGGCCGGTCTTCCAGTCGTGGGCCGTAGTGCAGCGGTCCGCCAAGCTGGATGCCGAGTGCGCCTGCGAACGCCGCTTCCATCTGGCCGGCGTTCGGGCTGGGATGCGCATCTCCGTCGCGTGCCAGTACGTCGGCCGCGACCGCGCGAGAGCCGCCTACGGTCGGCGCGGCGAGCACGGCGAGCCTCGCGCCCAGGCGCGCCGGAATCCAGCCGAGCAGGTCGTCGAGCTTGGCCGAGGCCCAGCCATACTGCTCGTACTTGGTGGAGTGGTGGCCGACCATCGCATCGAGGGTGTTGGCGGCCCGAAAGCCGGCGGCGCCCGCCGGGCCGAGCAGCGCCCCGTAGAACAGGGCGCCGACGATCGCGTCGGACGTGTTCTCGGCGACGGACTCGGTGCCTGCGCGGGCAAGCTCACCGGCGCTGAGCGCACTCGGGTCGCGGCCGGCGAGCGATGGCAAGAGGGCGCGGGCGCCGTCGACGTCGCCGCGTTCAAGGAGATCGGCGAGCTGCCCGGCGACACGCCACAAGGAGCGCCCGCCGAGGGTCGACCAGATCACGGCCCCGCCGAGTGCGGCGCGCGCGATCGGGGCGTGCCGTAGTGAGCGGTCGGCCGCAGCCGTGAGGAGGGTGGTGGCCCCGACGGCGCTGACGGTGAGCAGCACGCCGCGCAGGCGCGTGGGGCCGTACCAGCGGTCCTCGGCGCAGAGCACGACCGTGCCGAAGCCCGCCACCGGGTGGCCACGCTCCGGGTCGCCGAAGGCGAGATCGGCGCCGGCGCCGAGCAGCAGCGCGGCGGAGGCGGCGCTCACCCGAGGTCTCCGGAGGACATGTCGGCGACGCCGTCGCCGGCCGGACTGCCATCGGCCTCGGCGGCCTGCCGCGCGCGAGCGTGCGCAGCTGATTTCTCACTCACGGGCAGCAGCGGAGCGTTCACGCACGCGATGGACCAGCGCCCGTCGTGGGCGTGCAGCTCGGTGTAGTGCAGCGGCGACACGTCGATCTGCCAGGTCGCATCGATCGGTGCGCCGAGGGCGATGGCGACCGCTGACTTGATCACGCCGCCGCTGGTAATCGCGATCGTGCGACCAGCCCCCTTGGCTTGCGCTGCGAGCCATACGTCGACGCGCCGGTGGACCTCCGCGAGCGTCTCGCCGCCATGCGGCGCAGCATCCGGGTGGCCGAGCCACAGGCCTACCGCGTCGGGATTCTCGGCATGCAGGTCGGCGAGTGAGCGTCCGCGCCACGAGCCGAAGTCGCACTCGTCGAGGGCATGGTCGACGACCGCATCCAGCCCGAGGAGCGCTGCGGTCTCTCGCGCCCGCAGCGACGGTCCGCACAGCGCGATGCCGCGGCCGGCGGCACCGGTGAGGGCGAGGGCAGCTTCGATGCCCTGCCGGTCCAGCGGTTCGTCGACCGGAAACGCCGCCCCGCGCACCGCGCTCGTGGACCCATGCCTGATGAGGAGCAGCCGCTTCACGCCGGTGAACCGTAGCGCGACGGGCTGGCGTTGCCGCCGCCCGCCGCAGCCATCACCCTCAGCCCTCGGGCGTGGTCGCCGGGGCGACGGGCGTATCGACCTTGGCGCGACGGCGCAGCATGATGAAGCCGCCGATCATGGCGAGGATGGCGACGGCCAGCAACGGCTTGGACAGCGGACCGATCACGTCGCCGACGGCCTCGAAGTTGGAGCCCAGGGCCCAGCCGGCGCCGATGAGCGCAGAGTTCCAGACCGCCGACCCCAGGGTGGTGAGCGCCACGAACTGCCAGATGGGCATCTCCGAGAGGCCCGCTGGAATCGAGACGAGACTTCGCACCCCCGGCACGACGCGCCCGAAGAGCACCAGCCACGGGCCGTACCGATCAAACCACGCGTCGGCGCGGTCGAGCTCGGAGTGGCGGATCCGCACGCGGTGCGCGTGGGCGTAGATGACGGGCCGCCCACCGCGGCGCGCGCCGCCATAGAGGATCAGGGCACCGATCAGGCTGCCCAGGGTGGCCACGAGGACCGCGAGGATGAACGTCAGTTCGCCGCGTTCGACGTAGAACCCCGCGAGCGGGAGGATCACCTCGGACGGGATCGGAGGAAACAGATTCTCGATCAGGATCAGGCCGCCCAGTGCCGGGTAGCCCCCGTTCCTGACCGCCTCATCGATCCAACTACTCACCGCGCCGACGACTGCCACCGGGAGGACGATAGGGCTCCGGGGGAGCACGCGCGCCGCGAGCCGTGCGCGTGCGAGCGGTCGCACACAGTCACCAGCGGCTTGGCCGGAGGCTGGGCCGTCTCCGGGACGCTCGCGTCGGTACCGTCGTCAGGGCGATGGCGACCCAACCGCAGACGCCCCGCCCCGCCACCCCGGAGGGCTTTGACGCCTCTCGGGCTGCTCAGCGGGCTGCAGATCCGCGCGGTTGGCGCTTCGACGACGACGCCCTTGCTGCCGTGCACCGCGTCATCGCCGAGCGCCGCGACATCCGCCGGTTTCGCCCGGACGCCGTCCCGGACGACGTGCTGCACCGCGTCCTGGAGTCCGCACACCGGGCGCCGTCCGTCGGGCTGATGCAGCCCTGGCGGTTCGTCGTCGTGCGCTCGGTGCAGACGCGCAGCGCCGTGCGCCAGTTGGCGCAGCGCGAGCGCATCCGCCAGGCCGATCGCTTCGACGAGCGCGCCCGCCACTTCCTCGACCAGAAGATCGAAGGCGTGGTGGAGGCGCCGCTCGGCGTGGTCGTCTGCTGCGACCACGGCGACGACGCCGTCGAGGTCCTCGGCCGCGGCACGATCCCCGAAACCGACATCTATTCGACGGCGTGCGCCGTGCAGAACCTCTGGCTCGCCGCCCGTGCCGAGGGGCTCGGTATCGGGTGGGTGAGTTTCTACGACCCCGATGATCTGCAGTCGCTGCTCGCGCTGCCCCCGCGCGTGGAGCCGGTCGCCTACCTGTGCGTCGGGTGGCCCGACGAGCGCCCCGTCCGGCCGGGGCTGGAAGCCGCGGGCTGGTCGGCCAGGACGCCGCTGGAGGCGGTCGTGATGCAGGAGCGCTGGGAAGAGCGCCCGGCGGCCATTCCGCCGGCGCTGCGACGCTCGACACCCGAGGGTCCCCCCGACCGTGCACCGGTTCCCGGATCCGACCGCGCCTCGGACGTCGTTCCGGCGCCAGACCGCGCGGCGCAGATCGCAGTCCGCGACCGCGCCGATCAGCTCATCCGCCCGGCCGGAAGCCTTGGCGCACTTGATGGTGCCCTCGAGCGATGGGCAACCATCACGGGGTCGGCCCCACCGGCGCACCTCCGCGCTGGGGTGCTCGTGGCTGCGGCCGACCACGGTCATGCCGCCCGCGGCACGAGCCTGTTCGGATCGCAGGTCAGTGGCCAGGTCGCGGCAGCTGCGGCCCGCGGCGAGAGCGCCGTCGGCGTGCTCGCCGGCCGCGGTGGTCACGTGCTGCGCGTGGTCGACGTCGGGCTCTCAGGCGACACACCACACGGGGTCGAATCCGCAAAGGTCCGCCGAAGCACGGTTGACCTCCTGGAGGGTCCCGCGATGACGAGCGCCGAGCATGCGCAGGCGTGGGCGACGGGGGAACGGATCGTCGGCGAGCTGGCCGCAGGTGGCGTGGACCTCATCGTGCTCGGCGAGATCGGCATCGGCAACACGACGACCGCTGCGGTCCTGGCGGCGGCATGGTGTGGGCGGTCGCCGGACCAGGTCGTGGGACGCGGCACCGGCGTGGACGCTGCCGGGCTGGATCGCAAACGCGCGGTCGTCGGTCAGGCGCTGGTGCGGCACCAGTCCGTCATCGCCTCCCAGGACCCAGACGCGATCCTGGCCGCGATGGGTGGGCTTGAGTTCTCGCTGCTGGCTGGCGCCTGCACCGAAGCTGCCCGGCGGCGTCTGCCGGTCTTGCTGGACGGGTTCGCAACCGGTGTCGCTGCGATCGGAGCGGTCCGGCGCGAGCAGCTCGTGGGTGAGGTCCTGATCGCGGCCCACCGCTCGGCCGAGCCCGCCCATGCGGCGGTCCTGGAGCACCTCGGGCTCGAGCCGCTGCTCGATCTGCGCCTGCGGCTCGGCGAAGCCTCCGGAGCGTTGCTTGCGCTCCCGCTCCTG
Source organism: Solirubrobacteraceae bacterium (assembly GCA_016463515.1). Taxonomy (GTDB): domain Bacteria; phylum Actinomycetota; class Thermoleophilia; order Solirubrobacterales; family Solirubrobacteraceae; genus JAGIBJ01. Next base: position 15,238 of record JAEMRF010000011.1, on the reverse strand, counting down.
GAAGCTGCCGGTGCGCTGCATGCCGGAATGGCGACCTTTGCCGAGGCTGGCGTCGACGGCCCCGGCGCCGTCGTGGCGGAGCAGGCTCGGCCTGGCGATGCCTGACACCTCCGCCTCCGGCGCCTCGGGTGCGCGGAGCGACACGTCGTCGCGGGGCGCCGTGGCGCTGCGCGCGCCGCTTGCGGCCCTCACCCTCCTGACGATCGTTCCGGTCCCTGCCCGCGCCCAGCGGCAGATCGGGAGCCGCGAGGTTGCGGCTTCGGCGCCGTTCTTCCCAGTGGTCGGTGCGGTCCTTGGGTTGGCGATCGGCGTGGCCGCCGCCCTGGTCGCCGACCGCTCCGGAGCCGTCCTGGGTGCCGCGGTCGCCACGGTCCTCCTGGCCATCTGCACGGGCGCGCTGCACCTTGACGGACTCGCCGACAGCGCCGACGCTCTGGGCGCGCGCGGTGGCGCGCGCGAACGGCGACTGGCGATCATGCGGGACTCCTCCACCGGCGCGTACGGCACGGCGGCAATCGCTGGTTGGTTCGTCCTGACGGCCGCGGCGATGGCGGCCCTGCCGGCCGAGCAGCTCGTCGGCCTCCTCGTCTGGGCACTGGCGCTCGCCCGCGGGCTCGCGGTCGCCCACGCGCGCCTGCTGCCGCCAGCGCGCGCTGACGGGCTCGGAGCCGCATTCTCGATGCAGACGGCGTCGCTCGCGGCGGCGTTGTCGGTCCTGCTGGTGATCGGCGTCGCTCTGGCCGCGCTGCCTCAGGCGGGCGGATTGGTTGCGGCGCCACCCGCACGGGTGCTGGTCGCGTCGGCCGCTGCCGGGCTGGCCGCCTTTGCCGTGGTCTGGCTGGCGGCACGCCGCCTGATCGGCGGTCGCACGGGCGACACGCTCGGCGCCTGCGTCGCCCTGGTCGAGGCGGCCGTCCTGGTCGGGGCAGCCCTGGCGGCCGGCTGAGTCGACGGGAAATCCGAGCCACCGCTCGCATGGGGTGCGCGGGCACGTCAAACTCAGCGTCATGCCGCCCAAGCGCAGGAGTCCCACCCAGCAGCGCTCGCGAGAGACCGTTGCTCGGATCGTCGACGCCGCCGTGAGCGTGCTGTCGGACGTGGGCTACGACCAGGCGTCGACCAACCGGATCGCCGCAGCGGCCGGCGTCAGCCCGGGCACGCTCTACGGCTACTTCTCCGACAAGGACGACATCGTGTTCGCGGTGATCGAGCGAGTGGTCGAGGGCTTCGGCGAAGCGGTGGCGCCCGCGCTGCGCGGGGCCGCTGCGCTCCCGGAGCGCGAATCGACGTGGATGGTCCTGGACGCCGTGCTCACGGCCATCGAGGCGCGCGCACCCCTGATCGAGACGTTCGTGGATCGCGTGCCGGCGGAGCGCTACGCACCCCAGCTCGACCAGCTGCGCGAGCGGGTGTCAGACGTTGCCTTTCAGCTCCTCGCGGCCCGGCGGCCTGGCGTGCCGGTCGCCGACCTGGAGCGCGCGACGTGGTTTGCGGTCCGCACCACCGAGCACCTGGTCGTGCGGTACGTGGTGCTGCAGCCGCCAATCCCGCGGGACGCGTTCCTGGATGAACTGACCCGCACCGTGCTCGGGTTCTCAGCGCCGCCCGCCTGACCGCGCGCGGGCCGGGATCTGCCGGCGCGCCGAGGCGGCGCCAGCGCGCGGCTACTCGTCGACGCCGAGTTCGAGGATGCGGTCGTCGATGTCGGCCGGATCGCCGCGACCGTCGCGGTTGGAGGTCGTGATCCAGATCGTTCCTCGAGGCGACCTCGTGACGCCGCGAATCCGCCCAAGCTGGTCGTCGAGCAGGGACTCGGGATCCCCGGCAGTCGTCTCCTCGAGCTTGACGCGCCACACACGCCGGCCGGCCAGCGCGCCGACGTAGAGCTCGTCGCCGACGATCCCTGCGCCACTCGGCGAACTCTCCGACGTGGGCGACCAAGTGACCGATGGGTTGGTGTATTGGCCGTTCTGGCCGTCACCGCGACCCTCGACGACCGGCCAGCCGTAGTTGCGACCGCGCCGGATCAGGTTGACCTCGTCGACGGTGTTCTGGCCGAACTCGGTGGCCCACAGGCGATCCGCGGAGTCCCAGGCCAGGCCTTGCACGTTGCGGTGCCCGAGCGACCAGATTCGCGAACCGGGGAACGGGTTGCCCTCGGCGGCGGAGCCATCGGTGTCGATGCGCAGGATCTTGCCGTTGAGCGATTGCTGGTCCTGGGCAAGGTCTGGCTGGGCGGCGTCGCCTACCGCCACGTAGAGCTTGCCGTCGGGGCCGAAGGCCAAGCCGCCTCCGTTGTGGTTGGACGCCTTCTGCAGGCCCGTGAGGATCGGGGTGACGCGCTCTCGGTCCATGTCGATCCGCGCCACGCGGTTGTCGCCCGCAGCCGTGAAGTACACGAACACCCGACCATCCTGGGCGTACTGTGGCGACACCGCGAGGCCGAGGAGTCCGCCTTCGCCGTCGGGGACCACGCCCGGCACGGTCATCACGGTTTCGAGGGGGCCGCCGTCAGCTGGGATCCGGATCAGCTTGCGGGTGTCGCGCTCGGTCACCAGCGCGTCGCCGTTTGGCAAGAAGTCCACGTCCCACGGGACCTCGAGATCCTTAGCCACGAGCCGCACCTCGCCGCGGTCCGGGGCGTCGACCGGTGACGGATCCGCCGCGGAGGGTGGCGTCGTCTCAGGCGAGCTGGAGGGAGGCGCCGATTGCGCGGTGGTGGCCGCTGGCCGCTCGCCAGTTGCGCCGCCTTCATCGTCGCCCGAGCCACAGCCGGCCAGCGACCCAGTGAGCAGGGCGGTCACCGCGAACCAGCGTGCAGACGTCATGGCTCCATCCTGCCCGCTCCGCGCTCAGGTGTGCGCCGGTCGACGGACAAGTCTGCGCCGCGATGGGACACGGCAGGGCTTAGGCTCCATGCTCATGACCGACGCTGTTGCTCCCGATCCCCGCCCGCTTGCGCTCGTCACGGGGGCCTCGAGCGGCCTGGGTGAGGCGATCGCCCGGCGCCTGTCATCGGACGGGTACCGCGTGATCCTGCTGGCTCGGCGCGCTGACCGCCTCGAGACGATTGCGTCGGGCATCCCCGGCGCGCTGGTCCTGCCCGTTGATCTCCTTGCCGAGGATGCGCCCGCCAAGATCGCTGCCGCCGTCGATGCCGCGGGCGGCAAGCTGGCGGTGCTCGTCAACAACGCTGGGGCCGGCGGTCGCGGGACCTTCGCCGACGCAGGCTTTGCGGGGGTCCGCCAGACGATGGCCCTCAACTTCGACGCTCAATTGCGGGTAACCGAGGCGCTGATTCCGGCCCTGCGAGCGGCTGCGCCGTCGTCGGTGCTCATCGTCTCGAGCGTGTCCGGCAAGATCGCGCGCCCCGGCGCCGGCGCCTACTCGGCGTCGAAGTTCGCCCTGAACGGCTGGGCCGATGCGCTGCGCGCCGAGGAGGCAGCCCATGGGGTGCACGTCGGCGTGATCCTCCCGGGATTCATCGCGACGGAGGGATTCCCACAGAAGGAGCTGACCGGCTCGTGGAAGACCTCATGGCTGGTTGGCAAGCCCGAGCATGTGGCCGATGCGGCAGCACGCCTCATCCGCACCCGCAAGCCGGAGCGGTATGCCCCGGCACCTTGGAAGCTCATGGCTCTGCTCGCGGCCGTCGCGCCGAGCCTGATGGCGCGGATCTCCGCTCGGCCGGCGCTGACGCCGACCACGAAGGCCTAGCGCGCCGGCGGGCTAGTCCCGTACCGGCGGGTCGCCCGCGTTCACGGTCCAGTCGGAGGCGATCGCCTTCCAGCTGAGCTTCGCGGACCGGCTGATGCGGCACCTGGCGTCGGACGGCTCGGCGTCCTTGACCGGCGTGCAGCTGCCCTGACCGAGCACGGTGTCGAGCGCGTAACCGGAGCGCTGGCCGTCGGACGTCCACCATTCCACCGGCACCGTCAGCTTGGCGGCGCGGGTCTTGCCGGTCGACAGGTCGTGATCCAGGGCGCTGCCGAGCTCGCCGACGCTGGTGATCGCAAAACGCAGGCGGTTGTCTGCGACGGAAGGTCCGGTGGGAGCCGCGAATCCACCGCCACCGGCTTCGTCCTCGCAGCGCACGACCCGTGACGCGATGGTCAGGCCGTCGAGATTCAGCGCGCGCGCCGCTTGATCAGCACAGATCGACGAGGAAGATTTCGGGACCGTGTAGATGTCGGCGATGCGGCTGCCGCGCAAGTCGATCTGACGACCGCCATGGCGGGTCACCACGCGCAGCGGCTGGCCGCGCGGCTTGAGCAGCAGGGTGGTGAGTGGGGGCGTTTCAAAGCGCAGCTCGTCAGCCGTGAGGACGGGCCGCTTCTCGCGCACGACGAGGACGTTGCCGAAGTCCATGACGGCTTCGGTCTCGGCGAGTGCTGCGCCGCTGACGCCGCGCAGCACCACTTCGCGTTTGGTGGCGGCCGTCCACTGGTAGATGTCGCAGGTTCCGACGGCGTCGGGGTCCTCGCAGCGCGGGTAGGTGACGACGGTCCTGCCGGTCACGTCGGTGCCGACGTGCGGCCTTGCCCAGGCGGGGACGGGCGAGGCGCCGAGCGCGGCCACGGGTACCTCACCGTCGTCGGCGATGCGGAGCTCGCCGACCGAGCCGCTCGGGACGACGGCGGCCACGAACCCGTCGCGGACGCTGATCTGCACCGGGCCGTCGTAGAGCGCTCGGGGTTGCCAGATCACGCCGCCGACGTTGCGAGGTTCCCCAAGCTCGGGAGTCGTTGGCGTGGGCTCGGCCGCTGGGGTCGAGGGCGCTGGCGTGGTCGCCGCGACAGCTGGTGCCTGCGACGGTGCTGCCGCGACCGCGGAGTTGCCGCGTTCGGGGTCGGCCGGAGCCTCGCTGCCAGGCCCGAACCGGTCGCCGCAGCCACTGAGCGCCGCCACGGCACCGGCCACCACGAACGCCGCAAGGCAGCGTGATCGGCGGCGGGGTGAAGCAGGCATCGCCGGCCGAAACTACCGGTCAGTCCGGTCGCTCGCGCCGCCGCAGGCCTTGCGGGAGGGTCTGTTCCTGCCCCCAGAGATCATCTGCCGGGCCAGCGGCGACCGGCTTTGGCCGGTCCGCCGCGGCGCTGCGGCTACTTCACGAAGTTGATCGTGAGCGGGTAGTTGTAGGGCTGCATGTTGCCGTTGCCGGCCTGCACGCTGGCCATGATCACGATGACCAGCCAGGCGATGGCGCCGGCGATGATCACGGGGATCAGCAGGAACCCGATGATGATGATCGACAGCACGAACATCGCCACGACCAGGATCACGCCCCACAGCATCCACGAGAGGTGAAAGTTCAGTGCTGCGACGGCGTGCTGGCGCACCAATGGGCTGTCGCCGCCCTTGATCAGCAGCACGAGCAGCGGGCCAACGAAGGCCAGGAACGCAAAGGACGCGGGCAAGGCCGACAGGTGCGCGGCGAGCACCCAGTTGCGCTCATCGGTGGCGTTCATCGGCGGTCCGGCCGGCAGGGTGGCCCCGCTGGTCGCCGCGGGACGCTCGTAGTCGGTCCACTGGGAGCCGTCCCACCAGCGTTGCGCGCTCGGGTTCTGGGGATCTGGGTACCAGTTCGGCGGCGGAGGCGGGGTCCCGGGATCGGTCATTGGGGCCAGCGTAACGCGCCATGCGGCCGCGCCCAAGCGGGTTTTCCACGGAGCTGGTCCGTACCGTTGCCCTCGTGACCGACGACGAACTCCTCGCAGCGCTCCGCACCCTGCGCCCAACCGGACAGCTTCCCGGCACCGCGCTGTTCAAGGCCGACGTGCTCGTGCGAGCGGGGATCGACCTCGAGCACCTCCAGCGCTTTGCGGCAGCCCACGGTGGCGGAGCCGTGGAAGCCGGCGAGCTGAAGGCCCGCAAGGGCCAGCGCCCCGAGCAAGCGCGGCCCGGGAGGCCCCAGGCCTTCTACGCGGTGCCCTCAGCGTTGCTGGGCTGATCGGCGCCGCCGCTTGCCCAGCCCCCGCGACCTCGTCGCCAACGGCACGGCGTTGACTCACTCCCGGCCTACCTCGCGCCCAGAGCGCGCGCGAGCGGAGGCACGTGCCGAACGACCACGAAATCGAAGACGAGCAGCGCCAGGATCGACAGCCCCAGCAGTGGGAACACCACGCCAAGTCCCAACGTGATCAGCACGACGCCGACCCCGAGTTTGCGATTCGGTGGCCGGCGCGGCGACCCGATGCCCTTCGGTCGGCGTTTGCGCCACATCACTACGGCGGTGGCACACGACAGCAGGAGCGCGAGCGTGCCGGACAGTGCGAACAGCTGACTCCAGATGCCCCATTGCCGCCCTTCGTGCAGCGCGATCCCGAAGTCCGTTGCCTGCGCGAGCACGCCGAAGTCCGCAAAGCCGAAATCTGCCAGCGGCAGCGCCGTGTACTGATCCAGGTACGCGAGCCGTTCTTGACCGGCGCGTGCGTTCGGGGCCACGTCGGCGTCTGGAAAGCGCGACACGGTGTAGCTGCCGGTCTCGTCCTCCGGGTAGGCGATCGTGAACCCAGGTGGGAATCCGAGCTCCTGCGCGCGGCCCACGATCGCGTCGATCGGCGCACCCTTCGCCGGGTCCCACCGGATCGAGCCTCGGTGGCTATGGCCCGTATGGCCGTCGTCGCCACTGCGGGTCGTGACGTCCGGGCGGTCGACGGTCAGCTGCGACAACGCAGAGGCGCCGTCTTGATCGGCGTGGCCGCTGTGGCCACTATGCCCGGGACGCCCACCGGTCTCGGGTATGCCGCCGGGACTGCCGGCCGGTGTGGCCGAACTGCTCGGTGTAGGCGTGCTGGCGGTTGGAGCACTTGCGGTCAAATCATGCGTGTGCGCCGGCGCCGATGGCTGCAACGGAAGCGCGCTTGCCGCCCACGCAGCTTTGCCGTTCTTGACCGTGTCCTCGACGGTGCCCGACTCTGCGCCGTCGTAGAGGCCAGCTGGATACAGCTCACCGGTTTTCGTGGCGAGTTCGTTGAACTTGGCTCCCCACACGCCACTCCACGCGAGCCCGGTGATGAGGAAGAACAGCGTCACGAATCCGAACAGCACGCCCGTCACCGCGTGAAGATCACGCCAGCGGGTGCGGCTCGACGTCGACCGCAGGCGCGGGCGCAAGGCGTCACGCAGGCCGCGACGACCACGCGGCCACCAGAGGTACATCCCCGTGATCACGAGCACGACCGCCCACGATGCGGTCAGCTCGATGAGCCGGTCACCCAGTTTGCCTTCCGTATCCAGGAACCGAGACGTCAGCAGCGTGCCGTGGAGATCGAGCGCAAGCGTGGTGAACGACCTGCTCGGCTCGCGGTCCCCGAGAACCCGAGCGGTGTAGGGGTCGACGTAGACGCGCACGTCGGCACCGCCCTCGGTGATCACGTCGAATTCCGTGGCACGGTCGGCCTCGGGTGCCGGGGCGAGTCCCGAGATGGTGGCGCCGGGATAGGCCTTCAGCACGGCCGCGCTTTGCGCGGCGTAGGTCGTCGACGTGGCTTGGGCGGTCACGTTGCGCAGCGATCCGTACGCCACGGCGTCGATCTGGGGTTTGAAGAGGTAGACGATCCCAGAGAGGCAAAGCAGCACGATCACCGGGATCGAGAGCAGGCCGGCATAGAAGTGCCAGCGCCAGACGGATCGAAAGAGCCGCGGCTGACCGCCGGGGTCGCCGGCAGGTGGTGAAGCAGTCATCGCAAAAAGGGGGCGTTGGGCGCTCAAACACCAAGAGGCGCGCTTGAGCGCTCGGAGAACTAGGCATCGCACCGCCCTGCCCTTCCGGGCCTGACGGTTCGCGCAGAGAGGACGGCGCGAGCTCCGCCAGGGCGGACCACGTGCGCGCAGGGACCCTCACGTTCCGTGGGGCCCGTCCTCGATGCGTCGGCCCGAGCGGGCCGTGGTCAGCTCAGCGCCGGCGGGGGGCGGCTTGCGAGGGCCGCTGCCATGAGCAGCCCGCCGCGCAGTGCGTTGGTTCGCGGGCGCCGCGGGGCAGCGGTCGCAGTGGCTTGCGCCCGACGGGGGCGAAGTCGGCGGACGGCCCGACGGACCCACTCTGCTGCGCGTTCGCCGGTGAAGAGCCCCATGGCGACGACCCAGGCCAGCGCAAGCGCGGGGGCCATCACCATCAGCGCGTAGGGCGTGATCAGGAAGAGCCCGCCCGCGACGGCTGCTGCGCCGACGCTCGGTCCGAGGGTGGGGAGCAGACGGCGCACCACTGGAGAAGGTACCGAGTGGCGGCGGGGCTCGCTCGCGAATGCGTGGGCCCGAGCCTTGGCTCGGGAGCGCCTAGGGCAGACGGTTGGCGCAGGCGGCCAGGGCCGGCGGCGCTGCCGGCGTGGCGCGTGGCGTGATCGACGGCGTGGCGTGGCGTGAGGTGGGTGCGGGCTCTGGCTGCGTGGCGGGCGGCACCTCACCCGAGACCGACGTGGCGTAGGCCTCGAGTGCGACCAGCGGGTCTTCATCGAGCGGGTTGGCGCCCCGGCGCACATTGATCCACGTCATGACGAGCCCGAGCCCGGCGATCGAGAAGCCGAGGATGATCAGCACGACGGCGCCCGTGGGCCCGGCGGCGTAGGCGATCGATGCAACGGTGGTGGCCCAGGTGATGCACCCGAGGGCATTTGCGATCGCAAAGCTGCGCCAGCGCATCTTGGTGGCGCCTGCCGTGATCGCGCCGACGACCCGTACGCCTGGCACGAACCGCGCGAAGAAGACGGTCACGACGCCGTACTTGGCGAAGTACTTGTCGGCTTTGGCCACGGCGGCTCTGCGGTGGCCGGAGAATCTGCCGTCGCGCAGGAGCAACTTGCGTCCGCCGCGGCGCCCGATCCAGTAGCCGATCATGTCGCCGATGATCGCGGCGCTGGCGGCCACGACGATGACGGCCAGCAAGGAGACCTGCCCGTCGGCGGCGAGCCCACCCGAGGCGATGAGTGCCGTCTCTCCTGGAAGGGGGAGCCCGGCAGACTCGCCGAGTACGAGCGCGAAGAGCGCCGGGAGGCCGATGCTCGGGGACACAGGAATCAGCATCGTGAGAGACAGTCTGCAGCAGTTGCAGAATTTTTCGTGAGAGCTGGCGCATAGGCGCTAGCTGGCTGGAAGGGTTTCGGTTTGGGTCTGCGACGAGGGGGCTCGCCATCGTCGCGGGCCGGTGGCTGTTCCTCCACCGAGGGGCTTCGTTCGTGCCGAGGAATGGCCCGAACGGCTAGAAACAGCACAAACTCGGTCGTGATTAGGTAGTTTACGAGTCGTGGCCGCCGTCGACACCCATCAACACCTGTGGAGCGAGTCCCTCTGGGAGGTGCTGGCTTGCCGGAACGAGGCGCCGTTCGTACGCCGTCAGGGCGACCGCTGGACGCTCCACCTCGCTGCTGAGCCTGCGTGCCTGATGCCCGGCCCGGAGGACCCTCGGGATCGTGCATCGCTGCTCGACCGCGACGGGGTGGACTTCGCTGTCGTCGCGCCATCCACCGCGCTCGGTGCCGAGTGGCTGCCGCGCGAGGAGGCCGAGGAGCTCTGGGCCGCGCACCGGGTCGGTGTTCGCGCTGCCGGCCAGCGCTTCCGCCGCTGGGGCTCGATCTCCCTTCTTGATCCGGACCCGGCCGATCTGGACGCCGAACTCCGGGCGGGCGCGGTGGGTCTCTGCCTGCCAGCTGGCGCGCTGGCGAGCGGGCACGATGTCGATCGGCTCGGCCCGGTGCTCGAGCATCTCGAGCGCGCCGGCGCTCCACTCTTCATCCACCCTGGCCCATCTGGCGCCGACGTCGCGTCTGCCAGCGAAGCCCGCTGGAGCGCGGAGCCGTGGTGGTGGCCTGGGCTCACCGACTACGTCGCCACGATGCAGCGCGCGTGGTTTGCCTGGGGCGCGCGCGGCCGGCGCGAGTTCCCTGAGCTTCGCGTGCTGTTCGCGATGCTCGGCGGGTTGGCGCCGCTCCAGGCCGAACGCCTGGCGGCCCGTGGGGCGGGCCGCCTCGCTGCGCGCCTCATCGCCGACCAACACACCTGGTACGAGACCTCCTCCTACGGGCCTCACGCCCACGCGGCCGTCGCCGCCGTCGTCGGCGACGACCGGCTCGTGCACGGCAGCGACCGGCCGGTCGTCGACGGCGACCTGCCGTCGGCGGTCGCCCCGGCTCACGCCAACGAACACGCCCACGCTCTCCTTGGAAAGGCGGCCTAGCCGATGTCTTTGTCTACGCTCACCACCGTCTCGCCCGTGGCGCCCGCACCGCCGCAGGCTCCCTTGGTCCGCACGGGTGATCTCACGCCGACCGAGCTCCTCGGGGTCGCCCATGGGCTCGCGGTTCAGCAGAACCTCTGGCATCCGCACGTGCGCCACGACCCGCTGCAGCGCACCTACCACGAGGTGGCGCGTACCGATCGCTACAGCGCCTGGCTGATCTGCTGGATGCCCGGTCACGACACCGGCTTTCACGATCACGACGGCTCAGGGGGTGTGGGCCTGGTCCTGCGTGGACAGGTCACTGAGTCGCGGCTGCCCGTCGGCGTCTCGGCGCCGGTCGAGCGGGTCTGCTCGCGCGGCCAGCACTTTTCCTTCGCGGCGCACGACATTCACCGCGTTCATCACTTCGGCGACCAGCCGGCGGTCACGCTTCACGTGTATTCGCCGGTGCTGGTGCGTATGGGCTCGTACGAGATCGCGCCCAACGGCACCTTGCGCCGTCACACGCTCGATGAGACCGAGGAGCTGCGACCC
>JAEMRF010000011.1:0-4430 GCA_016463515.1 Solirubrobacteraceae bacterium | reverse complement strand
GCGGCGAGGGCGGCTTTGGCCTCGGCCTGCGCAGCCTGCTCGCGCGCGGCGGCGCGCGCCGCTTTGCGCCCGCCGGGGAGCTTGCCGGCGATGCTTGCGATCGGTGCAAGCGCAGCCCCGAGATCGTCGATCTCGGATTCCAGTCCGGCACCGAACTCGGCGATCTCCTGGAGGGCCGGTGCGAGCTGCGCGAGCGTGTGCAGCGTCGGCGTGAGCTCGTCGATCCGGTCGCCGATGTGGTGCACGACGCCCTTCATCGCCCCGACCTCGTCAACGAGTCGCGGCAGCGCCTCAGCCGCCAGCGCCAGATCCGGGAGGGCTTCCGTGGTCTTGGCCAGCGACTTCACCGGCGCCTCGAGATGCGAGATCTTCTCGAGCGACTCCTGCATCGAGCCGAGGGTCTCGAGTTCGTCCTGCAGCTCGGCGAGCCGATCCAGGGCGTGCGTCATGTCGGAGATGCGATCCAGGGCGAGCGCGATGTCCTTGAGGCCGGCGATCGCAAGGATCGCGTCGTCGACTTGGCGCAGCGCACCGTCTGGCGAGGAGAGATGGTGCAGCAGGCCGGCCAGCACCGGGAACAGCCGCACCGTGTCGACGGGCACCTGCAGGGCCGCGCGCAATGGGCGGCTGATAAAGCTCGGAATGGGGAGGGAGACGGTGCTCGGCTGCTGCTGCGGCGCCATGGAACGGCCACGCCTTTCAGCTTGGGGGATTCCCCCCAATGCTATTGCCCAGCAGCCGGTGCGGCGCCAATCGACGGCCGAAACTGGACGGTCTGGCAGGTCCTCAGTTGGCTTTGCCCTCGGGCGTGGCGACTTCGGTGATGACCCCGGTCTCCACGTCGTAGATGCCGCCCCACACCAGGTCGCGGTACTGCACGAACGGCGACTCGCGAATCAGATCGACGGAGGACTGCACGCTGCGCGTGAGGTCGTCGAAGGCGCCGATCGGCCACTCCGGACGATGACCGGTCTCTTCTTCCAGGTCGTTGGCGAGCTGGTCGTCGGTGAAGGTCTGCATGCCGCAGCGGGTGTGCTGGATCACGACGATCGCGCGGGTTTCCAGGAAGCGCTGCGAGATCGTGAGCGACCGGATCACGTCGTCGGTCACGATGCCTCCGGCGTTGCGGATCACGTGTGCCTCACCGATGTTGAGCCCGAGCGCAGCAAACACGTCGATGCGAGAGTCCATGCAGCACACCACAGCCATGTGGCGCGCCGGGACGGTGGGCAGGCCCGCGAAGCTGAACGACTCGGCCCAGTCCCGGTTGTGCCCGATGATCTGATCGTGGAATGCGCGGACTCGGTTCGGCATAGCTCGGCATTGTGGCCGGTTTCGCGCTGCAGCGCACGCGGGGGCTTAAGGCAGCGTCAGGAGGTGGCGCGTCGGCCTCCTGCACGACCGCCGACGGCTCGCCGGTGTCGAAGTCCGGCAGCAGGCCAGCAGCTGCCGCAGCGGTAGCGAGGACGGGCGTGGCAAAGAACGCGCCGAGAATCCCCAGGATCGCGCTGCCGACGCCGATTGCCAGCAGCACGGTGATGGGATGCAGTCGCAGGCTTCGCCCTACGAGCAGTGGGTAGACGAGGTTGCCCTCCAGGAACTGGACGATGCCGGCCACCACGAGCACGCCGACCATTGCCCCCACACCCTGGGTGGACAGCGCCACCAGGGCCACGATCAGTCCCGACAGCGTGGCGCCGATGTAGGGAATGAAGCTCAGGATGAACGTGAGGACCGCCAGCGGCAGGATGAGCGGGACGCCGAAGATGAACAGGCCGAGCGCCATGCCGACGGCGTCGATGGCAGCCACCACGACCTGGCTGCGGATGAACACCACGAGCGCCTTCCACGCGCGCAGCCCCGAGGCCATCACGCCGGCCCGGCGATCGGCATCGATCAGGCGCACGCCGCCCGCCCAGAAGGCGCGTCCGTCGATCAGCAGATACACCAGCAGGACGAACGTGAGGAACGCACCGAAGGCGGCGGCGATGGTGGCACTGGCGATCGTCAGCGCGCTGGACGACACCGCGCTGCTGATGCCACCGAGGTTCTCGCGCAGTCGCTGCGTGAGGCTCGCGATGAGCTCCTGCGTCTCCTTCGCATTCAGCCCGAAGCTGCTGGCGACGTCCGGGAGCTTTTCGAGCCCGCCCTCGACCTGCTGGACGGCGTCGGAGGCCTGGCCAACGAGGGTCGGGATGATGTACGCGAGGGTGCCGAAGATGAACAGCAAGAAGCCCGCGATGATCAGGGCGACGGCGAACCCACGGCGCATCCGTTGGCCGAGCCAGTCGACCGCTGGCGACAGCAGCGCCGTGAGGAGCAAGGCGAACATGAACGGCAGCACGATCGGCTGCAGGGCCCGGAACGTGTAGATCGCTCCGGTAGCGAGCAGCCCGATGAGCAGCACGCGGATCGCCAAGGCGGCGTTGCGTTCGAGCACGACGGCAGGGCGCACCGGGCCAACTCTACGCAGACGCCTCGCCTTCCGTGAGGCACGTCACGGCGCAGGCCTGGTCGGGCAGTTCTGTCCACTTTCAGGAGTGGAGGGATGTCCTCCGCCTGCTACCGTCGGGCCGCATGAGCACCTTGGAGAAGCCGACCGGCGAGCCGACGACCGGCGGCCACCACAACCGATGGCTCGTGCTTGCGATCGTCTGCTTCGGGCAGCTGATGGTGATCCTCGACGCGACGATCGTGAATGTCGCCCTGCCGGCCATTCAGACGGACCTGAACCTCTCGCCCGAGGGGCTGCAGTGGATCGTGAACGGCTACACGCTGGCCTTCGGCGGCTTCCTCTTGCTTGGCGGCCGACTCGGCGACATCTACGGCCGACGCACCATCTTCATCGCCGGCGTCGCGGTGTTCACCATCGCCTCGCTGCTGAACGGTCTCGCGCAGAGCGAGGCGCAGCTCGTCGGTGCCCGCGCGCTGCAGGGCCTGGGCGGCGCGCTGCTCTCGCCCGCAGCCCTCTCGATCATCACGACCGAGTTCCAGGGGCCTGACCGCGCCAAGGCGATGTCGGTGTGGGGTGCGATCGCCGGTCTTGGCGCCGCGCTCGGTCTCCTGCTCGGCGGCGTGCTCGTGAAGTTCACGAGCTGGGAGTGGATCTTCTTCGTCAACGTGCCGGTTGGCGTGCTCGTGATCGCGGCCGCCGTCTCGCAGATCCGCGAGAGCCGGGCCGAAGATGCCCCCGCGCTCGACGTCGTGGGCGCGATCACTGCCACCGGTGGCCTCGTGGCGCTGGTCTTCGGGATCACGCAGACCGAGTCCGAGGGCTGGGGCTCGTCGATCGTGCTCATCAGCCTGGGGATCGCCGCGCTGCTGCTGGTCACCTTCTTCGCGGTGGAGCGCCGTCACCGCGATCCGCTGGTGCCGCTCGGGATCTTCCGGGTGCGCAGCGTCTCGGCGGCGAACTCGGTCGGCCTGCTGGCGTTCGCGGCGATCTTCCCGTTCTTCTTCTTCCTGTCGCTCTTCCTCCAGCAGGTCCTGCAGTACGACGCGCTCAAGACCGGCTTTGCCTTCCTGCCGTTCTCGGTGGCGATCATCCTCACGGCAACGGTTGCGTCGCAGGCCGTGCCGAAGTGGGGCGTGCGCCGCTCGGCCATGATCGGCACCGGTGCCGCCTTCATCGGCATGCTCGGCTTCGGTCTCCTGCTCGACGCCGACCTGAACTACTTCCCGGGCGTGTTCATCCCGATGGTCTTCCTGGCCATCGGCATGGGCATGACGTTCGTGCCGCTCACGTTCCTGGCGACCTCGAAGGTGCCGTCCTCCGAGGCCGGCCTGGCCTCGGGCCTGTTCAACACGACCCAGCAGATCGGCGGCGCCATCGGCCTGGCGATCCTCGCGACGCTCGCCAGCGATCGCTACGCCAGCACCCTGGCCGACAAAGCCACGTCGGCTGGTGTCGCGGTGCCGGAGTCCCAAGCTGCGCTCGCCAGCGCACCGCCCGAGGTGCAGGCGCTGGTTGCGCAGTCGCTCGTCGATGGCTGGTCGCTCGCGTTCCTCGTCGGCGCCGGGCTCATCGTCCTCGGGTTCATCGCCGGACTGATCCTGATTCACGACGAAGACGCCGACCTGGACGCTGCGCCGGCGCACATCGGCTGAGCCTGGAGGCCCGCTGCGCTTGCAGCGAGCCTCGCCGGTTCAACCAGAGACACGGTGTGGGCGCGCCAAGTGCGCGCTCAGGCGCCTACACTTGGCGTCGTGGCAAGCGCAGGTCTCCCCCCGAGGCTGCCGTGGCACCCGCTCCGGCAGACGGTCGCCTGGATTCGGCGCCCGCAAGACACGCTCGACCACTGCCTGGCCGCCTACGGCGACGCGTTCGGGTTGCAGATGTTCGGCTCGGAGTTCACGCTCTTCACGAGCCCACCGCTGATCAAGGAGCTCCTGACCCAGCCGGCAGGCGTGCTCGCCGCGGGCAAGGCGAA
>JAEMRF010000602.1 GCA_016463515.1 Solirubrobacteraceae bacterium | reverse complement strand
GGCGCCGTGGCCCGCGCAAACCCCCAGCAGCGGGCGCGGCCGAAGAGTTCAGCGAGCACCGCAAGGGTGCGTAGGCGCCGGCAGTGGGCGAGCGTGGGGTGGGTGGTCCCCCGCGGGAGTCGGAGCGTCCAGTGCCGCAAAACACCGTAGCCCGCGTCAACCCTCAGCAGCGGGCGCGGCCGAAGAGTTCAGCGAGCACCGCAAGGGTGCGTGGGCGCCGGCAGTAGGCGAGCGCGGGGTGGGTGGTCCCGCGCGGGAGTCGGAGCGTCCAGTGCCACAAAACACCGTAGCCCGGCCAAAACTACGGCGCCGCGACCAAGCGGGGGACCACCCACCCCACGCGGAGACCAACCCCCGACGACTCAGGCCCGAGCAGTACTCGCCGAACTCGAGCGCGTCATTTTGACGGAGACGTCGAGTGCTCCGACCGCCGAGCCGAAGTACACGCCCTTGGTCGGCGGAACGTCGGCGTAGCCGCGGCCGTGGCCGATCTTTACGTGGGTTTGGCCGGCGAGGGTGCGGTTGGTGGGGTCTGCGCCGACCCAAACGGGTGCTTCGTCGGGGCCGCTGGGCAGCAGCGCTTCGATCCACGCGTGGGTCTGGACTTCAACGGAGTCGGCGGTCTCATCACCCACCTCGCGGGTAGAGAAGAAGTACCCGGACACGTAGCGCGCAGCGATGCCGTGGCGGCGCAGGACCACGAGCGAGAGGTGTGCGAAGTCCTGGCAAACGCCAGCGCCGACGGCGAGAAAGTCATCGACCGTCGAGCCCACGTAGGTCGCACCCGGCTGGTAGGCGAAGCGGTCGGGAAGCATCTGGCAGACGTTGTTGAGCGTCGCGAGCGGGGTAGCACCGGTGGTCATCGCGACGATGTCGTCGATGGAGGTCGTCGGGTCGTTGGGCATGGGCAGCAGGAACTCGCCGGCGGCGTCGAGGTAGTCGTCGCCGTGCAGCTCGTGGAGCTGGCCCTCCGGTGGCGGCGCCGGTTCGCGGGTGGCGACACGGGCACGCACATCGATCACGAGGTGGTCGTGGGGGCGCGCGACGCCGAACTCCAGGACTTCGGTGCCGAAGTAGTCGATGTGGCGCTGTACCCGCGCCTCGGGATCAAGGCGCACGTGGAACTCGTCGCAGCGCTGCGTCGACGTGTTGGCCGGGCGCACGCGCAGCGAGTTGAGGTTGTCCGTCACGGTGCCGTCGTAGCGGTACTGCGTGAGGTAGTGGATGTCGTAGTTCATGCGAGAAGCCTGAGAGGTCGGCGGGGCCGGTTAGGCGAGCACGAGGCCGAGCGCGGGAGTGGCGCCGGCGAAGTACCGCTCGGAGATGTCGCGGTCGACGAGCTCGAGCTCAGTCTGCACCAGCTCGCAGGTCTCCGCGAGCGGCGACTCGAATGTGCCGGTTGCGGCTGCGCGGCCACGGAAGTCCAGGTCGGCGCTGAGGCGCCCGAGGCGCAGTACCGGCTCTGAGCGACGAGGCATCTCGTCGGCGCGGGTCAGCGCAAGTTCGAGGGCATCGACCGACGCCGCGACCGAGTCCGGGTAGGCACGTTCGTAGAGCAGGAACCGCGCCACCGGCCCGGCGTGGGCGGGGGAAGGAACGGCACGGCGGAAGGCCTGGAACCCACCAACGGCATGCAGCAGCGCCTGGGCTTGGGCGTCCTGTAGACCTGCGTCCTCGACGGGCAGATCCGACTCTTCCGGCGCCTCGGTCTTCGGCATCGCGGG
>JAEMRF010000601.1 GCA_016463515.1 Solirubrobacteraceae bacterium | reverse complement strand
GAGTTCTGGTCGTCGCCGGAGGCGGCGCCGTCGGTGCCGATACCCACGTTCGCGCCGGCGGCCAGCAGCGCTGCGATCGGAGCGCGGCCGGAGCGCAGGCGCTGGTTGGCTGCCGGGTTGTGCACGACCACGGCGCCTGAGGCCGCGATCAGGTCGACGTCGTCCGGCTCGATCCAGACGCAGTGCGCGAGTGACACCTCTGGCCCGAGCGCCTCGATCGACGCCAGCGCCTGCGCCGCCGACGTGCCGTACTTCAGCCGGCATGCCGCAGCCTGCACGCGCGTCTCGACGAGGTGCAGCTGCATCGTGGTGCCCGTCGACCGCGCGAGGGCCGCCATGCCGCCGATGAGCTCTTCGCCGGCCCACTGCACGCCGCTGGCCCCGCCGAGCAGATGCAGCCGACCACCCTCGGCGCCGTGCCAGCGGCTGATCGCGTCGGCGGTGAGGTCGAGCATCTCCTGGGTTGGCAGCAGCGGCTCCTGCTCGGGCATGAGCACCGAAAGGCCGGACACGTCCATCCCCAGGTCGGCCGCCAGGGCGACCGTCGCGTCGGCATCGCTGAGTAGCGGCGCGACGCCGCCGCGAATGCCGGCGTCGCGGTAGGCGCGCATCGCTCCGTCGAACGAGTCCGCGGAGATCGGCGTCATCACCAGGTGGTCGATCACGCCGGTGCCGCCGTTGAGCAGGATCTCGGCGGCGCTTGCCAGCGCGCACCAGTAGTGATCCTCGGCGGAGTAGAGCCCGCCGGAGGCCATCAGCGTGGCAAGCCACGGCTCGAGCGCATGGCCGTCGGCCAAGCCGCGCATCGGGTTCTCGGCGGAGTGCGTGTGGGCGTTGACCAGGCCCGGGGTCGCAAGCAGGCCAGCGCCGTCGAGCATCTGCGTGGCCGTGTCCCGCGCGGGCGACGGCGCAGCATCGAGCGAGACGATCCGGCCGCCCGCGATCACGAGATCGACGCCCTCGCGAAGATCGCCCGGCGCCACGAGCACATCGACGCCGGTGATGACGAGATCTGCGAAGGGGGAGTCGCTCATGCCCCTGGTTCTAGCGATCCGGCGCCAGAACCCCAAATGGCGACCGCCCTCGCCCTGCTCGGCGCCCGGGAGCGCGCGTCCGCAGGCCGAGGGCCGAGGACGAATTTCAGCGGCTGCTGACCGCGTCGCGAGCCGGCAGCGTGGCCTCCTGTTCGGCAACGGTCCTGGTGACCTCGTCGATGAGCTCCTCGAGCGTGACCTGCATCGCTTCTTCCTCCTTGCGGTGGCGCCGCGCGAGCTGCGCGGTCTTCGTGTCGCCGAGGTGGCTGGCCAGCGCGGCGATCACGCTGTAGTGGGCGATCTCTTCGGCTTCGTTCCAGAAGCAGTCGCGCAGATTGCGCAGCTCGTTGTCGGCGGGGCTGGTGCCGCGCAGCAGCTGCACCGGGCCCTTGGCAAGCGCGAGCGACTTGTTGGCGACCGTGGAGACCAGCCCGGCGCCGACCTCGATCGGGCCTGCGCCCGAGAGGCTGGACCGGTCGGTGCCGAGCTCGACCAGGCGGGACTCCAGCGCGCTGATCTGTTCCTTGGTCACGTCGAGGTGGTCGACGAGCGCCTGCTGGACCTTTTCGTTCTTGGCGCCGGCGATCTGGGCCTGCAAGGCCGTCTCGAGCTGGCGTTCCTTGCCGTGGGCCTCGAGGACGTACTTGGCGATGACGGCGCGGTCTTTATCGGTGGTCTTGTGGGGCATATGAGGC
>JAEMRF010000600.1 GCA_016463515.1 Solirubrobacteraceae bacterium | reverse complement strand
GCGCGCTGCTGTGGCAGGCTCAGGGTGCGCGGCCGGCTGACCGCGCTCCGTTCGATTCTCGGCCGCCAAGGAGCCAGCATGCGTACCGAACTCGGTGCCTTTCAGGAGACCACTTCGACCGACGCCTTCGCGTCGCAGAACCCGTACTTGCTGAAGGTCCGCCTCGATCAGGGCTCGATCCAGGCCAAGTCCGGGTCGATGGTGGCCTACCAGGGCGACGTGACCTTCGAGCACGTCAGCGGCGGCGTGGGCAAGTTCATCAAGAAGGCGATGACCGGCGAGGGCCAGCGCCTCATGAGCAT
The DNA here is from genome assembly GCA_016463515.1 of Solirubrobacteraceae bacterium. Classification (GTDB taxonomy): domain Bacteria; phylum Actinomycetota; class Thermoleophilia; order Solirubrobacterales; family Solirubrobacteraceae; genus JAGIBJ01. The sequence continues at coordinate 1,430 of JAEMRF010000600.1, read as the reverse complement.
CACCGGTTCCGGCGAGGTCTTCCTTGCCGACACCGGCAAGAACGTGCACGTGCTCTACCTCGAGAACGAGACCATCACGGTGAACGGCTCGGCGTTGCTGGCGCTCGACGCCGACCTGGAATGGGATGTGCAGCGCGTCAAGGGCGGTGCCGCGGGCATGATGGCCGGCGGGCTGTTCAACACGACGATCAAGGGCACCGGTTACGTCGCGCTGCTCACCGACGGTCCGCCCGTCCTGCTCGACGTGGCATCTGCCCCGACCTTCGCCGACGCGCAGGCCGCTGTGGCCTGGTCTGGCGGGGTCACCACCACGCTCAAGACCGACATCAAGGCCTTCAAGGCGGCCACCGGTCGCGCGTCCGGGGAGTCGTTCCAGATTGCGTTCGCCGGGACGGGCTGGGTCATCGTGCAGCCCTCCGAGGGGCCGGTCATCCCGGCCGCGCGCTAGAGACCTGGCACGCGGGCTCGGTCACCGATCGCCGAGCCCGCTGGCGATCGCCTCGCCCGGCGGTACCATGTGGGGTGTGGATCAGCACGAGCATGTCGCCCGTACCGCCGAGGTGATCGCCACCAAGTGGACCCCCCAGCTCCTCGAGCAGCTGGAAGGCGGTCCGATGGGCTTCTGCGACCTGGAGCGTGCCATTCCCGGTATCTCGCCACGCACCCTCAGCGCGCGCCTTCGCACGCTTGAAGTCTCCGGAATCGTGCAGCGCGAGAAGTGGCCGACGGTCACGCCCGGCTCGAGCTCGCCGTACGAGCTCACCGCCATGGGTGAAGCGCTCCTGCCGATCATCGCCGCCATGCGCAGCTTCGGTGAGGAATGGCAGTGCGCAAAGCCCGTGCAGGCGGCCGCGTGAGCGCCACCGGCGCACACGCCCACACGCACGGCAGCGCCACCGAGATCGAAGCCGGGGCCCGCTGGAGCGAGCATGCCGAGACGGTCTTGCGCGACGCTGGCCTACGGACCGGCGGCGGCCGCGCTGCAGTGGTCGGCGTCCTCGCAGACGAGGGGTGTGTCCTCACCGCGCACGACATCGTCGACCGCCTGCGGGATCAGGGCGCGCGAGGTGCCAACCTGGCGACGGTCTATCGCACGCTCGACACGCTGCGAGCACTCCACCTCGTGCATCGCCTCGACGCCGGTGACGGGACGGCCCGCTACGAACGTGCCCTTCCGGGTGGCGAGCACCACCATCACGTGCTCTTCGAGGACGGTCAGATCGAGCCGTTTCACGATGACGAGCTGGAGCAAGCGATCCACGCGCTGGCAAGCCGTCTCGGGGTTGAGCTGGTCGGGCACGACATCGTGCTCCACGCCGCTCCGCGGACGAGCTGACGGCGTCACAGGCGCGCTTGGCGCCGAAACGACCGTTGGGGGAACGCTAATGAGAATGATTCGCGTATAGTGCGGGTCATGCTTCAGGTCCGCC
>JAEMRF010000599.1 GCA_016463515.1 Solirubrobacteraceae bacterium | reverse complement strand
CCGGCGAGCTTGAGCAGCTGGCCCAGGCGGATCATGTCGCCGCGGATCGGGATCTCTTCCATGGCGCCGGAGGGTAGTCGGCGCTGGCAAACGCTGCCACACGGCGGGTGTGCTGGTGGCGCTGCGCCGGGTCACGCCCTTGCGTGACGCTTCTACTTACACAAGTGTAGGTAGCTCTGTCATCCTGCGCCCATGGTCGACGCTGTTCCCCGTCCCACGGGCCAGACCCCACCGCCACTCCCGCGCCCGGACGTGCTCATCGCGCAGTCCAAGCGGCTCGCGGAGATCCCGGGTCTGACTGAACAGGCCCTGCGCTGGCAGGCCGACGCGGTCGGTCAGCGTCGCACGGTCGCCCGCGACGCCCGCGATCTGGCGACGCCGCGCATCTGGCCGGACACGATCGCCTCGCTGGCCTCGACGGGTTGGCGGATGTTCTCCACCGCAGCGCCGGAGGCACCCTTCCAGCTCCTGGCGGCTGCGGCCGCAGCGGTCGGTCTGCGGGTCGAGGCGCCGAACACGTCGCAGGGCACGCTCGACCGCGTGGAGAAGCTCGTGCGCGCTGGCGGCCCGGCCTACATCAAGCTTGGTCAGTTCATCGCGACCGCTCACGGCCTGCTGCCGGACGAGTGGGTCGAGGCGTTCGCGTGGTGCCGCGACGAGGCGCCGCCGCTGCGCCCAGGCGTGGCGCAGAAGGTGATCGACCACGAACTCGGCGACGCTCGCTCGCGGCTGGTGTGGCTCGACGACGAACCGCTCGCCGCCGGCTCCATCGGGCAGGTCCACCGCGGTCGCCTGGACGACGGCACCGAGGTCGTCGTGAAGGTGCGCCGGCCCCGGCTCCGTGGCAAGTTCCGCGCCGACATCGAGACGCTCGCGATCGCCGCAGCGGCGGCCGAGCGGCTGCACCCCGCAGCCAAGCAGGCCGGCGTGCGCGGGTTCGTGGAACTCTTCGCGCAGCTCGCTCTGCAGGAGCTCGACTTCCGGATGGAGGCCGCCAACCTGGTCGAGTCCACGGCGGTCCTGGAAGACCTGGGCGCCGACACGATGTTCGCGCCGCGGCCGATCCCCGGCATGGTGACCTCGCGCGTGCTCGTGATGGAGTTCCTGCCGGGCGTGTCGTACGCCAAGCTGCCGCCGGGCAACGCCATCGACGGTGACGACCTCTTCTACCGCGGCATCAAGGGCGTCCTGGAAGCGACCTTGATGTACGGGATGTTCCACGGCGACCTGCACGCCGGCAACGTCCTGATCGACGTCGACCACAGCAACTTCTCGCTCGTGGACTTCGGCATCGCGGGCCGCCTCGACGCCGCCCAGCGCGCTGGCCTCGTGCAGTTCCTGGCAGCGTTTGCCGCCAGCGACGCCCGAGCACAGGTTGCCGCCATGCAGACCTTCGGCGCGATCGACGCCGACGCCGACCTCGACGAGCTCGTCGCCCAGCTGCAGAAGGAGGTCGACGCCATCGACTCCCGCGAGCGCGGCACGGTCACGTTCGACGAGCTCGGGATGACCCTCGGCCGGCTGATCATGGTCCTGGCCAGCAACGGGTTCCGCATGCCGAAGGAGCTGGTCCTCTTCTTCAAGAACCTGCTCTACCTCTCGGGCTTTGCGGCGAGCGTCGCGCCCGAGGCCGACGTGCTCGACGTCGTCCAACGGATCCTGCTCGAGCTGCTCACCGGCGACGCCAACGCTCTCACTGCGCTGCTGGCTGGCGGCGAGACCGGCGACCCGGACCC
>JAEMRF010000598.1 GCA_016463515.1 Solirubrobacteraceae bacterium | reverse complement strand
GCGGCGGCGGATCTGCGGGCGCTTCGGGGTTTGCGGGCGGTGTTCGGCGAGGGCGGTGCGGGTTTCGGGGTCGGCGGGCTGTGCGTCGCCTTGGCTGACCGCCCGGACCACGCTTGGGCTCTGAAATGTCCGCAGGGCCGACATTTCACAGCCCAAAGGTGGTGGGGGTGCACGCTTGGGCTCTGAAATGTCCGCAGGGCCGACATTTCAGAGCCCAAAGGTCCGGCTGTCGGCCGCGCGGCGGCGTTGCTTGCGCTCGTTGGCGGCAGCGGATGAGCGGGCGCCTCGCGGTTTGCCGGCGGCCACGCCGAGCGCGCATGGACGGGTTCCGCCGACCACCCGGCGACTTCGTCTCCAGAACCCGCTTAGCAAGCTGTTCTTAGAGACGAAGTCGAGCACTACGCCCGCCACCGCCCAACTTTCGGCCGCAACACCCAAGAACGGCCTCCGAACCAGAGGCCCACCCAACCCGCTCGCCACTCCAACGCCACAGCCCGCCGGCCCCAAACACCGTCCGCCCTCGCCGAACACCGCCCTCAAACCCCAAAACGCCCGAAAATCCACCGCCGCCAACCAGCGCAGGTGCAGCCGCCCACCACCCCTCGCCGAAAGCCGCTCTCAGGCCTCGCTGCCGGGACGCGATCGGGGCCCGCAACCCGATTGCCCATCCGCGCGCCACGAAAGCGCGTACTACTGATCGCATGCGCTTCTCCACCTATGCCGCCCTCAACGGGACCTGCTCGACCCTGATCGGGATCGCGTTCATCGTCGCCGGGTTCCCAGGCCTTCTCGGCGGCGAGGGGAGCGAGACCGGCTACGCCTGGCTCGCGATCCCCGGGGTGCTCGTCGTTCTGGTGCCGTTGGCCCTCGTGGCGGCGCGGCGCGGCATCCCAGTCACGGCGCCCGGGCGTTGGCTCACCGACCGACCGATCGCCGAAGCCACGGAGGGCGGGTCGGTACTTCCAGAGGGAAAGCTGCGGTGGCGGCTGATCGGCGAGACCATCATCTGGGGCGCCGTGGCGCTGGCCGTGATCGCCGGCTTTACGACGTCGCGTCCGTTTGCGTACGCCACGGGCTGGGCCTCACTGGCCTACGGTCTCGTGGAACTTCTGGCGAGCGCCCCACGGATCCGCGAACTCGAGTTCCAGCGTGCGACGAGCTACTTGATCCACCGCCGCCCGGGCCTGGGGACGCCGAAGATCACGACGCCGTAAGGCACGCTGACGGATGCCAGGGGCACGGGCGTCCGGCGCACCCGCGGGATGCCGCTCCAGCCCGCTCGCGACTACGCGGCGCTCTCGCGCCCGAAGTCGGCGTGCTCGGGTGTCGGCCCGAAGTTGCCGTCGCGCAGCAACTTGCCCGCGAGGTCGGCCGCCACGGGCCGGGAATACAAGAAGCCTTGCCCGAGCATGTCGCCCAGGCCATGCAACAGACTCGCCTGGGGCGCCGTCTCGATGCCCTCGGCCACGATCGAGAGATCAAGCGCTTGCGCGAGCTGCACGATCCCCTGAGTGAGGCGCGCGCGGCCAGCGTCGTGATCGATCTCGTCGACGAACGCCTTGTCGATCTTCAGCACGTCGACGGGGAGGTCCTTGAGGTAGGCCAGCACCGAGTGACCGGTACCGAAGTCGTCGATCGCGATGCGCACGCCGAGCGCCATCAGTTCGGTGAGGTCCGCCACGAGCGCTTCCGGGCGATCCACCAGGACCGACTCGGTGATCTCCAGCTGCAGTTGCCG
>JAEMRF010000597.1 GCA_016463515.1 Solirubrobacteraceae bacterium | reverse complement strand
TACCCCGACATCGTCTGCCACCGGGCCGTCCTGGAACTCGCCGAGCAGGGCCGGGCCAAGATCGGAGCCGTCGCCAGCGACGCTCCTTCCGGTCCTCGCGAGGGCTCAGCCAGCGATGCCGATGAGGACGATCCGCTCACGCAGCTGGCCACGCACTGCTCGGATCTGGAGCGCGCCTCGATGGCCGTTGAGCGCGAAGCTGACCGGATCGCCAAGGCGATGCTGCTGCGCGACTACCTCGCCGATGGCGGCTGGGGAGATGTGTGGCGCGGTGAGGTCACCGGCATCATCGCCGCCGGCCTCTTCGTGAACTTCGGCAGCGGCTTTGACGGCATGATCCCGCTGCGCTCGCTGCGCGGCGATTGGTGGGAGGTCAACGCCGAGGGCACGATCCTGGCTGCCGAAGGCAGCGGGCGGGCCATCCATCTGGGCGACAAGGCCGAGGTCACCGTGGACCGGCTCGACGTGCTGCGCGGCAAGGTCGACCTCAAACCGGTGGCCATCGGCGGCGATCTCTAGCCGACCTCTAACCTGGAGGGTCTGATGGCGAAGAGCCCCACACGCGCCGGGCACCGCCCCGGCGACCGCGACATCACCCGCAACCGCGAGGCCGCGTTCCGCTACGAGCTGCTCGACACGTTCGAGTGCGGCATCGCCCTGGCCGGGACCGAGGTCAAGAGTCTGCGCGACGGTGGCGCTCACCTGCGCGACGCCTACGCGATCATGAACAACGGAGAGCTCTGGTTGGTCGGCGCCCACATCCCGCCGTACGCCGCTGCGTCGCGCTACAACCACACCCCCGATCGCGACCGCAAACTCCTGCTGCACCGCCGCGAGATCGACAAGCTCGCCGGTCAGACCCACACCAAAGGCCTGACCATCGTGCCGACGCGGATGTACTTCAAAGAGAGCTACGTGAAGGTCGAGATCGCCCTGGCCCGCGGCAAGGATCGCTTCGACAAGCGTCAGACGATCAAGGACCGCGACATCGCGCGGGAAACCCAGCGCGAGATTCGCGACGCGCGCCGCTAGGCGCGTGCCTTGCGCCCCTCTAGGGGGTGGGCGGGCCGATCGTGGGGCCCTTGACGGTGCCCGGCACTGCTGGCGTAGCCTCGACGTCGGCGGCGCGCAGGTCCTGCGGTGAAAGCGTCATGGCCTGCATCCCGATCGCGGAGGCCAGCAGCACGAACACCGTGAGCAGCACAGCTGAGAGCCGGTTGGTGCCATCCACGGGGCCGTCCTGGTGCAGATCATCGCCGCGGGAGATCCCGGCCCACCGGCGGCGCACCTGCGCCAGGCAAACGCCAACGACGCCGAGGCCCGGCAGTGACGGTGCGACGGCCAGAGCCACGACCGAGATGACGGCGAGCAACGCCCAGGCGCGCTCAGGCTGGCACGCCATCGCGCGGCTGCCGGGGAGCCGGCCAGCGGGGATCACGAGGAACGTGGCGACGAAGAAGCTGACCGACGCAGCAGCCGCGGCCCAGCCGTAACTGCTGAGGAACGTCATGAAGCTGCCGGCCATGGCGAGCGTCACCATGCCGGCCAGTCCGACGTTCAATCGGGTGACGGCGTCCTGACGGCGGCCCGCCTTCTCGGCCGACTTCTCGAGCTGAACGACGACGAGTCCGGCAACGATGATGACGGCCAGGAGTGCGATCCAGAATGTTGCGCCGTAGGCGCCGGGGTAGAGGCTGAAGCTCTCCAGCTGGCTGGCGACCGAGCTGAGCAGCGGCAG
>JAEMRF010000165.1:3925-6860 GCA_016463515.1 Solirubrobacteraceae bacterium | reverse complement strand
TGGTGACCAAGAACACCACGCGACTTGACGCCGTCGACCCAGCCTCAGTCGCTGCGACGACCGCGCTGACGATGTTCCCGTCGACGGCACGTGATCTGCGCCCTGATGCGGTGGCGTTGGCCGGAGCCGATGACTGGCGCGCGATCTTGCTGGCTGCGCCGTTTGCGGCCAAGCCGCTGGGATTCCCCGTGCTACTGGCTGACGGCCGCAATCTTCCCCCGGTGACGACGTCGGCGATGCGTCAGCTGCAGCCAGCTGGCTCGCGCCGGATGAATAGCGCTCAGGTGCTGCGCATCGGGACGGCGGCGCGCCCGGAGGGCATGCGTGCGCGGTACGTGACCGCGACCACGCCAGCCGGCCTGGCGAAAGCCGCCGACCGCCAGCTCACGAAGCTGCGCGGGCGTGCGTCCTCTCGGATCCTGGTGGTCAACAGCGAGGACCCTGCGAGCGCTGCGCCCGCGGCGGCGTGGGCGGCGCGCTCAGGCGATCCGATCCTGTTCACGGGTGCGGGCACGCTCCCGGCCGACACCAAAGAGGCGATCGCCGAGCACGACAACCCGCGGATCTATGTGCTCGGCAGCTCCGACGTGGTCAGCAGCTTCGTGATCCGTTCGCTCAAGGACATTCCGGGCACCAGCGTCTACCGCATCCAGCCGCCGAACAACGACGGTGGCCCCGCCGACCTCGCGATCGAGTTCGCGCGGTACTCCGACCGCGAATTCGGTTGGAACTACCGCGATCCCGGCCATTCGTTCGTGTTTGCGCCCACGAAGGACCCCACATCGGCCATGGCCGCCGCGGCGCTTTCCTCCGGCGGGACGTACCCAGCACTGCTCTACGTCGACGAGCCCGACCACGTCTCGCCGGCGCTTCGGAGTTACCTGCTCGATATCCAACCGGGTTTCGACGACCAGGTTTCCGTGACGCAGACGTTCCAGAACCGCGGCTGGATCGTGGGCCCCACGACCGCGATCGAGGTGTCCACGCAGGCACGGATCGATAACCTGATGGAGATCGTCCGGTCGGACAATCCGAACGCCATCGGTGATGCCGCCGACACCCTGACTGCCCCGGAGGCCACGCCATGAGCGAAGCCGAGTCCAGTGCCCGCCTCGGGCGCCCCCCGACGATCGACGACATCCTTGAGCTGTCGGGGCCTGCGACGCCGCATTTTGCGCTGCAGCTTCGCGGCCGGGTCGCCCGTTTGATCGACGGCCTGGAGCCGACCGATCCGGTGCGCCGGTTCGGTGAGCGTGAGCTCGAGCGCCTGCGTCAGCTGGCTGCGGCGGGTGAGCAGCGCGGGACGGCGCATGTCGAGTCGTTGCCGCATCTGGATTCGCTCGCGCCACCGGCGCCCGCCGACGCCTGATCCCATGGGCTGGGGTGCCGAGGCCTGGGAGCGCCTTCGCGGTCTCCCCCTGACCGTCGAGTCCGTCGAGCTCAGTTTCCCGCGGCTGCCGCTGGCAGCTTGGGAGCGCGTGACGACCGTGATCGCACTCGAGGGGCTCGGTGAGACGGGCCTCGGCGAGGACGTCAACTACGAGGCCGCCGAGCACGACGTGGTGCGCCAGCACGGCCCGCCGATCGAGGCGGTCGGCACGTGGACGCTTGGATCGTTTTGCGAGCTCGTCGGCGCCGCCAATCTCTTCCCCGCTGGGCCGCCTGCCCACGAGGCCTCTCTCGATTACCGGCGTTGGGCGTGGGAATCCGCCGCGCTCGACCTCGCGCTGCGCCAGGCCGACACCGACCTGGCGACGGCGCTCGACCGCACGCCGCGGCCCGTCACGTTCGTCAGTTCGGCGCGGGTCGGATCGCCGCCGACTGTGGCGGCGCTGCAGCCGTTGATCGACGCGGTCCCAGGTTTGCGGTTCAAGCTCGACGCCGACGCCGATTGGGACGCTGCCTTTCTCAAAGAGCTCGGCGCGCTGGATCGCGTGGACTGCATCGACTTCAAGGCCTTCTACACGGGCACGATCGTCGACACCGATATTCCGCCAGCGCAGGTCGTGGAGATCGCGCGGGCAGTCCCCGAAGCCACGCTCGAGGATGCCGCGCCCGGTGAGACCACCGACCTCTTGGCCGAGCACGACGCTCACCGCCTGAGCTGGGACGCACCGATCCACTCGGTCGCCGACATCGACGCGCTCCCGATCGAGCCCAAGCGGATGAACGTGAAGCCGTCGCGGATCGGTTCGATCCAGGAGCTGCTCGCGGTCTACGACCGCCTCGAGGAGCTCGGCGCCGAGATGTATGGCGGCGGGCAGTTCGAGCTCTCGGTCGGTCGCGGCCAGATCATCCTGCTCGCATCGCTCGTGCATCCTCACGGAGCCAACGACACGGCGCCCGTGGTGTTCCACAGCTTCACGCCCGGTGGCGAGCTGCCCTCGTCGCCGCTGCCGGCGCCGGAGCAGCTGCGCGGCTTCCGCTGGCCGTCCGACGAGCGCTAGCTCCCGAGCGGCAACGCCAGAGTCCCCTCAGCGCAGTCCGCTCACGAGCACCGGCGAGCCGGTCAGCTCAAGGGCGATCTCTTGGCCCTCCGGCAGGCGCTTGCGTTTGCCGGAGACCACATCGGTGCTGAGCGCGCCGCCGGCCTCTCCCCCGCTCAGCTGCAGCCGCACCGCCGCGGGCGCCGCCGGCGTCTCCACGAGCGTTTGGTTGTCCCACTGCGAGACGGCCCGCCAGAGCGCAAGCGTGGTCGTGCCGTCGCGACGGCGAAACGCAAGGACGCGAAGGTCTGCCGGGCCTGCAGCCACGGTGGCGCGCAGCGGTGCCACGGCGCGATCAGGAGCGCCGCCGTCCAGGAGCGCGCGCTGCAGGCGCACCAGCGCCGTCCAGGCCGGCTTGGGCTTCAGGTCGTGTTCGAGCAGTCCGAAGTGGGCCGCGGTGTCGACGCCAAAGGGGTCGGCCCAGCGGTCGATCATCTCGTAGAGGTAGA
>JAEMRF010000165.1:0-3825 GCA_016463515.1 Solirubrobacteraceae bacterium | reverse complement strand
GCGGTGTCGACGCCAAAGGGGTCGGCCCAGCGGTCGATCATCTCGTAGAGGTAGACCCGCGGCATCCCGCGGCGGATCGCCTCCAGGACGATCCTCGGCGTGTAGGCCGCAGCGATCTCGGGCGGCAATGGCGTGTGGTACTTCGTCTGGCCCACGTCGGTCTGGAATCCGGCCTCGGTCACCACGACCGGCCCGCCCGGCAGCTGGGACTGAAGATCCCGCGCCCACTGGTCCAGCGGTGCGCTCGGCTCCCCGGCACTGGAGTAGGCATGAGCATTGGCGGCATCCGCCAGCCCCCGGTAGCTGCCGAGCTGCGGCACGTTGGCGATCCGCCCGAGACTCGGGGCGATCACAGCGACGGGATCCCGCCGGTGCGCTGCCACTGACTCCACCACCGAGCCCTGGTGCCCTTTCGCCCGGGCGGCCCAGTCCTGCTGGCTGGCAAGGTCGGGCTCGTTGGTGCCTTCGACGCTGTCGACGTAGGGGAGAACGTTGCCCTGAAGCCGCTCCTCGAGCGAGGAGAACGGCGCCGTGTTGTAGCGCCCGTACGCGTCTCCCATGACGACGTTCAGCCGCACGCCCAGGCGGCCGAGGAGCTGCATTCGGGCGAGCCCATGTTCTCCCGTGGACTGCATGCCGACGCGGGCGTGGCGCAGCCGAAGCTCGGTGACCTTGCCGAGGATCGGGGCGAAGTCCTGATACCCGTCCTGCGTGCGCCACAGGTCGATGTTGAGCGCCAGGGTGTCGCGCATTCGCGAGGCTGGCACCGTCGGCACGGCCAGCTGCCGGCCGACCGGCAGCGGCTGGCTGGCCGCCGGCCAAGAACGCGCCTGCTCCGCGATGCGCCGCCACGACGCGGGAACGTCGGCGACCTCGGCCGCCGTCGACACCTGGCGCCCCGAGCCGCGGTCGGTTCCGGATTGCGCTGCTTCGCCCGCCCCGGATGTGGGCGCGTCGGGCGTGGTCGCCAGGGCAAGCTCACCGGTCGTTCGCACAGGGCCATCGGGAGCAGGCGGGCCCGGCTGCGCCGCCCAGCTCACGCCCAGCACGAGCGAGACCGCCGCCAGGCAGGCCAACAGCACCTGAATGCGCCGTCGGCGCAGGAGGCTGCCACCAGGGAGAGTCACCACCGCATCTTGCTCAGGTGCGCTGCTCAGAGCAACCGGTTCCCCGGCGGACGCGCCCGGGCGGGCGGCGTCAGCGCAGGCGGCCGGTCAGGCGCACGATGGTCACGTCGTCGCCCAGCTTCAGGTCGAGTCCGCCAAGGAACGGCAGCTGCCAGCTCAGGCGCCCGGTGGCCAGCTCGCGCACACGTCCGAGCACGTAGCGCTCGCCGAGATCAAGGTGCACGCTGGCCGTGGGCGCGGCGATCGGCTTGGCAGCGACGGTGTCCCAGAGTGAGCGCTCGCGCCAGAGCGCGAGCACGAGTGACCCGTCGGAGTGCCGCAGCGCCAGCGAGCGCACATCGGGCGGGAGCGGCTGCCGGGGACGAATCGCGACCGGCCGGGTCGGCGTGCCGACCTTGCCCTTGCTGTCGCTGAGCTCGCTCATCAGGCGGCTGATGGCGGCGAACGCAGGCTTGGGAGTGCCGTCGGTTCGCAGGAGCCCGAAGTGCGCTTCGACGCGCTTGAGCTCGGGGTCGTCGAACCGGTCGACCAGATCGAAGAGGTACGTGCGCGGGATGCCGCGGCGGAAGGCCTCAAGCAGTCCCTTGGGTGCGTAGCGCGCGGCGACCGCCTCCGACACGCCCGGCTGGGAGTACGTGCCCTCGGGCGAGGTGTGCACGCCGGTCTCCGTCACGACCGTGGGCCCGCCGGGCAGGAGCTGCTCGGCCGGCGGGACGAACATGTCGAACCCAAGGGCGCCGTAGCGGCCTCCGCTGTAGGCGTGCGCGTTGGCATAGTCGGCCAGGCCGGTCAGGTCGCCGTACCAGCGCTGATTGGCCGGGCGGGCGGTGCTCGGCGCAAACACGGCCAGGCGGTCGGCTCCAGGGGTCGCCGCGAGATTGCTGACGATCGCACGCTGGTGGGCGAGCGCGGTGGTCCCCCAATCCAGCGGGCCGGCGATGTCGGGCTCGTTCGTCCCTTCGACCGCCTCGGAGTAGGGCAGCAGGTGCGTGCGGAACACGTCGTACACGCGATCCAGTGGCGTGGCGCTGTAGCGGCCGAACGCGTCGCCCAGCTGCACCGTGAGCTTGAACCCGGCCTTGCCCATCTCGACCTGTCGCTGGGTGCCCCAGTCGCCGCTCACGAGGTGCACGTCGACCCGGGCGCGCGTGATCCCGGAAGCGCGCAGCGATTGCATCAGCCCCGGCCAGCGGGCCGGCGTGTAGGCGCCGGTGCGGCTCCAGGTGTCGAGGTTGATCCCGACGCTGTCGGACGCGCGCTTGGCTGGCACCGTGCTCACGCGCAGCCACCCGTTGCCTGCGGGGGTCACCTTCTGTGGCGCGCGCGGCCCGAACACAGGACGCGGCCCCTGCTCGACTCCAGCACCGGCCCCGGCCGGTGCGACCAGGCAGCCGATGAGCAGGGCAGGAGCGAGAAACCGAGGGACAGACGGTAGGGACACGAGACGCACCGTAGCGCACATTTGATGGCCCGTCTACCGACCGGTGCATTGGCCCCGCCACGGCTGCGACGAAGGGCACGACGCCGCCGCCTGCCTCGCGCCTCTACCCTGTGGCGCCTGCGCCGCAGCTCCGCGCGTGCAGGCGTTGGCCCGGGGTCCCGTCCCGCGCCGCCCACGAACCCCCACCTTCACACCAGAGGAAGCTCCCATGGCAGAGAAGCTCGGCATCGCCGGCAGCGGCACGATCGCAACCGGCCTGGCCGCCGTCGGCTCGGTCACCGGCGAGGTGATCCTGTGGGCCCGCAGCGAGGCCTCCCAGCAGCGCGCCCAGGCCGCCATCGAGAAGGCCGCGTCGCGCCTCGAGGGCGCCGACGTGTCCCGCGTGACCGTCACCACCAACCAGGATGATCTCGGCGCAGCGACCTTCCTCGTCGAGGCCGTCTCCGAGGACTACGACGTCAAGACGCCGCTCCTGCAGAAGCTCGCTGAGCTCGCCGGCCCGGACGCCGTCCTCTCGACCACCACGTCGTCGCTCTCGATCGAGAAGCTCGCCGAGCTCTCGGGCCTCGGCGACCGCTTCGTGGGTCTGCACGTGTTCAACCCCGTGCCGCTGATGAAGCTCGTGGAGGTCATCTTCCCGGCCGCCGCGACCGACGCCACCAAGGAGCGCACCCGCGCCCTGGTCGAGGCGCTGGGCAAGACGGGCGTCGAGGTGCCGGACACCCCGGGCTTCGTCGTGAACCGACTGCTCTTCCCGTACCTCTTCGACGCCGTGAAGCTGATGGAGGAGACGGGCCTTGACGCCAAGTCGATCGACACCTGCATGAAGCTCGGCGCCGGCCACCCGATGGGCCCGCTCGCGCTGCTGGACCTCGTCGGCCTCGACGTGTCGAAGGCGATCGGCGAGATGATCAGCACCGAGATTCCGGCCAAGGTCGACGAGAAGATCGCCGCCGGCGAGCTCGGTCGCAAGACCGGCTCGGGCATGTACCCGCCGCGGGCGTAGTCCTCCCCTACTCGCCGGTCAATCCCTTCCACGTTGGGATCCCGGCGAGTACGGTCGGTAATTTTGCTTTCCCCCCGCTCAATCGCCAATTTGTGATTTTGGCCGTTTTCTAGAACGAACGTCCAGACGGGTAAAGCAAACGCCGCCCTGCGCCGAATCTATGAGTGCAACGTTCGACTGGACACCGGCCGTTGTTTTCCTCCAGATGTTGGTGACACACACTGGGAAAGGCCCGCTTCGGCGGGCCTTTC
>JAEMRF010000596.1 GCA_016463515.1 Solirubrobacteraceae bacterium | reverse complement strand
TCTGGATCGACCTGCACCTCGTCCACGAGGTCACGAGCCCGCAGGCGTTCGACGGCCTGCGCCTCGCCGGGCGCAAGGTCCGCCGTCCTGACCGCACGCTCGCCACGGCCGACCACAACACGCCGACGGACGGCACGCCCGTCGCCGCGAAGATCAAGGACGAGCTCAGCCGCGTCCAGGTCCAGACCCTCGAGCGCAACTGCGAGGAGTTCGGCATCCCGGTCTACAGCCTGGGCAACTTCCGTCAGGGGATCGTGCACGTCATCGGGCCGGAGCTCGGCGTCACCCAGCCGGGCATGACGATCGTGTGCGGCGACAGCCACACCGCCACGCACGGCGCGTTCGGCGCGCTGGCGTTCGGCATCGGCACGAGCGAGGTCGAGCACGTGCTGGCGACCCAGTGCCTGGTGCAGCCGCGCCCGAAGTCGATGCGCATCAACTACGTGGGGGAGATGGGCTACGGCGTCACCGCCAAGGACCTGATCCTCGCGACGATCGGCCAGATCACGGTGGCGGGCGCCACCGGCCACGTCGTCGAGTTCGCCGGCCCGGTCATCGAGGGGCTCTCGATGGAGGGCCGGATGACGATGTGCAACATGACCATCGAGGGCGGCGGCCGCGCGGGGATGATCGCGCCGGACGAGACGACCTTCGCGTGGTTCGAGACCGAGCGCCCGGGCTTCGACAGCGCCACGTTGGCCGAGCGCGTCGAGGACTGGAAGACGCTGCGCACCGACGAGGGCGCGACGTTCGACACCGAGGTCACGGTGGACGTGGCGGCGATCAGCCCGCAGGTCACGTGGGGTACGACCCCGGACATGGTCACGGGCGTCGCCGACGTCGTCCCGGACCCGCAGGACGCCGGCGACGAGCGCGCCCTGGAGTACATGGGCCTGCAGGCCGGCACGCCGATCCAGGAGATCACGCTCGACCGCGTCTTCATCGGGTCGTGCACGAACTCGCGCATCGGCGACCTGCGCGCCGCGGCCGAGGTCGTCAAGGGCCGCAAGGTCGCCTCGCACGTCAACGCGATGGTGGTCCCGGGCTCACAGCAGGTCAAGAAGCAGGCCGAGGACGAGGGCCTCGACCGGATCTTCACCGAGGCCGGCTTCGACTGGCGCGTCGCGGGCTGCTCGATGTGCCTGGGCATGAACCCGGACATCGCGGCGCCGGGTGAGCGCGTCGCCTCGACGTCGAACCGCAACTTCGAGGGGCGCCAGGGCCGTGGCGCGCGCTCGCACCTCGTGAGCCCGAAGATGGCCGCCGCGGCCGCCATCGAGGGCCGCTTCGTCGACATCCGCGACTGGAACTAGGAGACCACGATCATGGACCCCATCACCACGATCAGCGGCAAGGTCTCGGTCCTCGACCGCGACGACATCGACACCGATCAGATCATGCCCAAGCAGTTCCTCAAGCGGGTCGAGCGCACCGGCTTCGGGGAGTTCCTCTTCTACGACTGGGCGAAGGAGGAGGGCTGGGACCTTCCGCCCAACCCGATCCTGGTCACCGGCGAGAACTTCGGCTGCGGCTCGAGCCGCGAGCATGCGCCGTGGGGCCTGGAGGACTACGGCTTCAAGGCCATCGTCGCGCCGTCGTTCGCGGACATCTTCTTCTCCAACAGCACGAAGATCGGCCTGCTCCCGGTCATCGCCGACCACGCCGTGTGCGACGCGCTGGCCGCCGCCGGCGAGGCGGAGATCGACCTGCCGAACCGCACCATCCGCTGGGCGGGCGGCGAGG